>CAZIJS010000001.1:0-21907 GCA_964539505.1 uncultured Myxococcales bacterium
GCCGCCGGCGTCTTCGTCGGTGAGCCCGTCGCAGTCGTTGTCCTGGTTGTCGCAGGCTTCCACCCCGCCGTTGCTCACCGTGCAGCCATATTCGCAGCCATTGCCCGCACTGCCCTGGGCCAGGTCCCCATCCAGATCCACATATCCCGTAGCGCAGGCAAACTGGCAAACACCGCCACTGCATCCCAGGAGCCGTGAATGCGCGCCCAGATGCGCGCTGCATTGGTAGCCACAGCTTCCACAGTTGCTCACGTCGGTCTGCTTGTCGAAGTCCTCGTCGGTCTGGCTGTCACAGTCATTGTCCAGTCCGTCGCAGGCTTCCGTCCCGCCGTTGCTCGGGCTGCAGGCATACTCGCAGCCGTTGCCTGCCGTTCCCTGGCCCAGGTCCCCGTTGAGGTCCACGTAGCCATCCCGGCATCGATAGGTGCAGCCGCCACCCTGGCAGGCCACAAACTCCGTCCCAAAGGGCACCGACGTGGTGCAGTCGTTTCCACAGCCTCCGCAGTTCGACGGGTCGGTCTGGAAGTCGAACCCTTCGTCTGTCTGGCCATCGCAGTCGTTGTCCTGGTTGTCGCCGCAGGCCTCCACCCCGCCGTTGGTGAGGCTGCAGGCATACTCACAGCCATTGGAGGGATCGCCGTCTACGTCCCAATGGCCAGGCAGGCAGCCCTGGACCACACAGGAGCCCTGCTGGCAGGCAAACACCGTGTTGGGAGCCACGGCGGAACAGCGAATGTTGCATCCGCCGCAGTTTGCGGGATCGTTGAGAAAATCGAAGTCCTCGTCGGTCTGGCCGTCGCAGTCGTTGTCCTGGTTGTCGCATGTTTCCACAGAGGGAATCACCTCTTGGTTGCACTGCACCCGACCGGAAAGACAAGACATGACCCCGGTTGCGCACTGGCCCAGACAGGTCCATTGCCCGGTCTGTGAGTCCTGGCTGCAGCCCGTGGGTTGGGTGTAGCAAGGATGGTTTCCGATGAGACTGTCGGCGTCCTCGTCTGTCTGCCCGTCGCAGTCGTTGTCCACTCCGTCACAGCCATCCAGGGGAATGGCGCCGCAATGGGCCTGGCCGTCCTGGTCGCGGTCCACGCAGATTTCACCGTTGGGACAGCTCGTGGGATCGGTGGCATCGCAGGTCTCGGTGCCCTCTTCCACGGTCATGAGGCATTCACAGCCGTTGTCCGGGTTGCCGTCTTTGTCCACATAGGCCCCGGCACAGCGATCCAGAACGCAGTTTCCGCCCTGGCAGGCGCCCACGCCCTGAAAGAAGGCACAGGTCCTGTGGCACAGTCCACAATTGTTCGGATCGGTGTCGAGATCGAAATCCTCGTCGGTCTGGCCGTCGCAGTCGTTGTCCACTTCGTCGCAGACTTCCTGACCGTTGTTCGTCTCGTGGCAGGCATACTCACAGCCGTTGGACTCGTCGCCGTCGTTGTTCCAATGGCCCGGCAGGCAATCGCCCAGATGGCATTCACCGTTTTCACAGACGCCAAAGGCATGCTCGAACTCACAGCGATTCCCACAACCTCCGCAGTTGTTCGGATCCGTCTCCAGATCGAACCCTTCATCGATCCGGCCGTTGCAGTCGTTGTCGATGCCGTCGCAGACCTCGTCTGTGGGAACGCAAGCGTCGGGCGCGGCATCGATTGGAGCAGCGTCGATCCCGGCATCGGGAAACTCCCAATGACCTTCGTGACCCGTGTCGTATGGGTCGAGCTTGCATCCCGACAAGGTGACAAGCAACACTGCGCTGAGCAAGGCTGTCTGTCTCATCTGACACCTCCTTGCCTGCGGCGGTAGACGAAGAACAGACCAAGCAACCACAAGACAAAACCACCTGAATCCATGGGGCCGGCCGCCCGACAGGCACAGCCACCCGTACCAGTTGCCAGGATCTTTTCTCCGGCCTGACCTCCCACCCAATAGGAATCATCGGGGCTGCACACCGACCTGGGCGTTCCGTCATCGCCGGCGAGTTCACAAGCAAACCCCGGGGGACAGTGCGTGGTCTGACAGGGGTCGTCTACGCAGTCTCCCTCGAAACAGGCCTGGCCGCGCTGGCAATAGACGCCCTCGCAAGGATCTGATTCGCAAGACCCGCTCTCCTCGTTGCACCGCTCGCCGTAGTCGCATTCCACGTCGGCACAAAGGCTCGGACTGCATTGCCCGTCCAGATCGCAGCGCTCGTCCGGGCTGCAGAGACAGAGCGGACGGCAGATGGCTTCGCAGCTCGTCTCCGAACACTGAGCCTCGCAGAATTCTTTGTCTGGATCGCAATTGGCACTCCGGCAGGGATCGTCCTGGCATTCATGGTTTACACACATCTGCCCCGGGGCGCATTCATGCCCCACCGCCGTGCAGCTCACGTCCACGCAAGTGCCTTGCTGGCATTCCTGCCAGTCCTCGCATGGATTCGGATCACAAGGATCCACGCAATGGTCGTCCTGGCAGATCCACCCGTCCGGACAGGTTTCGCCCCCGCAATCTCCTGTCTCCGGAAGGCAGATGTCCACCGTCTCGGTGCCCAGGTCCCACTCCACGCAGCTCAGGCCGCTGGGGCAGGAAAACTCGTCGTTGGGATCGCAGGTCTGCCGACAGTCACCCTGCACGCAATAGTAGCTCGGAGGACAGGTGGCCCCGTCGTCTACCTGTCCATTGCAGTTGTTGTCCAGGCCGTCACAGACCTCCTCGGTGGGCTGGACACCGCCCTGGCACACGATCTGGCCGCCGAGACAGACGGTGATCCCAGGCTCACAAACTCCCGTCGCATCGCCGCACTCGTGGCCCTCTTCGTTTTCCACCTCGTCTTGTTCGTCGATGGCCCCGTCGCAGTCGTCGTCCAGACCGTTGCACTCTCCTGTGTAGGGACCTTCGCCCCCCTCGCAGATTTCCTGGCCGTCTATGCAGCGCAGGATGCCGGGGGTGCAGCGACCGAGCGCCGTGCCGCAGGGCTGATTCAGGCCGGCGATGTCTTCGGGCTCGTCGGTCCGTCCGTCACAGTCGTCGTCCAGGCCGTTGCAGACCTCGGCTGCAGGCGTCACCTCGCCGCTGCATTGCCCCCATTGGGCGTTGGCGCAGGTCCTGGTCCCAACCCGACACTCGCCCAGGCAGGTCCATTGGCCGGTGCCCTCGTCGAAGGTGCAGCCCGTGTCCGGACCGGACCCGGGAGGATAACAAGCGCCCGTGAGTGCATTGCCCTGGTCGTCTTCGTCGGTGAGACCATCGCAGTCGTTGTCCACACCGTCGCAGATTTCCTGGGCCGGTCCCACGGCGAATTGGCAGGCCCCCCAGACACCGCCGCTGCCCGCCGGGCAGGATTCGCTCCCAGTGGCGCATTGCCCCTGGCAGACCCAGACTCCAGGCGCCGTCTCCTGGCACCCGGAAGAAAACGGATAGCATGAGCGCTGGAGCCCGTCGTCGATGCCGTCGCAGTCGTCGTCCAGGCCGTTGCAGACCTCCAGCCCGGCGCCTTCATACGGATCACAGTTTTGCGGCACACCGTTCACGCAACTCTCCACGCTGTGCTCGCAGACCCCCAGGCCGCAGGTCACCGCCCCCAGGTCTTCGTCTGTGGCCCCGTCGCAGTCGTCGTCGAGGCCATTGCAGACCTCTGTTGCCGGCACCACCTGGTTTTGACAAGAACCCCAGCTTCCGTTGATACAGGCGCGCTGCCCGGCATGGCACAGGCCCACCCCATCGGTCCCCGAAGGACCATCGTAGCATGTCTCCGTCAGGTTCTCGTCGGTGGCTCCGTCGCAATCGTCATCGAGACCATTGCATGTCTCGGTCACGGGCGTCACCTCACCCTGGCAAGAGCCCCAACTCCCGGCGGCACAGGTCTCGGTCCCGGCCTGGCATTGGCCCACGCCTTGGGTCCCAGCCGCGCCACTGTAGCACGTCCTGGTCAGATTCTCGTCGGTCTGCCCGTTGCAATCATCGTCGAGTCCATTACATGTCTCGGATGCCGGCGTCTGCGCCGTGCAACCACTCCAACTGCCTGCGCTACAGGTTTCGACACCTTGACAGGTGCCAAATCCATTGCTCACCTGGCAGGCTCTGGTCAGATTCTCATCGGTCTGTCCGTCGCAGTCGTCGTCGATGCCGTTACAACTCTCGGCCGCCGGAGTCACGGCGCCTTGGCAAGCGCCCCAACCGCCGGAGCTGCAAACCCGAGACCCTTCGCGACATGCACCCAAGCAACTACCTGGGGTGCTGCAGCCCGTGGCGGCGCCGTATCCGGGAGGATAACAAGCCTGGGTGAGGTTTTCGTCGGTCTGTCCGTCACAGTCGTCGTCCAGGCCGTTGCAATCCTCGGTCCCAGGTCCCACGGCCCCCTGGCAGCTTCCCCAGGTCCCCGCTCCCCCGGCGGGACAAGCCTGGTTGCCCACCTTACAGACACCCTCACAACTCCAAGTCCCGTTGGTTTCCACGCAGCCACTCCCATACGGATAACATGCACGCTGGAGGCCGTCGGATACACCGTCGCAGTCGTCGTCCAGGCCGTTGCATGTCTCGGTGGTGGCGCCCTGGAAGGGATCGCAGCTCTGGGCCGTCCCGTTGAGGCAGTTTTGCACGGTGTGTTCGCAGATCCCAAGACCGCAGGTGGTCTGGCCCAGGTTTTCGTCGGTGGCCCCGTCACAATCGTTGTCTCGACCATCACAGACCTCGGTGACCGGCAACTGCTGTCCCTGGCAAGCCCCCCAGGCACCGCTGCTGCAACCCTGGGTCCCGGAATGGCACTCGCCCACCCCCTGTGTCCCACTGGGCCCGGTGTAGCAGGTTTGAGACAGGTTTTCGTCGGTTTGGCCGTCGCAGTCGTCGTCGATGTCGTTGCAGCTCTCGGCCGCCGGGGTGGCTGCGGTGCAGCCCACCCAGGACCCGGCGCTGCAAGACTCCTGGCCCTGGCATGTGCCATACCCATTGCTCACCTGGCAGGACCGGGTGAGGTTTTCGTCGGTTTGTCCGTCACAGTCGTCATCGATGTCGTTGCAGCTCTCGGCCGCAGGCGTCCTGGCGCTGCAAGCCCCCCAACTCCCTGCGCTGCAAACCTCCTGGCCCTGGCAGGTCCCATACCCGTTGCTGGCATCACAAGCCCGGGTCAGGTTTTCATCGGTGAGCCCATCGCAGTCGTCGTCGATGTTGTTGCAGCTCTCCGATGCAGGGGTCACCGAGCCCTGGCAAGCGCCCCATCCACCGCCCGAACAGGTCCGGGTTCCCTCCCGGCAGGCACCCAGACAGGTCCCTGGCGCAGTGCAACCGGTGGACGCGCCGTAGCCGGGAGGATAGCAACTCTGGGTGAGGTTTTCGTCGGTCTGTCCGTCACAGTCGTCGTCCAGCCCGTTGCAATCCTCGGCCCCCGGCCCCACGGCGCCCTGGCAACTTCCCCAGTTCCCGGCGCCCCCGGCTGGGCAGGTCTGGCTGCCTGTTCGACAAACGCCCTCGCAGGACCAATTCCCGTTGCTCTCCAGGCAACCGGATGCGTAGGGGAAGCATGTGCGCTGGAGTCCATCGACCACCCCGTCGCAGTCGTCGTCGAGCCCGTTGCAGGTCTCGGTCCCAGCCCCCTGATAGGGATCGCAGCTTTGCGGCACGCCGTTGACGCAGTTTTGCACGGTGTGCTTGCAGACACCCAAGCCGCAGGTAGTCTGGCCCAGGTTTTCGTCGGTGGCCCCGTCGCAGTCATTGTCCAGGTTGTCGCAGATCTCGGTGGCCGGCAACTGCTGTCCCTGGCACGATCCCCATGTGCCGCTGCTACAGCTCTGGTTGCCCGAGTGGCACAGTCCCACGCCCTCGGTCCCGCTGGGCCCGGTGTAGCAAGTCTGAGACAGGTTTTCGTCGGTCTGCCCATCGCAGTCGTCGTCGATGTTGTTGCAGCTCTCTGCCGCAGGCGTCTGCGCCGTGCAGTTCACCCAGCTCCCGGCACTGCAGGTCTCGGTCCCGCTGCAGGTCCCATACCCATTGCTCGCCTGGCAGGCCCGACTCAGGTTTTCGTCAGTGGCCCCGTCGCAGTCGTCATCGACGTTGTTGCAGGTCTCGGAGGCGGGGGTCTTGGCGTTGCAGCCCCCCCAGGAGCCTGCCGAGCAGGTCTCGGTCCCGCTGCAGGTCCCATACCCATTGGTCACCTGGCAGGTCCGACTCAAACTCTCGTCCGTGGCTCCGTCGCAGTCATCATCCACGTTGTTGCAGATTTCCGGGGCCGGGTCCTTGGCCCAGCAGGTCCAGTTGCCGTCCTCGTCACATGTCTGCTGTCCCAGACAGGTGCCGTAGGTGTTGGTCTTCTGGCAGGGCTTGGGCGCGATCCCGTCATTGTTGGTGCCGTTGCAGTTCTGGTCGTGATCCGGGGTGTTGCTGTCACAGATCTCCGGCTGGGGGTCCACGCCGCTGCAGCGAATCTCCACGTGGCTCGAATCGTTGGGGTCCACCCAACAATAGGTGGTCCCCACGGTGCAGGCGCCCACGTCCGTCCCGCAGACCTGGCCCACGTTCGGGTCCTCGGACCCTTCCGAATGGCTCGCCCAACCGTCACAGTAGTCGTCGAACCCATTACACAGCTCGGGCCCCTTGCAGGTGCAGACCCCACCTTCGTCGATCTCGCCGTCACAGTCGTCGTCGAGCCCGTTGCAGACCTCGGGATTGTCGCCGGGATTGGGTGTGCCAGAGGGCACCTGGCAGATCACCGACGTGGGATCCGACGGATCGCAGACATAGTTTCCCGTGGCGTGGCAGATGCCCTGCAGCCCGTTGTCGCAGGCATCTCCCAGGGGAAAGTCTTCGTCGGTGAGCCCGTCACAGTCGTCGTCGAGCCCGTTGCAAAGCTCCGAGACCAAAGAATCTGCGATCACCTCGGCCATGGCCTCCACGATGTCGTCTTCGTTCCAGGCGGGTACTGCGCTCCCGGTTCCCCCGGCGTTGGCGATGTCGTTGGCCTTGCCCAGGGACGTTGCATCCGTGGCAAAAGCGATGACATAGGTCTCGACGTCATAGACGCAGTGGCCGCCACTGCAGGTGCTGTTGGACGGACAGTCGCTGCTCGTGCTGCAGGTATGCTGGAGGTCCGGCGTGGTCCGAAGAGCGCCGGCCGCCGCCACCGGGTCGCCACTGCAGCTTTCCTGTCCATCGGTGAGTAAAATGATCCGGTAGGGACGACAGCCCCGCACTGAATCCGCTCCAAGGTCGTGCTGGGAAATCTGATCATAGAGACTCTGCAGCGAACCAGCCAGAGGCGTCCCACCCATGGCCCTCAACTCGCAGTCCCCGTACCGATTGTGTGCCGCATCCCAGCAATGGTTGCCCGACCCTGGTGCCGTACCCATCTGGAAATCGTTTTCATGCTGGTCCACCCACATCAAAATCGTCGACTCGTTGTCCTCGTCGAGGGCAACCAAAATGTCTGCATGCGCCAAATTGATAGAAGCGTCGGCGCAATCACAGCAACCCGAGGAGCAGTTGCTGACGTTCCAGCCTCCGCTATAGTTCACGCAGATGCTGTCATCGATGTCGGCCAGGTCCAGGGCCAGGGAATACCAAAACCAGCATGCATACGACGAGCTGTCGCCCGGCCCCAAATAATCCTGTCCACCAGCATACCAGCCTGACATACACAGATATGACGGTCCCTCGCGTTGCATGAATCTGGCCAGGCCCCAGCGCACTTCTGGATAGCCATTGACCACAGTGGTGATCGCATTTTTCGCCATGTGGAGGCGACTGGTGCAGCCATCCTCTTCTGGATGTTCGGCGGACCCGTCGCCATGGCAGCCGGAATCAAAATTTTTGTCCGGATCCCAGATCATGCTGCCCGAGGTGTCGATCATCAAATAAATGGCCGGGCTGATCTCCTCGGCCCCAGCCAGGCGCGGGGCACTCAGGACGAGCCAGGAGAGGGTGATCAGACCAAGACCAAAACTTTTCGTCTGGCGACTCATGACACATGCCTCCGGGCCCATGGACAGAGAACCGACAATCCTGGGAAAAGGATTCGGGCGCAGGCCTCTCTTCGAGACGTTGCCCTGTCCAAGGCACCACTGTGATTTTTCCAACTTTTCGAAGTTTGCCATAATCTTATGTCAGAAGAAACTCTTTTCGAAGCGAATCGAAAGCTTCCATACAAAATCTGATCGCCACGAATCGGGCATCTCCTTGCTACCGCATAAAAGGAATGAGCAGCGATCCTCACTGCCCTTTCGCCCCAGACACAGCCTCTACGAGCGGCTGCAACGTACATGTGAACTCGAGATGCGGGCCAGGACGCAGCAATATGTGCGCTAGACCGGCGATCTCCTCAGAAACAAGGAGGAGGACCCGTCAAAAGGTGAGGTTTCTTGGAGTCCTCGGGAAGGGGATCACGTCTCGGATGTTGGCCATGCCCGTGGCCACCTGCACGGCCCGCTCGAATCCGAGGCCAAAGCCGGCATGGGGCACGGATCCGAAACGCCTGGTGTCGAGATACCAGTCGTAGTCAGCCTCGGCCAGGCCTGCCTCCTCAATCCGGGCCAGCAAGACATCGAGTCGCTCTTCGCGCTGGCTGCCGCCCACGAGTTCTCCCACCTTGGGCAGAAGGAGGTCCATGGCGGCAACGGTCTTTTCGTCGTCGTTGAGCCTCATGTAGAAGGCCTTGATTTCTGTTGGATAGTCATACACAAAAACCGGCCGACCCAGGGCCTCTTCGGTCAGGTACCGCTCGTGCTCCGTCTGCAGGTCGGCACCCCAGCCCACCGGAAATTCGAAGGACTTGCCGCTCTTTTCGAGCATCTCGACGGCCTCTCGATAGGAGAGGCGGGCAAAGGACTGCTCCGCGATGGAGCGTAGCCTCGTTTCGAGTTCACTGTCCACGTTCTTGGCCAGGAAGGCCAGGTCGTCGCTGCAATGCTCCAACACCTGCCCGAAGAGGAACTGGACATAGGCCTCGGCCAGGTCCATGTCGTCTTCCAGGTCGCAGAAGGCCATCTCTGGCTCCACCATCCAAAACTCGGCCAGGTGGCGCGGGGTGTTGCTGTTTTCGGCCCGGAAGGTGGGACCAAAAGTGTAGACCTGTCCAAGGCCCGTGGCCAACAGTTCGGCCTCGAGTTGCCCCGAAACGGTGAGTTGGGCCCTGCGCCCGAAGAAATCTCTGCCGTAGTCCACCGAGCCATCCTGGGTGCGCGGAGGATTGTTTATGTCCAGGCTGGTGACCTGAAACATCTCCCCGGCACCCTCGCAATCCGATCCCGTGAGGATTGGCGTGCGCACGAGGACGAATCCCCGCTGCTGGAAAAACCGGTGCGTGGCCCAGGCCAGTTCGTTGCGGATACGAAACACCGCGCCAAAGGTGTTGGTCCTCGGGCGCAGATGCGCGATCTCGCGCAGAAACTCGAAGCTGTGTCGCTTCGGTTGCAATGGATAGCGCTCTGGATCGGCCTCGCCCAGGATCTCGATCTCTCGCGCCACCAGCTCGTGGGTCTGGCCCCTGCCGCCAGACTCCTGCCACAGGCCCCTGGCCGCAATGGCCGAGCCCACCCCGAGCCGTGCGATGGCCTCGTAGTTGTCCAGGCCCGGTTCGGCCACGACCTGGAGTTTCGTGATGGTGGATCCATCGTTGATATGGATGAACGTGCGCTGCTTTTGAGGCCGGATGGCCCGGATCCACCCCATGACCGTCAGCTCGGCTCCCACGTCCGTTCCGGCAAAGGCTGCTGAAATCTTGGTCCTGCGAATCGACATGTTCTATCTCCTGCCCGGTCCTGTCACCACTCGATCAATGTGCCCACCGACTCGCCGCGCAGCGCGGCCGCCACCCGGCCCGGCCGGGTGGCGTCCACGATTCTGGCGGCAATCCCCCTTTTCGCCCAGGCCACCAGCTCGGCAACCTTGGCCGCCATTCCGCCGGTAACGTCCACAGAGGCCGATCCGCCCAACCCGGTGCGCACAGCCTCCCAGTTTTCCCGATTGATTCGTGCCACCTGCTTGGCCCCCGGCGATTGTCTGGGATCGGCGTCGAAGACTCCGTCCACGTCCGTGCCGTAAACCACGAGGTCACAGCCCAGTTCGCCTGCCAGGCGAGGGGCCAACAGGTCGCCGGACAAGATGGAACAGCCACCTGACAAATCGACGGCCGGCACGCCGTAGAGCACAGGTACCAGACCCTCTGCCACGAGTGCCGTGACCGCCTCGCTGAAAAAACCCTCGATGACCTTGTCTCGCAGGGTGACCCCAGCCGAGGCCTGGTGGGGAATCGCGGGAATCCCAACCGCCAGGAGGGCGCGGCAGACCGAGACGTTCAGTTCGTTTTGCAAAATCTGGGTCTCGGCCCAGGCCATGCGATCTGCCTGCGTCTTTACCCGCTCATGGATCCGGGTCCTGGACACGATGAGGTGACCGAAGCTGCCCGCGCCATGCACCAAGGCTCGGGGGCGTTTCTCTGACGGCAGCGACGCGAGTTCTGCTGCCAGGGCGTCGAGTCGATCTCGGCGCAACAAAGGCTGGTCGGCGGACTTGTCGGTGATCACCGAGCCGCCCAACTTGAGGACTGCCGCGCTCACGCAAGATCCTCCCCGGGTGTGATGGGGTCAGCTTCTCCCCGTGGCGACTCGGACTCTCCCCTGCCATCCAGGACCACGACGTGGGCACCGCGCACCTCGATGAGATTTCCTGTTTCGAAAACCGACAGATCGAGCTGGTCCACGCAAGGAATGGCAGAAATAATGGCCCCGGTGGCCACGATGGGTTCACAACGCTCCATCACCAGGGCTGCTGGTGCCAAGCCGGCCTTGGCCAGGCGATAGAGCGCATAGGACCCAACCGTAGAGCCCTTGCCCGTGGGGAAGACCAGCACCTTGCCGGCCAGCTCCTCACCGTCGAGGGGATGTCCAGCCTCTCGAATCCGTCCTTTGTCGAGATCCACGCCCCCGAAAAAGGAAATGGGCTCTGAGCTGACCAGGGCCGGGCCCTGGGCATGTCCCTCCTTGATAACCCTTGCACGGTACGATTTTTTTTTCACGGGAATCGTCGCCTCACCAAAAAAGCCACGGCGAAGGCTCTGTCGAGCCGGTCACTGACCCTTGCGCTTGAGAATGATAAACTCCACGCGTCGGTTCCTCGCCCAGCAGTCTGGATTGTGCTGCCGGCACTTGGGCCGACTCTCGCCGTATCCCTTGGCCACGAGCCGCTTGGGATCCACGCCCTTCTTGACGAGATAGTCACGCACCGACTTCGCCCGTCTGTCCGACAGGGAATAGTTGTACTGGTCCGACCCGCGTTCATCGGTATGGCCCTGGATCTCCACGAGTTCGATATCGGGCTGGTCTGCCAAGGTCTGGGCAATGGCATCGAGCAACGGATAAGAAATCGGCTTGATGATGGCTTTGTTCGTCACGAAATAGATCTTGTCCAGGATCACGATTCCCTTCTTGGTGACGCGGACCCTGGGCTTGTCCGGGCAGCCGTCTGTGTCCTTGTATCGATTGTAAGTCTCGGGCTCGTCTGGACAGAGGTCCTTGCCCTTGCAGCGATCAGCCCAGGCAGCAAGGTGATCCTGGATGGTCTTGTTGTCGTCACAAATCCGGTCATGGTCGTTGTCTGGGTCCGGACAGCCGTCTTTGTCCTGGTATCCGTCGAGGTCCTCTGCCGTTTCGGCAAAACCGTTTGCCTGGTCTGCATCCTTGCCCGGGCACTGATCGTCGGCGTCCGGCACAGTATCGCCATCATTGTCTAAATCTGGACAGCCGTCTTTGTCCATGAACCCGTCTTTGTCCTCGGGATTATCCGGGCACTTGTCCACATCGTCATTGATGCCGTCGCCGTCTCGGTCCAAGGCTTTGCGCACAGGGCAGCCATCTTTCGTGCCAGGGCCTGGCTCGTTGGGACAGCGATCGTCGGCATCCAGGATTCCGTCACGGTCGTTGTCTGGTTCCGGGCAACCATCCCGATCCTCGAAGTCATCGAAATCTTCTGGATCGTCGGGGCATTGGTCCACGTCGTCTTTGATGCCGTCACCGTCTCGGTCTCCGATGAGCGGCTCGAACACAAAGGACGTAAAAATGCGAAAATCAGGGGCCCCAACATTGTCGAGAGGGCCGATGCCCGTGAGTCCGAGCCCGCCGCCCACCAAAAGAAAGGAGTTGGTGGCCAGATAGACCTTCAGGCCCGTGAGCAACTCCATGGGGAAAACCCGTTTGGTGTACGAAGACCCTCCGGCCAGGCTGGCAAATTCCATGGACCCGAAAAGTTCCGAGACCCAATCCACTCGGCCCGGCACGAGGCTCCAATTGAACGCGACGCCGTAGGTCAACTCGTAGAGGTCTGCCACCTTCTTGGTGAGCGCGTTGTCGGCCTCCCCTTCGAAGGGACAAGGCGGCGTGGCGCAGTTGGACCATCCCGGGTTTGGTTCGAGACGACCGGAGGCAAGCAGGTGGAGACGAAATCCCAGGTTGGAGCTGAGAAGCATCCTGCGTTTTCTGTCCAGGAACCGATCCAGAATGACCTTGGGCCAAATCGTGACGCCGCCGGTGCCCATGAAATGCTCATCACCATGGGCCACCCAGCGAGACAGGGGAAGCCCCAAAGACAGCATCACCCCGAGCCCCACGGGGTCCTGGGTCGCGGCAAGAAATCGCATCTTGATGTTGAAATACAGGTCCCCGATACCCTGGGCCGAAAATTCTCCCTTCTCATCGTACCCCATGGGCGCCTGGACGCCGTGCACAGAAGGATCCTGGTCCCACAAACTGGAATCGAGCGGGCTGGCCTTCCCCGTGAGAATGTGGATGGGAATGCCCAGCCCGAGTTCCATGAAGGGCAGGTTACCCAGCTTCATGATCCCGATGGCGAATTGCAGCGTGGCCGACGTGAGGGTCTGCACCGTAAAATAGCGGTTGTCGGGCCCGTGGAGCCGCAATGGATCGTAGGCAAAGCTGGCGGTCAGGCCCAGAGAGAACATCCCGGGGCTGAGGGTCTGGGTGGTGTCTACCGTGATGTGGCCCTTGGAATCCATGGCCGGCCGAAATTTCTGGATCTCCACCGGACCGCCTTGTGCAGCGGCTCGATGGGACAGACCAAGGATGGTCAGGCAGACGACAAGGGCTAGGGCTCGACTCTTGGGCATCTCTTCCTCCAAAGCCCTGTGCTCTCCTCCTACAGGGCTGGCGTCTCGATCGAATCAGAACTTGAAGGTCACTCCGGCCTGACCGTAAAATCCCCAATCCACCTCGGTGAGCACGCCCTTGGTGTCGACGCGGGGTTTGGCCGAATCGTTTTTGTACTCGTAATCGGACGCTGTGTAAAACTCCATGAACAAAGCGCGCTGCTGGGCATCCTGGGCTGGGACCAGGTCCATTTTGAGAAACACGTTCAGGTTCCGGATCACCGCAACCTCCACCATAAAGGACATGACGAACTTCCAGCCGTTGAAACGGTCACGCAGGCTGTGCTTTCCAAAGAGTTTCGGCTGCAAATAGACGCGCTTGGTCTGTCCCCCGTCGTTGACGACCTGGTAGGGTGCGTTCCTGTGGCCTTGGTTGTTGGCGGTGTCTCTGGGGCCCACGGCGTCGGGGTCGGTGGGCCATCCCTCGGTGAGTCCGCAGATATCTGGCTCCGTCTCGCCTCTGTCCAGGTCCGCAGGGCTGGAGCGACAGATACGGTCCGAATAGACATTGAACCAGAGGGCCAGGCTGGTGGTCACGATGTTTTTGAACGACAGCGTGAGCACCGGACCAATATTCCAAAAGAAACTATTTCTCCGAGCAAGGCCGATCCCGGCCCCAAGCTCGGTAAAGAGGCCCAGAGAAAAAGGTCCCTTGGCAAACAATTGGCCGCGGGCATGGACGGAAAATTCATTGATATATAAAAACAGCGATCGAAACGAAATGCCCGCATCGATGCCGAACATCTTGTGCTTCCATGCGCCCACGGTCAGATTGGCCGACACAATATACGGAAATCCCGTGCTGATGTCGGTGGTAAATTTTTTGGGGGGCACGGTCCTGGCCCCAAAGGACGACAGGCCCTTGGTGACGAAGGCAATCTCCTCTGGGGTCGGTCCCACCCGGACGGGACGCAACTCCACCGGGAAGGATTTGTGCTCACCGCCCCGGATGGAAAACGTGGTCCGGTAGGGCTCGAACTTGCCGCCGGGAATGCGCACCTCCATCGTGTAGTCCCCGGCTTCCAGTTCATACCCTTCCAGGGGGGTCGTGCCCACCTTCACCGAATCGATGAACACCTGGGCACCTGCTTGCGGAGTAACCACCTTGATGGAACCGACTGCCTTGAGATCGGCGGTGACCACTTTGGTCTCATCTTTCTTGAGGTCCAACGTGACCTTGTAGTCGCGATAGCCCGACTTGCGCACGATGATGATGTGTTGCCCCACACCCAGGCGATGCTCTTTGAGCGGAGCCTTACCCACGAGTTCTCCGTCTACGAACACCTGGGCTTCGGGAACCTCACTGACCACCCGGATCACGCCCATGGGTTTTTCTTCGGGCTTGGGTTCCAGGTCCAACTTCACCAGGGTTTGCTGCCGGGCCACCACCTTGATGCGCGACTCGGCGACCTTGTAGCCCTTGGCCCGCACCTCCACGAGATGGTCACCAGGAATGAGGCCCTGGGCCGTCACCGGGGCCTGTCCCTTGAAGTCTCCGTCCACGTAGACATCGGCCTTGGGCACATTGGACAAGACGCGAACCGCCCCAGTGTTGGCAGTGGGCCTGGGCGCGGCACGATCCAACTTGGCCACGACTTTGACCTGCAGGCCGGCCTTGATCTCGACGATCTGCTTCCAGACCGGCTTGTCCTGCATGCGCACCTCCACGGTATGCGCACCAGGCAGGAGATTTTGGACCATACAGGGCGTCGTATCTGTTCGCTTGCCGTCCACGAAGACCGCGGCTCCCACCGGATCGGAAGTCACCAACAACGAGCCGGTGGGCTTGCGCGCAGGCTCGAGGGTGACCACCACGGTGAACACCTGCCGCTCGGCCAGGTCCACCCACTGACGCCAGGGCTTGTAGCCCTTGCGCCGAATCTCCAGTTCATGCCGACCAGGTTTGACCGAAACCCTGCTCGGCACGGTCCCCAATTCGAGGCCGTCGACCACGATCCGTCCCGCGACGGCACTGCCTCCAGTGTCGGAACGGACGTCGATGAAGCCAGGTTGAATTTCGCGCTTGAGCACGAACATGTACTTGCGGTCACGACGGCGTCGCCCGACGATCACCGTGCCTTTGTATGTCTGGAATCCCGGCTTTTTGAGAAACACCTGAAACGTCCGCTTGTAAGGCAGACGCCGTGAACAAGGGGTGTAGCACGCGATCCCGTACGTCTCTTTCTCGATGTAGACGGCTGCCTGCTGGGGCGCAGAATCGAAATAGACACGCCGCTTGCGACCGTGACGTTTCCACGGGGCAACCTGGGCCGAAGCCAGGGAAGAAAAAAGAAAGACGGCCGAAAAAATTGCCAGGGCAACACGGCTGCTGGCTTGCATCACAGGCCTCCTTGTCACGCAGAAAGGCACCAACGCCTTCTTTGTTTCCAGTTGGGTTTGGCCAGCTTAGGACACCTTGACAATCCCAGTCAAGCAAGCAAAATCATGGCGAAAAAAAATGTAATCTCCACGGCATTGGAATACTCTCTCTCTTCGTCTGATCTTCATCTGGTTGTCAGAGGCAAACCGGGAAGCGTAGCCCGGCACATCAGATTGAAAACATCGATGAAACGGAATGTACTCGTCAGAGGACATCAT
The DNA here is from genome assembly GCA_964539505.1 of uncultured Myxococcales bacterium. GTDB lineage: Bacteria > Myxococcota_A > Polyangia > HGW-17 > SLPX01 > CAZIJS01. The sequence continues at coordinate 15,716 of CAZIJS010000001.1, forward strand.
GGCCGAACCAGGACAATACAAAGAACAGTTTCTCCAGGCTCTCTCTGACTTCGGAGCGCAAATCTATGCCTATCTCTTCCGCATTACCAACGACGAAGACCTTGCGGCCACTGCTCTGTTCGATACCTTCAAGCAGGCCTATCGAGCCTACGGCCGCGTGGCGTCCCGCAGTCCGCGGACACAGAGGAATTGGCTGCTCAAAATCGCCACGGCCCTGGCATCCGAACGAGAGCCCAAGGGGCAACGCCTCACTTTCGAAATGCTCGACGAACTCATCCGCTCCGACCCCACGAGGATCACCCAGGTGCGCGGCCTCAGTGACCCGGAACGTGAAGATCTCACCTGGGACCTGCAGCAAGACTGCCTCACCTCGGTGCTCACCTGCCTGAGCAAGGGAGAACGGCAGGCATTCACCCTGGTCACGCTCACCGGCTTGGACCAGGCCCACGCAGCAGCCATTCTGGATGTGTCAGAATCTGCTTTTCGGGTGCGCCTGTCTCGGGCCAGCCAGAAAGTCTCCGACTATCTGGCACCCCGCTGCAGCCTCATCGATCCATCGAACCCCTGCCGATGCCAGTCGCGTCTGGGTGTGGCCATGGCCAAAGAATTCGTCAGGCCGCACAGCAGGAAGCGATCCAAGGCACCCTCTTCGGAAACCCGGGCAGAGGGGGATGTGCTCCGACTCTACGAAGCCTTGCCCGCACCCGAACCCGACGACAAACTCCTGGCGGAAATCCGCTCGTCTGTGCTCGAAGGAGCCTGGGACCAGGTTTCTGACGCCAAGACCAAAACCTGACCCAACGTTTACCGGCCAAGACCGGCCGACTCGGAAAACAGGGGATCCTGGCGCCGCCCGACGCAAGCAGGTCGTCTCTTCTTCGCAGGTTGAACGGCGAAAATCCGGCTCAACGAGTCTTGGGAACCATGGCACCGCCGGACCGAGGCGGTTGCCTCTCGTTGGAAGGCCTCGATGGTATTTTCCGGCCCGGTCCTCGAGACGCAGCCCGGGCCCTTTTCTCCCGTTCTTCGAATTCCTTGCGCTCCTGCTCGCGCAAGCGCTCGATGTCGGCTGCGCTGCGAGGCTGCTTGATGAGACCGCCACCACGAATGGGCGGCGGGCCCTTGAGCCGAATGGGCTTGGGTGGCACGATGCTGAGCTGGACGAGATGGAGATTTCCCTTGGGTGCAGCCAAGACGAGCAGCTTGCCGTCCTGCCCCAGTTCCACACGAGCTTTCCCCTGACCGCTCTTCTTGACGTCCAGATTCCCTGCATGGAGACTGCGACCATAACTCATACGAACCGAGGCCTTGAAAACCTTGTGCACCATCAGCTTCAGGTCGCCGTCCTCTGTTCGGATGGTGCTGTCTTCCTTGGGAAACCCAGAGAGCCATTGCACTTCGACCAGGCCCTTGTGCGTGGTGATTTGAGCGCCCAAAATCTGACCGGAAGCAAAAATCTCGCCCTGCTTTACTGACACGAGCACCTTGCCCTGCATTCCCCGAAGCTCCACCTTGCCCCGATCCACATCCACCTGCACTCTGCCGTGCACCCCGAAGATGCGCACGTTCCCATGCACTGTCTGGACCGTGACGTCGGAGTCCACTGGCACGTCCATCGCCAGGTCGGCAGACAGGTCCGCCCCATGCCCCTTGGGCCCGGCCACCACGAACTTTCGCTGCGTTGTCGAACCAGACGCGACAACGGTCAATTCATGAAGAAGTTTCTTGGCTGCCTTCTTCCCCCTGGCCCGGGCCTTGCGCATGAGCCGCCCACCCATCTTGGTGGGAAGACCACGCCCCCCCTTGAGGAGGACCGATCCATAGGTATTGACGATAGTGATGGCCAGGCGATCTTTGTGCACCTCGGTGGCCTTGATGGGAAGCACGTCCGACACAGTCTCCGTCTTTCCGCAGCCGGCCGCCAGCCCGAAGGACAGAACGAGCACCCCAGACACAATGATCGCTGCACGCATGACAAACCTCCTGGACCAGACCGACCGGCTCACATCAGGCCAACCCAAAACAGCTCTTCCTTGGCGGGGCCAGCCGCCGAACAACGGAGCCAGTATAACCGCGGCCCCCTGTGACGCAACAGGCGTGACACAAAGACTTTCACCACAAAAATGCGACGGGATCCTCGATACGTTCGAAAAAACGGAGATGATGGGCGATACACCCAGGACGCCGGATCAGCGGCACCAGCGCCCTGGGCGTGGGGGGACAACCACAAACGGTTTTAGTCGATGGGGTCGTAGGTCCATTCGGCGGCGCTCTTGTCACCGGACTTGATGGCTGCGGCTTTGCCGGGGGCCAGGGGCAGCACGGCGTTTGCAAAGAACCGCGCTGTCTTGACCTTGCCGTCGAAAAACCGTGCTTCGGCGTCGTCGGCAAGAACCTTGCGGACCTTGCGTTTCTTCGATGGGTCCACCCCTTTACCTTCGTAGATGGCCAGGAGTTTTTCGTGCGCGATCACCGCCTGGTCGAGCAAGTAATAGCCCGTCAAGACGTCGCCGAACAATTCGAGATACGGTGTGGCGTTGAGCAGCACCGACAGGTAATCTCCGCCTTGCCCTGCCTGGAAGAAGAACATGTTGACGTCGTTGAGGGCGTCGCGTGCCTGGGCCAACCGCTCCACCGCCTGGCCGAGACAGGAATGGTCCTTGTGCTTGGCGATGAAATTGTTGAGCATCTCCATGACGGTCATCAAGTTGGCGCCCATCTTGGCCGTGATCTTGCGGCCCACCAGGTCGAGGGCCTGGATACCATTGGCACCTTCGTAGATCGACGCAATCTTGACGTCTCGCAAGAATTGCTCGGCCGGATACTCCGAACAATACCCATAGCCGCCCAATGTCTGGACCGCCCACTCGGTGACCCGAAAGCCCATATCGGAACCGTAGGCCTTGGCAATGGGCGTCATGATCTCCACCAGGCCCTGGTAGCGCTCGCGGTCCTTCTCGTCGGCTGCCACGCTGGCCATGTCCTGGTAGAGGCCCACGTGCATCATCATCGAGCGCATGCCCTCGGCGTAGGCCTTCTGGAGCATGAGTGAGCGACGGATGTCTGGGTGCTCGATGATGGGTGCCTTGGGAGCCGTCTTGTCCTTCATCTTGGTGTAATGCGGCCCCTGGAGTCGCTCCTTGGCATAGGCAAGGGCTGTCTGATACGCGGCGTTGGCCGCCGCAGCACCCTGCAGCCCCACGGCGAGCCTGGCGGCGTTCATCATCTGAAACATCTGCCGCATGCCCTTGGCCCGCTCACCGATGAGCCAGCCTTTGCACTTACCCTCGTCACCAAAGGCGAGCGTGGCCGTGGGCGAGGCATGGATACCCATCTTGTGCTCGATGCCGATGCACTTGACATCGTTGTATTCACCCACGGTGCCATCTGGGTTGGGACGGTACTTGGGCACCACGAAGAGACTGATCCCCTTGGTCCCGGGAGGGTCTCCTTCGATTCGGGCCAGCACGGCATGCACGATGTTGTCGGTCATGTCGTGTTCACCGTAGGTAATGAAAATCTTCTGGCCTTCAATGAGGTAGGTGCCGTCGTCCTGAGGAATGGCCCTGGTCTTGACAGCACCCACGTCCGTTCCGGCCTGGGGCTCTGTGAGGCACATGGTGCCCGTCCACTCGCCCGTATACATCTTCTCGAGATACAGATTCTTGAGCTCGTCGCTGCCAAAGGTCTCGATGAGGTGCGCCGCCTCGGTGGTGAGCATGGTGGCGAGATCGAAAGACGTGTTGGCCCCCACGAAGAAATCCCCGCAGGCCATGACCACGAGCTTGGGCAGGCCCATGCCACCGTACTCTGGGTTGTACCCCATGCCGAGGAAGTTGTTTTCGCAAAACTGCTCGAAGGCTTCCTTGTACCCGGCGGGCATGCGCACCGAGTTGTCCTCGGGACGGAACTGGGCGCCGACCTTGTCACCTTCCTGGGAGAGCGGGAAGAGAATCTCCTTGGAAAACTTGGCCGCCAGTTCGATCATGGCCTCGAGGTCTTCGCGATCGAAGTCCGAGTATTCCTCGGTCTCCAGGATGCGTTCCACCCCAATCTGTTCAAAGATTGTGAATTTCATATCCCTGAGATCGATATAGAATTCAGCCACGGCCCTTCTCCTTTCTCGGCGTTTGTGAACATTAACTAACGAAGAGATTGATACCGTTGGCCAGACAGAAAGTCGAGCCCTTTTTTCACCGCCCTTGGTCGTCGCGATGCTCCCCGTACCTTCCTGTTGCCACCACAAGGAAACCTCTTTTCCCTCACCCGCCCTTGGTCGTCGCGATGTTTCCCGTACCTCCCTGTTGCCACCACAAGGAAACCTCTTTTCCCTCGCCCGCCCCTCGTCGTCACGATGTTTCCCGTACCTCCCTGTTGCCACCACAAAACGGCTGTTGCCAAGCAATGGACTCCTTCGCGTCGACTCCTTCGCGGCCCCGGGCGTTTTCGCCTGTTATTCTTGCCTTTCAAAAGAAGTTGACACGGCGCGTCAAAACAGCAACACTCAACCATTGTTTGGCAGTCGGACCAAGGGACCGAACGCGGGAGGACGACATGAAAAAACCACTCTGTCTCGTCACTGGCGCCTGCGGCTTCATGGGAAGTCACATGGTCGAAGTCCTGGTGGAGGCCGGCTACCCGGTACGTGCCACGGACCTGGCCTCGGCTCATGAACGAGACGACATCAAAAAGGGACGCTTTCCCTCGGTCATAGACCAGGCGGGAGCCGAATTCGTGCCTGCAGACCTCACCGACCCTTCGACCATCGAGAAGGTGGTCGAGGGTGTGGGCTATGTCTTTCATCTGGGAGCCATCTTCAGTTACTCGGCGCCTTGGTCCTTGCTGGAGCGAGTGAACGTGGGCGGCACGAAAAACCTCTTGTCCGCGCTCAGCCGCCAAGAGTCGTTCCGAAAGATCGTCTATTGGGGCGCCGGCGGGATCTACGACATCAAAAGGGCCGGGCTGCCCATCACCGAAGAATCCCCCATCGGACCCGCAAACAATTACCTCAAGTCCAAACTGCAGGCCGAAGAGTACCTCAAGGAATTTGCCGAGACGCACGAGATGGCATGGTCCATCGTGAGGGGCACCACGGTCTATGGCCCGCGGGGAGTTTACGGAGCAGGGCAGATGATCATGCCGGCGGCATCGGCTCCGGTCCTGGCAGCACCGAAAAACTGGACGTTCCGCCTTCCCTTCGTCCATGGCCGAGACGTCTGCCGGGCGGCCCTATACCTGGCCGAGCGATCGGAATGCGATGGCGAGGACTACATCGTCAACGACGATTCCGAACTGACCATGACCGGATATCTGGCCTTCATGGCGGACTTGACGGGCCACCTGTTCCTGCCCCTGCCCGCCATCTCCGCCGACAAGGTCCGCAGCATCCTGCTGCCCTTGGCCGGCATGGTACAAGGCCTGACCAGCCGCATGGGTCTGTCCTCGCCCCTGGAACGAGACTCCATCGAGTATTTGGGCCTAGACCTGGTTTTTTCGAACAAGAAACTCAAATCCACCGGCTTCGAGTTCCAATATCCAGACGCACGCGTGGGCCTCGCAGACACGGTGGCATGGTATCAGAAAAACGGCTGGATCTAGGAGGGCGGCCATGGCAAAGACAAAGAAAACCATCTTGTTGCAGCCAAACGGAGAGCGCTATGACTACGTCGCTCTGGCCCTGGCCGACAACCAAACCCTCGAGCAGGCCATGCGGATGGGCAGCCAGCCACGCATGGAGGACCTGGCCGGCTGGGAATTTCGGGGCTACAACACCCTGGATCTGACTGGGTTGTTGGGTTTTCGGAAGTTCAAAAAGGGGTTTTACTCTCCCAGGCCCATAGAGGGAACCATCGAAGAGCTGCAGGGCTACAATGTCCAAGTCGTGCAGACCCCGCTGGGCGACCCCTGGATCGACCGCATCAAGTCGGGCCAGGCCATTCGCCACGCATGGTACCGCTGCCATCCCGTGCGCATGACCGATGTGGACTGCCGCTATCCAAACGCCGTACTCATCAACTACGATTGTGAAGACAACAATCCACTGGACCCATCGAAGAGGCTGCGCGATTATGTGGTCCAGGTCTATCCCGACGACCCCGATCTACTGCTGGGCAAAGCCTACGTGGCCCTGGCCGGGCCCCTGCGCTTGTTTGTGTCCTATTTCATTTTGGGGCGGAACAATCCCTCACCCCT
>CAZIJS010000001.1:22007-73163 GCA_964539505.1 uncultured Myxococcales bacterium
CCGATATCCTTGGGCAGGGCCATGCGAAGCTGTCCTCCCCGATTTTTCTTGTCCCTGGTCATGGCCTGCAGGAAGGGCTCGGCTTTCCCCTCGATGGATCGAAGTACCGGCTCGGGAGGTGGACGCAGCAAATCGAAGCGGCCCAGGACGAGCCGGATCCTGTCACGAGCCGCCGCGGCAAGCAGGCCCATGCGGTATGAGATCTCTGCCTCGGCGGCCATGCCCAGGGCCACGGCCCGGCCATGGCCGAGGCGCCAGTCTGACAAGAGTTCCAGGGCATGGCCCACGGTATGACCGAAATTGAGGACTTGTCGGTAGTTGGCCTCCAGCGGATCTCCCATCACCACCTGTGTCTTGACGAAAACCGCCTGGGCCACGAGCCCTCCCCAGAGATTCAGGTCCTCTCTGGACAGCGCGGTATCGAGCGTCTCGATTCGTTCCAGCAGATCGACATCTGCAATGACCGCATGCTTGATCATCTCGGCAAGACCGTTGAGCCACTGGTCGGGCTCCAACGTGGAGAGACTGGCCAGGTCTACGACCACGGCCAGCGGAGAGTGAAACGCCCCAACGAGATTCTTGCCCGCCGGCGTGTCCACCCCGGTCTTGCCCCCCACCGTGGCGTCCACCATGGCAAGGAGCGTGGTGGGCAGGTTCACCGTGCGGATGCCCCGCATGTAGGTAGCAGCGGCGAAGCCCGCAAGGTCGCTGGTCACGCCGCCGCCGAGTGCCACCACCAGGGAACTTCTGTCCAGGCCGGCCTGGAACATGGCGTCTTCGATGCGCTCTTTGGTGGCCCTGGTCTTGGAGGCCTCACCTGCAGGAAATTCGATGCGGGTCACCGGCTGACCGACTCGTAGAAGGGCCGACTCGACCCGGTCGCCGTAAAGCTCGGCCACCCGGTGGTCACAGATCAACGCAATGGAGCTGACGTCTCGGGGCAAAAACTCATCTGCCCGGTCCAGTAACCCCTGGCCCACGACCACATCGTATGACCGCCCGCCGGAAGCCCCCACTCGAATCGTATGCATTGCTCCCATGTCAGATGAAGCGTCAGGCCCCGTCGGATTCTTCCGAAGGTTTCCCATCCGCATCGCTCGATGAGTCTGCCTGTTGCTCCGCGCTGTCGGCCGATGCGTCGCCCTTGGCCGGCGCTGCCTGCTCTTTTGCGCCCTGCTCGTCGTCCTGGTGCAGGCTCATGGCCACCAGCTCTGCGAGATCGAGCACCTTGACGTCGTCTTCCTTGTCGAAGGCCTTGAGCCCATCGGTGATCATGGTGGTGCAGAAAGGACAGGCCACGGCCACCACATCCGCGCCGCTCTCGACGATCTCCTTGGCCCTGTCTTCGTTGACGCGGGGAGACGACTCTTCCATCCAGAAGCGGCCGCCGCCGGCACCACAGCAGAAGCTGCGCGATCCATGCCTGGGCAGCTCCACGAAGCCCCCGGAGCCAGCCACGGACCGGGCTACTTCCCTGGGCTCGTCGTAGACATCGTTCCAGCGCCCCAGGTAACAAGAGTCGTGGATCGTCATCTTGGTGCCCACCTTGGTGTCGATCTTGAGCCGGCCCTGGCGCATGAGATCCACGATGAGGTGACTGAGATGGATCACCTCGTAGTCGCCGCCGAACTGGGGATACTCGTGCTTGAGCGTGTGGTAGCCATGGGGACAACCCGTGACGATTTTCTTGACCTTGTATTCGTTGAACGTCTCGATGTTCTGCTCGGCAAGCATCTGGAAGAGATACTCGTTGCCGCCACGCCGGGCCGAGTCGCCACAGCAGCTCTCCTCCGGCCCGAGGACCGCAAACTTGACCCCTGCGGCCTTGAGCACCTCCACTGCGGCCTTGGCCTGCTTTTGGCTGCGCATGTCATAGTTGCCGGCACAGCCGATAAAGAAAAGATATTCCACGGATTCTGGATCGTCGAGTTCCCCCATCACGGGAATGTCGAGATCTTCGGCCCAATCGAACCGGCTGTCCGCGCCAAGCCCCCACGGGTTGCCATTGCGTTCCAGGCCCTGGAATGCGTTGGCCAGCTCGGCTGGGACGCGGCCCTCCTGTGCCAGGACCAGGTTCGTTCGCATGCGCAAGATGTCGTTGGGATGCTCGATGAAGACGGGACAAACCTCACGGCAAGCACCGCATGTGGTACAAGACCACAACGTCTCGTCGGCGATGTAACCCAGCTTGGGATCTTCATGCGCGCCGGGAGCGACCAGCGGCTTGAGGTCCTCGATTTGCTTTTGAATCTCCTCCTTGGCCTTGTCGTCCTGGGCGGCCTTGAGTTCCAACAAGAGTTTGCCCCGATCCAGCATCTCGTAGCGAATCTGGTGCACCACGTCCATGGGAGACAGGGGTTTGCCCGTGAGGTTTGCCGGGCAGTGGTTCGAGCAGCGAGCGCATTCGGTGCAAGAATAGGTATCGAGCAATTCCTTCCAGGTGAATTGCTCGTAATGCTCCACGCCCCAGGCCAACTCCTCCTCGTCGTCGTCGTCCTCTCCCTCGAGATCGATCTTGGGCATGACCCCCTTGGGACCGTGACGCCGGAAAAGAATATTGGCCCATGCCCCGAGCAAATGGATATGCTTGGAAACGGGCAAATAGTTGAGGAAGAAGAGCACGATGAGCATGTGAACCCACCAGTTGGCGTGCGCAACGGTCCTGGCGGTGGCTGGCTTGAGCTTGGGCAACTCGTAGGACAACCAGTCGGAAATCGGCGCATGCCGTCCCACCTTGGCCAAAGCTCGAGCATCCGACGTTTCCTTCATGGAAGCACCCGTTGCTGACCGAGATGTGGCAACCACTTCCTGCCGATCAGCCTGGATGGTGTAGGCCTCCATCGTATGATAGGTCAGGTTCAACGCGGCAATCATCCCGAGGATCAAAGTCGCATCGAAATTGAGTGGGATGAGCCTGGGCTTGATGAAGATACGGCGGAGAAACGCATAGATGATCACGAAAAAGACCACGAAATTGGTCACGTCCACAAGGATGCGAAACCAATCGTAGACCATGGCGCCCAACAGGTACCGATAGGGATGCTGCACCCCCGACAAGCCCGTGATCATCATCTCCACGGTTTCTGCCGTGATGATGAGAAAACCCCAGAAAATGAGCAGGTGGTGCAGGCTGTTTTTGACGTGGGGATAGCCCCTGGTGGGAAGCTGGGCCACCTTTCGCTGGAACAAGAAATACTTGAAAAAGTCCAGGATTCTCTGTCCTGGCCGATCGAAGTGGATGTCCGGCTCTCCCTGCATCATCACCCGAACATAGCGCTGCACCGTCCAGGCAAAATACCCGAACGCAGCAAGGACCACGATGCCAAAAATGATGTGTTCGATCATGGTTCGACGTGCCTCCCATTGAAAAAGGTCGCACCGGCCATCAGACCAGCCGGCAGTCGCGACGCTCCGGCGACGCCTGGCCGCACCGGAGAGACGGTGCCACTTTTACCAAAGGGCGTCTGCTCGTCAACCTTACAGACACTCCGAATTCGAAGTTTCACAAGTTCCTCCGAAGTTGCCAGATTCCAGTCGACCCTGCAGGGCTGTCCCACCAACGAGCCGTCCCAGCCCTGTTTCATATCATCGAACAGACACACCGATTCCTCGCCACACAGCGACCCGGCGTTCCGCTCCATGGCGACAACCCACCGATACAAAAAACGCGCGCCATCCCGAACGCGCCATGCCGCGCATCTCACCGCCAAGGGCGGCGCCTTCCTCGGTTTGTGCCACCGGGAGACCAGAGGAATTCGCAAGGGAAAATCGACGACCAGATCAGGTGTTGGGATCTCATCTCCGTCCCGACCCCAACAAAAGGATCTCACCAGTTGGATCCGCACCGAACCCCAACCAGATACATAGCGAGAGACCAACCACCCCAGATCTTTTCTTTGTCTAGGCACAAAAGCAAAGCTTTTTCATCGCGATAGCCCCGCGAATTTCCAGATCTGGAAAAGGGGATCCCTTCTCGCTATAATAGTGCAGTTGATAAACACAGGAGCCGACCGAAACCGACAGGAGAGGAGCCTTGTCTACGATCAAGTCCAACAAAAAGCGCCCCATGGCCCGGGCCCTTCGGATCCCCTTGTTCCAACGGGAGATTCGTGAACACCTCAGCCTCTCGGCCTTCGATGTGCTCCTTGCAGGCGCCCGCATTCTCAGCGAGGGGCAGGTGGCCCAGCAAGACAGCGGACCTACTTACTACGGAAGCACCATGGTGACCCTGGATCTGGAACGATCCGGGGACCATCTGCGCGGACCGCTCGATGCATCCACCGCAGAGAAACTGCTCCTGCTCTGTCGGCAGGACGGCGCGGTCAGAGAACGCCTCTTCGACGTGGCACGCAGGGAAGCCACCAGGCTCGCCGCCGTGGCTCTGTCGGATTGGGACATCGAAATGACGGTGACCAGAAAGGCGGCGCGTCTGCTCATCGACCTCGACGTGGAAGCCAGGGCGGAGATACCGGCCTGGGCCGTCCGCTGAGACTGTCCTGCCTTGCAGCAACGAAAGCAGCCTTGTCCAACGTGCCAGCCCCATGTTTGATGCCTCGTAACAGGCGCCGCCGTCCCCTCTTTCCTTGGGCTGCTCGTCGAAACGATGCGCCCGTCCCCCCGCGTCGCTTTCCTGCCCCGACGCACCGCCCTCCCTGTGGTGGGTGTTTTGGACCTTTCGCTTGTGTCCACCCAACGTAGAGAGATATCATGTTTTCGAGAAAAATTTGTGATCGGGCATCGACAAGGGAGCATACATCATGAAAACCGATGGCATCAGGACACAAAAACTGATCACTTTGGCCTTGGGAATGGCGCTCGTGGCAATCTGGGCCTGTGGGCCAAATCCGGACAACGGCACAGGCGGGGGCGATGGGGGCAACGACGGGACAGACGGCTCTGTCACGCAGGGAGACGGCGGCAGCCACACAGATGGCGGCGGGTGCAGCGACCGGTGCAACAGCGGGGATCATCGCTGCAACGGAACCGCCCTGGAACGCTGCGACAGGGGTCAGGACGGCTGTCTTGACTGGGTCGTCGAGACTGAATGCAGCGACAACGGACAAGTCTGTGACGACACCGATGGCAGCCCCGAATGCATCACCCCCGAAAGCTGCGACGACGGCATCCAGAATCAAGACGAAACCGATATCGACTGTGGCGGGACCTGCTCGCCTTGCCCCGTGGGTGCCCAGTGTTCACAGGACACCGATTGTGACAGTGGCGTCTGCTCCAACGGCACATGCAAGGCCTGCCGGGTCGGTTCGTTTCGATGCTGGGGCAACTGGGTGCAAACCTGCGCAGCAGACGAATCCGACTGGCAAAACGGTCAGCACTGCGATCCGTCCTCGAATCAGACATGCGATCCCGTAGCTGGGACATGCGTCAATGCCACGCCGGTGGGCGGGACCGATCCCACCGGGGTCTATTATCAATACGCCGAATTTTGCACCAGTGGCGGGGTTTTCCAGGGTGGCTTCGACATCGGCTCTCTTGGAGAAGACCTTTACGTCAATCGCGACGGACAACACATCGACATCTACCACGTGGAACTCGAGGATACCGACGGTGACGGACAGCTCGAGCCCAACCAGCATCCAGACAACCCAGACAACCAGGGTCCCATCGAGCATCGCGTGATCACCCTGACAGACACGCTCAACGTGGCCGTGGGGGACCATGTCTCACAATGCGATGGCTGGTCCACTTGCTCCAACGAACTCTATCCCACGCAAGATGCCATCTACTTTACGGCACAGGTGAGCGGGAGAGCTGGCGTTGACAAATACGACCGGACCACCCAGCAGATCACCACTGTGGCCCCCTGGCCCTGGCCCGTGGACACGCGCCTCAACCAGGTCCTAGGCTTCGACGACGTCAACAACGAATGGTTCGTAGTAGACTACCAGCGCAACGTGTACTTCTATCACGAGCCCACGTCGGAATGGGCACTGGCCTTCGCCTATCCCAACCTGGCCGGCTTTCATGCCGATGGGCTGGAGGTGGTCACAGACCCCTCCACCAATATCCCGTACGTGTATGTCTCCGACATGACCTCCGATTTCCTCGGCCAGTACACGCGAGGTGCCGACGGGCGCTGGGTGCAGACAAACCTCTTTGCCTACAACAGAGGTCAAGGCGACTACATCGAAGGTATGGGGTTTGGCGCCCTGCGACATTTCTGGATGTCCGCCGTGGTCAACGCCAGCGACATCCACGGCACGAACTGCATCTATGAAATTGGCGGCGGGGACCTCACCCACTATACGGGAGGGTGGGATCCTTCCCACATGTGATCGCGACTCATCGGCGGCACAAGGATCGCACCGCACCCAGAACCGCTGGCACCGTCTTGCTGCTTTTTCCCGGTAGGACAAAGCGCCGCGCTCCGGCGTCGCTTCGCGGGACTGTGCGGTCACCTCGGCCTTGCAGTCCCGCAGTCTTCCGGATAGACTGCTCGAAAACGGAGAGTCGGCAAACGGGAACGTAAGGCAGACGACATGGACAAGCCTCCGGCAAACAGGGAGCAAAGCGGAGAAAACCTCTACACGGTCCGCGACGTCTCCCGCATCTTCGGGCTCAGTGAAAGTCGGGTGCGCTACTGGGCCCAGACTGGAATCGTCAATCCCAGCATCGAACAGGGCGGTCGAAGATTTTATACGTTCCAGGATCTCATTGGCATCAAGACTGCGGTGGAGTTGCTGGAATCCGGGTTGAGCCTGCAAAAGGTCCGCAAGAATCTTCAAATGCTGCGCCAAGCCTTGCCCAAGGTGGACCACCCCTTGAGTCGGCTGCGCATCCGCTCGGATGGGGACCGGGTGGTTGTGGTGTCGGAAGACAAGGTTTTCGAACCGGAAAGCCGCCAGGTCCTGTTGGACTTTCGCACCGGCTCCTTCCATGACCAGGTAGCCGTCTTGCTGGACCTGGGTCGGCCCGTACGCAACAGGACCCAGGCTCTGTCCGAAGCAGAGACGGACCAACCGCGCCAGTCGGCATATCGCTGGTTCATCGAGGGTCTTCGACTGGACCAGGACGACAACACGCTCGATCAAGCCGCGGATGCCTACCGACGCGCCCTGGACCTGGATCCCAGCCTGGCCGCCGCCCACACAAATCTGGGCAACATTTACCACAGGCTCGGCAGGAAAGCGGATGCCCGGGCACACTATGAACGAGCCTTGGCCCTGGACCCGGACCAACCCGAGGCCAGATACAATCTGGCCAATCTGCATGAGCAAGCCGGCAGGCTGGAGCTGGCCATCGCAGAGTATCGACGGGTCGTGGCGGCCTGCCCCGAGTTCCCTGACGCCCATTTCAATCTGGCCTTGGCCCTGGAACAGGTCGGAAGCAAAATCCAGGCGGCAGAACATTTTCGACGCTACATCGAGCTGGACGGAGAGACCGACAGCCTCTGGGTGAAGCTGGCAAGGAGTCACCTGGTCCGCCTCTCGGAAAGCTAGACGATCTGCCATCTTCAGCCAGCTTTGCTGATCCGCGCACCTCTATCGGTGACCGAACAAGCACAGGGCCTGGAGCCTGAAGAGACGACATCATGACCAAGGACCACAACGACTCGATGCACAACGCAGAACAACGAGGGCCCATGCGGCAGCAGCCATCGAGGGATGTGCTCGTAGAATTCAGCATGACGCCTCTGGACAAAGGGCCCAGCGTGAGCCGATACGTGGCGCGATCTTTGGAAATCGTCGCAGAAAGCGGTCTGGATCACCGCCTCGGCCCCATGGGAACCTGCATCGAAGGAACCTGGGAGGAGTGTTTTTCCGTGATCCAGGCCTGTTTCGAGGCTATGCGCGAGGATTGCGACAGAATCTCTACCTCGATCAAAGTAGACTACAGAAAAGACCGTCAAGGGCGTCTGGAATCCAAGATCGCGTCGGTGCAGGCCAAGGTGGATCGTCCAATCCGAACATGATCGAGGCCTCGTTCGCCCGCAGATCGCGATGCGATTCATCCACGAAACGGTCCTGAGAAAAGACCAGACTGAGCAGGAACAGAAAAATGCCACCAAAAAGCCAGCAATCCAGAAAAGCCGGGCTGGACAAAGAGCCCATGGGCGGCCGATGGGAGGGTTCCCGCCGATCCTCGAAGCGCCCGCAGGCGACCCTGGCCCGCCGAAACCCCGACGGGGGGTTTTCCTGGTCTGGCCTTCCTGGAGATCTCCTGGCGTCCCTGGCCACCTTGGCCATTGCAGCGATCGGCTTCGTCGTGGTCACCTCCTATCTGGCGGAGGCCACGGGGGAAGGCATCCTTTTGGCAGTGGTCAGCATCCTGGTGGCCCTGGCTCTCCCCGCAGGGCTGGCATTCTGGGCCGTGCGGCCCCTGCACCGTCGACGAGCCTATCATTGGTGGCTCGGTGTTTTCCTGGCCCCGTATCTGCTGGCCACCGTGGCCCTGGGCATCGCGGCGCCGGCCAGAACCGCAAGGGTTCTGCGCTGGCACGGCGCATGGCCCGCACGCCTCGTGGACAAAAAAGGTGGATCCGCAAAGCGCATGCAAAACATCGTGGACTGGGCCGCCCAACGCCTGGCGGCTCTTCCCAGGGGCGGGGGCCGCGTGGCGCTCCCGCCCAGTCGAAACGAGGTCACGGCAGAGCCGCTGCCCCCGCCCACGTATCTCGGGCGGCTCCCACCAGCCGGCACCTCAGCGGGCATCCCGGAAGATTTTGGGCGCAGGCCCGGCCGGAAGGTGTCCCTGAAAAAGCGCAGTGGCGTCTGGGCCCTGACTGCTGCGGCCACAAAAGAAAAACGGCCACTGTCCATGCTCCTGGATCCTGGCCGGCCCTGGACCATCTTGAGTGAGGAAACCGCTGCAAGACTTGGCCTTCGCGTCCCAGACAAGGGGGCCTCGGTAGAGATGCAGGGTGCCGACAGGCCCGTGCTCCTTGTCCCTCGGTTTTTCCTGGGCGGACTGGAAACCAAAAACGTGGCGCTGGTGCTCTGCAGCACCTGTGTGCCGTCCGGGGTGTCGGGTATCCTGGGGCGCAATGTTCTCCGTCGCTTCCAGGTGAGCCTGGATTCCAGGAAGGGCGTTTTGACGGTGACACCGAAGAAAGGCCCGCTCGACACCCCGGAAGACATCGATCCCTTCCTGGTCCTGGAGCGTGTCTCGGCCAGGCGCACTGACGACGCACTGCTGGTGGCAGGGCGAATTCGTAACGTCGCCCGTCTCCCCGTGGTTGGCCTGCGCCTTGCCGTCCGGTTCCTCGACGCAGCAGACCATGTGACGCAGACCGAGACCCTGGTCTTGGGTGCATTGGAACCCGGAGCAGAAAAGCCTATCCAATGGAAGGCAAGTCCCCCAGAGGTCACATCCGGCTTCCGAATCGGCGTTGCGTCGGGTCGTTGGACCACTACCGGCGCAGCAGCACGTAGAAGGCGCCGGCACCGCCGTCGTGGGGTCTCGCCGAGCAAAACGCGAGCACGTGGCGTCCGAGCTTCTTCCCGGTGAGCCATTCGGTGAGCGCCGTCTTGAGCACTGGTTCTTTATCCTGGGAATGTCGGCCCCTCCCCGTGATGACGAGTAGACATCGAAGGCTCCGGCGCCTCGCCGTCACGAGGAAATCGAACACCGCCTGCTTGGCCTCTTGTCTCGTCATCCCATGGAGATCCAGATGGGCCTGGACCGCGTATTGACCCTTGCGGAGCCGCGATAGAAGCCGCCGGTCCAAGCCTTTGGCAATGCCTTCCACGTATTCTGCGGTGTCGGAAATGTCGAAAGTCTGGGTCCCGGCCACCAGATCACTCAGCCTGGCCAGGGCCTCTGCCTCCTCATCCACCACAGGTGATGCCGCAGGGCTTCGGCGAAGTGTCCTGTCGTTACTGTTCGGCAAAGGCTCGACCCCCGCCATGGCCCGCGCAAAGAGTGTCTCGTCGTCTTGTGCCGCATCCATGGATGAACGCACGGGCTGGACCGTCTCACCGTTGCCGCCTATCACTGCCCCCCCGATCTGTTCAGCAAGCGGCTCAGATCTCTTCTTCTGTTCGGCAACCTTGCGCGCCAGACCTTTGAGTTGCTCAAATGGACTGTTGAACGGCGCTGTGGCGGCCGCCTCATTCCCAGCCGCACGCTTGCGGCGCCTCGATGAACTGCGGCGTCCTCGGGCCTCGGCCGGCGGGATCGGGCCGGAATTCGCCTGGGCAAGCACTTCGTCCCGGGGCTGCCGCTCGAAGGAGCGCAGCAACTCGCGCTCGAAATCGAAGTCCTCTTCGCTCACCGCATCGTCCTGGGGGCCAGATCCTGGATCGATGGTTGTGTCTTGGGTCTGGGTCATGCTGTGCGAGTCGCGAGGCGACTCGGTATCCCGGGGTGGTGACTTGCCGGAAGGATCGCGAAAAGAAGCCATGGGTCACAGAGAGGATCTGTCTGTAGATTTAGAACTTCGCCTGGGCGTATACCATGGCACCAACACGGCTGGGGTTTTCGTAATCCAATGCCGCCGTGCCGTTGGCCAGGGTGACGAGGTTCGTGAAATTGCGGTCATACTGGTAGATAAAGACACCATAGAGGGACATCATGTCCGACAGATCCCACTTCATGCTCAGCTTGGCCGCGAAAATGGGCTGTGGCTCCTTGTTGTCCGGCAGAACCGAAAAATCCCCCTCCTCGCGCACCACCACGGTCTTGTGCCCAAGGACCACCGGCTGACCGCCGATGGTGGCGGTAAGCGTGGTCTCGAAGGTGGCGGGTTGCAGGATGGCGCCCACCATGCCTCCGAAGGTCAGCTTGCGTGAAGCCAGGTACCAATCCGCACCAGTGGCCAAGAAGACCTGCGGCTTGGCCTGGACCTCGGGAGAAAAGGCCTGGTAGGGCACGAAGCTTGGCACGTTGAGCAGAATGAACTGCAACGATCGCACGTAGGCGGTCAGATGGGCACGCAGATAGCGCCACTTGATCTTGGCGGACAAAGCCCCGGCGTATGCCCACTGGTTCATGGTGGTGCCGAATTTGTCTGGATTCTCCAATGTCTGGGCGATGGCGTTGCCCTCGGCTGCCACCTGGTATGAAAAGCCCGGGCCGTATTTTTCCTTGTGTGCCAAAGACTCGATAAATTCCGCGTCGGTCCGGTAGAGCCGCAGATCGGCACTGATGCCAATGGGCATGCCCTTGTGCTGGGAGATGCGCGCAGAGACGCCATAGGTCTGCACCAGCTCGCCCTCGACTCCATTATTGGGGTTTTGCCCCATCTGGAAATACCCTGCCGACATTTCGATTCGCAGTCGCCCGGGCAACTCCTGGCCCACGCCGCCCAGGACCCCGTAGAAAGTTTCCGCCTCGCGCCCGGTGCTCGTCTCTCCGTTGTTTCCCGGTTGTGGATTGGTCAGGATCCTGGCCGTCTTCATGCCGGCAAAGGCATAGCCGCCATGCCACTTGACCGCGACTTTGAGACCTGGTGTCAGGTTGTTCTTTGCGCCGGGGAAAATCTTCGAACCACCCCAGGTCAGCGAATACAAATACCCCACGCGGAAACGATCCGTGGAGAACGGAAACATCGTGACGTCCAGTTTGACGCCGTTGGGAGAAGCGCCCCGGCTAAAATCGTAGGTCATTCGCAGGTACGTACCGTCATCCAGAAAACCGATGTTCCTGGCATCCGAAAAGTCCGCCTTGACCACGATGGCCGCCTCGGTGGAAAGCCCAGTGACGAAACCCGGCATCTTCTTGTAGAGCACCAGGTGCAGCAGGTTTTCCCGACCTGCGTACTGGCTGTCGAGGGCGTCGAAGAAGAGTTTGTATCCCGGCCTGTCTCCAAACCCGATTTTCGGGCTGTCGACCATGGTTTCGCCAGCGTCCGCCATGAAATTGTCGTCACCGAACGTGAACGTCAACCGGGTGTCCACGAAGTCTCCCGCCCAGGCTCTGCTGCTCGACAAAAGCAACGCAGCCGCCAGGCCAAGCCTCCAAGCACGTGTCGTGAGCACGAATCACCTCCTTGTGGGAACGAGCGCGATCGGACAGGACCGCTCTCGGCTACTCTCGAAAATCGTCGCTGTTTCTTGGCATCACGATCCAGGGAGGACCGCCGAACGACAGGTGCTTGAGCGTGCCCGCCACGTATGAAATCGGCTGTCCCTGGTGATCTCTGGGGTCGAAGGCCACCACGCCCTGAAGGGTCACGGCGACTTCCGCCCCATCCACATTGACTGTGAACTGGAAATAGTCGGTATAGGATTCGTAGACCCAACAGCTCGGGTCCCTGTCGCAACTGCGCTTGCAGTCGTTTTCTTCCTGGTTGTCGAAGTCGATCTGGCCGTTGTCGTTCTTGTCACAGATCTCCATCCGCCCGACCACGCCGTCTTGCACGGCCACCAGCGAGGATTCCAGCTCTTCCATGGACAAATCGTCGTTGATGGTGGCAGCATCCAAAACCGCCGGTTCCGGGAGAAAGGCCGTACAGGCGGGCATGCAACCTGACTGGTCCGGGGCGCAGACTGGATCCGACCAGGCGGGGTTCTTCAACTCGGTAAATCCGTAGAAATCGTCCTGCCCCCCTTGGAACCAGAGCAAACAGTCTCCGGTGCGCAGGCCCTCTGGAGAATTGAAGTTGAACGCGTAGATCGATCCAAACTCTCGCCATGTGTCCGGGGCCAGGGCAGGACCGCCGTTGTTGCAGACGTCGGTGACGTAGAACCCGGAATTGGTCACTGCGGTCACCACCAGGAGCTGGCGGACGTCACCCTGGCCGTCGATGCAATCCGACAGGTCGGAAAACTCCAATGGATCGTCGCCGTCTACTTCCACGCGAAATCCAGCCAGGGGAGATTCATCGATGTGGAATTCATCGACCCGCTGCAGGTCCGCCACCCTGGGATTGTCGAAAAAGAGATCCCGCGACACGCCCACCGCCCCGGTCCCGGCGGCAGGATTGTCGTCGTCCTGGTTGAAACACCCTAAAGGAAGGAGTCCAGATCCCCCTTGCCAGCAGGCCGGGCAGTCGACCCCATTGGCGAGGCACTCATTGGACACCTGGCGGGGCCGATAGCCGATGTCTTCGACGATGAGCTGCACCCTGCCGAATGCAGAGCGAAAAGGCACCGAATAGTTTTCCACCACACCCTGATTCAAGGTCACCATGAGAACCTGTTGACCTCCGGGCGATGGGTACACACCCTGAGCGTCCTGTGGCCACATGCCCGCAGGCACGAGGCTGATCGCCACGGCATCGTTGAAGTCTGTATCGATGGATCCGTCGGGTCGCAACGCCTTGATGGTCACGGAAATGGTGACCGGGTCGGTGGAATAGGGACAGGGGTCTTGCTCGTCTGCCCGGCAGCCCTGGGGTGTGGTGACGATCTCCACGTCGAACGCTCCCAACTCCCGCCTCAGGTCCACTCTTTTCGTCACGCAACCCGGGGAGGAAAGCACTGCAACGGCCACAAGCATCCAAAACCATTTCATCGGCGACCTCTCACTTCGTGGGGAAAATCCGCTCGATCCGGCCGTCCTCCCTCTGCGTCACGCAGGGCAGTTCATCGCAGAGGTCCTCGGCCCGACCGGCGGCCTGCGCCTCGCAGTCGTCCCTGTCTGCGCCGCTCAGATAGGCACAGTCGTTGCGGAAAAACTGGGTCATGCTCTCCACGCAGAGCTTCATGTTCGTCTCGTCTTTTCCGCAGGCCTCGTAATGCGTAAAAACATAGTCGATCACGGCGTCGCGGAGGGACACGCCCGTATCGAACTGCGTGGTGTTGTGCTCCAACGTGGTAAACCCGGATCCTCCGTGGGCGATGTAGTCATTGGCCGCAAGCTTATACGACGCATACCTGGCCACGGGCATGCCACATCCGACTGGCGTGCAGAGTTCCCCAGGCGGACAACAAAAGCCATCGCCGGGACTGTGGCCATCGGGACAGGGCTGGATTGGCTGATTGCGCCAGTTGCAACAGGGCGGATCGGGCTGCTGGGGCGCTGGAGAAGGACAGGCGCCTTCCACGTCCCCGGCACATCGAGCCAGGTCCACGCAAACCGGGTCTGACGCCGGCGTACAGGCATCGAATCCATCGGCCTGGCAGAGTGCATTGCCTTCCTGATCCACTCCGTACTGAGACGGGTCCGAGAGCCGACTGCCTCCGATGGTCACACGGAAGGCTCGCTCACCATAAGGGTCTGAACTGGACTCATTACAATTGAGCAGCGCAGTGACGCCTGAAACCTGGGCCTGGGGACTGCATCCCCGGCGCGCGGATCGCAGCGCGATATAGTCCATCAAGTCGTAGACCTCCGCGCCGGAGAGCGTCATGGTGGTGATGGTGTTTTCGAAGGGAAACACGTTGTACATGATGTCCACGGTGATGGGGCCCGGCTCGAAATCGGCTCGGATGCCCAACGTGTTGGTGATGGCGAAATGCGCCTCCACCCTGTTTCGAGTTTGCATGGACGTGGCCACGATGTCACCCAAGGCCGAATCCCCGTGGCCCGTGGCAAAGCGTCGTATCTTGCGCGGCGCAAAGGCGATCACCCGCCCAAGCTGCAGCTTTCTATTCATATACAACGTGTATGGCTGCAGCAGGCGCTGCATGTCTCCGTCGAACTGGTCCGGGGTGATGCGCTCGTCTACCGGATGCAATATATACCGATGCGAGGCCAGTTCCAGGCCGTTGGTCACCCACTGCACCAGCTCTCTGTGGTACTGCTTGCATTGGCCGTTGTCGGGATTGGCGTTGCAGTCCACCCCTTGGGGAGGCTCTGGTTTGGCCGGCTTGTGGAAGACCGTGTCGAGTTGGCCCACATACTTGAGGAACGCCCCGGAATGCACCAGGGGGACCCGGCGATGGATGGGCTTGCAGTCTGGATCGTACTTTGGATTGCCCTCTGGATAGCAATAACAGCCCAGTTCGGCCAGATGATCCAAAATCTCCTTGCCGTGCTCGCTGTCGAGACAAGAGGGATCAGGGTTGCAATCCTGAATCACCTCCGGGGGATCGAGCACAATGTGCAAATGTCCGCCGAACACGACGTCGATCCCATTGGTGTACCGAATGACCTGCTCGTCTCCCACGAGGCGCTCGATGATGGGACAGGTGTGATACTCCGGGCAGTTGCCATCGGGACAATCCACCTCGAGGTCCAGTTCGTCCCCCCGGGTCATCCTCTTTTCGCCCCTCAGCCCGAGGTGGGAAACCACCACGATGACGTCCACCTGAGGCCGGAGAAAATCCACCCAGAACTGCGTGCGCCGCACGGTTTCCAGGGGAGTCGCCCCCAGGGAATTGCCGCCGTAATAAAGTGATACGATCGAACTGAGGCAACCCAGACCAATGACACCTATCTTGACACCTTCCTTGTTCAAAATGACATAAGGATGCGCGATGCTGGCCAGTTCGCTGGCGCCTGGCACGTTGGGGTTCTCGATATCGTAATTGGCCGCAAGGAGTGGAAACCGGGCAAATTGCTTGGCCTTCTGTACCAGATTGGCCACGCCCATATCGAATTCATGGTTGCCGATCGCCATGGCATCCACACCGAGTTGCGTGTAGATTTTGAATTCCACCTCTCCGTCGAACTCGTTGAAAATCGGTGCTCCCTGAAACACATCCCCTGAATCGATATGAACGATTCGGCCTCCAGCGGAGCGAATCCGCTTGATCACCGTAGCGGCCCGGGCTGCGCCGCCCACCGAAGTGGGGCCGCTGCTCTTGGTCATCAACCCCAACGCTTGATCCGTGATGCTCACCTGCAAATTGTAGGGCAGCAGGCGTGAATGCCAGTCCGCCGTGTGGATGAAGGTGATCTTGACGTCTTGATCCCCCACAGGGGAAACTTGGGTCTCTTTGAGGCAGCCTGCCCCCACGAGCAAGGGCGCGGCCAGAGCAAAAAGGATCACGCGATCAAACTGTGTCATCTCGGTCCTCCAGGAAAGCCCGGCGCTCCAACGACGGATCCGGCTGACATCTTGCCGGTGGGTCCAAACAACCACTGCGAGGTCGCTTGCAGTCGGACATGACGGTTTTTCAGGTCGGTATCATACCACGCCGATCGCATTGGTCCACAGAGAAACGTCGGCCGGAAGCATTCTACAGGCCGTATCACCGTATCATTTTTTGGCAGCTTGTTTTCTGGCAAACAAGGATCCCGCCTCCCCTCTCGTTGCGGAAACGAACATCCGCCCAAAACCACCCTGTCTGTCCAATCAATCGCACAGATGCAGTCGCTCTCCTGGCCCAGTGAAAACCTTGACGGGAAAAGCCGCCCCGAGATAGTCTCGCTGCCGTATGGGCGATAGAGACTGGCCGAAAACTCTTGGCGCTTGGAGCACTGAGACCTCGTGGCAAACATCTTAGTCTACATCGAGACCATGGATGAGCGTGCCGATCCGGCCTGCCTGGATGTGCTTTCCTCCATGCGTCGAGTAGCTTCCAGCCTGGGAGCGACCCTCTATGCCGTGATGCCCACGGTGGAGCCTCCCGTCTATGGCGAAGACGACATCGTGGCCACGATCTCCCGCCATGGAGCTGACAAGGTCATTTTACTCTCCCATCCATCCCTGTCCGCTCCTGCCAGCTTCGACAGTCACGGCGCAGCGGTGCTCGCTGCTACGAATCGACTGCCTCCTTCCCTGTTGGTGTTTGCAGATACCCCCGGCTGCCGAGATGTGGCGCTGGGATGCGGCGCGGCGCTCTCTGCACCCATGCTCGTCCACCCCGTTTTGGACCTGGAGCAGCATCCCTGGCCAGCCCGGGTCTTTTCGCGTTTCCATGACACGAGCAAGGTCTATCACCTCGGGGAAATGGATCGTCCCCTGGTGATCCTGGCTGCCCCCGGCCACAGCAGGCCGGCCGCAAATGAAAGCAGCGACGATGCCGAGGTGGTGGTCTTGTCACCCAAGACCACGCTGCGCCGACTCGTTGCCAGACCAAAAAGCGCGCCCATCTTGCCCCAGCCGAGATCCGACCTGCTCCTGGCCTGGTCGAACCAGGCCCCGGCACCAAAAACCAGGGATCGTCTCCTCCTACTGGCCAAGCGACTCGGTGCGGACGTGGCTGGCACACCGCCGGACGATGAACTCGACGAATTGAGGAGCGACAGCCGCGAAAACGCAGTGGGCAGCGAGCCGGCCTCGCCTTGGGCAAGGACGGTGATACTCTTCGATGCGTCACCTTCCGCCCGCAGACTTTCGAACCTGTCGCGGGCGGCGCATCTGCTCTGGGTTTCCCACCGCCATGAAGGGTTCCCTTTCCACGCCGAGGCCCGAATCTCCGAGGACCCGACCAACCTCCTGGAGGAACTTGTGACCTTGGCCCCGGCCTTGGACCAAAAAGGACAGGCAGAGGAGTCTCCAACGCTTCATTTTCGGGCTTCCTCCACAGAGACTGATCAAACGCCCCTTGCAACCCAGGACCCGACTTTACCCGGATCGATCGACACGCTCGTCCTCCTGGCAGGTCCCGAACCCGGTCCCGACGGCCCTGCCATCGACGTGTTGCTCGATTTCCTGGAGCCCGCCAAAAACGCGGCATTGAACCTGCCAGCCAAGAAACGCGTGATTCTGTGCTGCGGCACTCAAGCGGCCGATCCCCTCATGGCGGCCTTGGGACAGTGGCCCTTCGACCGACTCATCCGCATCGTTTCGCCGATTTCCGGCCCCCTGGCAACGGCCGGACTGGCCCGCCTCCTGGCCGCTGGGGTGCAAAAGCTGCAAGCCGACCTGGTGGTGGCCGGAGACCAAGGCGGCCGCTGGCACCGGGGGATCACCGGCCCCGCCGTTGCGCAGGCCCTGGACTGGCCCTTCATCACCGGGGCCCAGGGCCCCTTTTCCGTCACGCAGGCAGGACTGCTGGCCCGGAAACGGGCCTGGCAAACGACTTGGACCTGGCAGATCCAGACGCCCGCGCTGCTCTGTGTCGCCCAGGAGCCACCAGGCACGACAAATAAAGACATAGCCCACCAGACAACCTCGCCGAAAATCTCTCTCTGGACCATCGCAGACCTGGGTCTCCAAAAACAGGATGTCCTGCCCCTCTGCAAACAGAGCGAAGACTGTCACCGAGAGGCACGAGACTCGAAAACGCTCGATTCCGCCGCAGATGTGCTCGATTGGTTGTCTGCTCGGCGCAGACTGGACTAAGTCTCACTCGTCCACATGGACGTCGATATCTCCGCCGGCATCCGTCGCCTTGCTGCCCACTTGAGTGGCGGCTTCGGTGAGCGCCGCCCGGATGGTACGATTCTTCTTCCGGTAGCTGTCCGCCTTGTCCGGTTCTCCCATCTCGTCGTAATACTCGGCCAACACTTCACAGGTGGCGGCTTCCTCGAGTTTGTGACCAAGGCCCTCGAACCGCGACAGGGCCTCGAGGAGGCGCTCTTCGGCCTCGGGATAGAGTTTTCTTGCCAGGTCCACCTGCCCCAGACCTCTCAGGGCCGCTGCCTCCTGGGGTCGGCTTCCGCTTTGACGCGCCAGGTCCAGGGCCTCCTTGAGATGGGAGGAGGCCTCCGACAGACGGCCCAAATTTGCCAAAACGAGCCCCTTCCTGCGCAGGGTTTCGGCCAGCAGGGACTTGTCGCCCAATTCCCTGGCTATACTCACCGCAGACTCGAACGAAGAGACGGCGCCATCCAGGTCCCCCTGCGCCTTACGGCCTTGACCAAGATTCGCCAACAGATAGGCCTGCTGGAGCCTGTCTCCGATCTTTGCCGCCTCATCGAGCGCCTCCTTCCAAATCCTGAGGGCCCGATCCGTCTCCCCCAGATCCAGCCAAACCGCGCCCAACTGGGCGGCGATGTGGACGACGCCCTGACGATCCGCATTTCCTTCATACAGCTTGAGGGAACGCTGAAAAAAATCGAGAGCATCATGAAACCGCCCACTGTCGTGGTACACCGCGCCCAGGTTGCCCAAGGTAAAGGCCATGGATCGCAGGTCTCCGAGTCTTTCGCGTAGTTCCAGCGCCCTGGTGTGAAACGAAATCGCCTCGGAAAAACTGCCTTGCTTCCACCGCACCTTGCCCATATCGTCGAGACAAGCGGCCACGCCTCTAAGATCCCCACTGGTCTCGAAGAGTTCTTCGGCTGCGCGGTACCGCTCCATGGCTTCTTGATACTGATCCATCCTCCGATAGATCCTGGCTATTCTCCCCAGTGCCGCTCCCCCCTTTGCACGGTTGTCCACCAGATACGCACAGTGGAGCATGGTCCGAAACGCATCCAGGGCTTCCTGACTCTTGCCCACCAGAGAACAGACATCACCCAGGTTATGAAGAGCATCCATTTTCGAGATGCAGTCGTGCTCATCCAAAAGGCCCAGGCCGCGGCGATAGAGGCTCTCAGCCTTGGCATTGGCAAAACGGGCCCTGGCGCTGTCGGCCGCCTTGAAATAGTAGAAAGCGGCCTTGCGGTCCTGGCCGCCTTTCTCATAGTGAGCGGCGAGCGCCTCGAACTGTTCCTCACTGCCGTCCTTGAGTCTGCCCTCCAACCACTGGGCAGCGATGAGATGCCATCGTTTCGCGCGCGGGCCGTCTACTGAGGAGGCAATCGTGCGATATTCGAGGTTGTGGTTGAAGGCGTACTCTGCCTCTCCCACGAGCCAGGAGTCCGGCATCCTGGCAAGATACTCGCGCTGAACCAGGCCATCCAGGGTCTCCTGAATCCAACGAAGCGGTTCTGGCTTGAGCCAGGACTTCTCTGGGTCGTCCTCCAACCTGTCGAGTCTGTAGAGTGCCGTGATCGCACCCATCCAAAAGACCTGGCCCACCGCCGAAGCCATTTCCAGCAAGAGCCGCTCGCTCGGCTGGAGCGCCGCGAGTCTCGCTTGAACCGCCTCCTCCACGGACATTGGGATCCGCAGCCGCGCAAAGCGGTCCATGTGGATCTTCCATGTCTCACCCTGCTCCACGATACCTTGGGCCACCAGCAATCTGAGCAGTTCTTCGATGAAATGCGGGTTTCCTCCTGTCATGGCCACGGCACTGTCCACCAGACCGGCCGGGACGTTTTCCACCTTGTGGAGAATCGCGCGAACGAGCTTCCCTCCCGTCTCGACATCCAGGCAGGGAACATCCAAACGATGCCAGGCCGCCAAGGATCCTTCCGGCCACTTGGCCAGCATTTCGGAGCGACCCACCGCCACCAGAATCAACGGTGCTTCGATGGGATCTCGAGCCAGTTCGTCGAGCAGACCCAGCGACGCCGAGTCGGCAAGCTGCAGATCTTCGAACACGATCACCATCGGCTTACGCCTCGCGTCTTGCTGCACGAAACGACGCAGGACTGTCCGCGCAAGCTGCTCGTGCTGTACTTCATCGGCCACTATGGCCCGCAGGAACGGATTGTCGCGATATTGAAGACCAACGAACCCGCCGAGAAAATGGAGGATTTCCGTCATCCTCCGATCAGAGAAAACTTCTCCCACCTGCTCGCGCAAAATCGCCTTGGCACGCTCCTTATCAGATAGGCCGGCGAGCCCGAATCGCTCCAGAAGGTACCTGCGCCAGAGCATATAGGCTCCTTGGCCTTCTTCTGCCGGAACGACGAAAACCCGATACTCTGGATGCCTCTTCTCCAGAGACTGGATCCATTCCCATACAAGGCGTGACTTGCCCACACCCTGACTCCCCAAAACCGCAAAACTCAGTGCACGACCCTCTTCACGTGCATCACTCCACCAGGCATCCAACGTCGCCACTTCCTTGTCTCTGTCCAGAAAAGGTGTGGCCCCCCCGAAAACCGCGAAAGCCCCAGTCTTGTCCTTCATTTCTCAGTTTCCTCCTTGGAGGCGTCGTGACGTTGTCGATCGTCTCCACCGATGGTCTGCGCAGATGATTTCAGCCCTCCCCTACCGCTCTTTCTCCGCGCAGGCAATAGGCCATGACGCCTCGCCAGTCTCGCCAAGTGTTTTCTGTCCATACCCGCGGCCCGAGCCGCAGCAGAAACATTGCCGCGTGAGCGCTCCAGGACCCAGGACAAGTACCGCGCCTCTGCTTCGGCTACCCACATGGCCTTCCAATCACGATAGGGCATCCCTTCCGACAGTGGCCTGGCCAGGACATTTCCCGAAAGCGGGTCGCCACCCAAATGGGCCAGGCCAGTCTCCAGTGCGGCGCTCACGAACTCGGTCAGATCCCACCAGTTCCTAGAAAGCGTCATTCTCGACAGCACCGCCACCATCCAGTCGCGGGCATGCAAAAATGCGTCATCCAGACTCGACGACACCCTCTCGGACCGATCCTTGAGAAGGCTCGTGACCCCTGCTTCCATATCCCGTTTCCTCTGGCGCAACGGGGGCACTCCTACCACGGCACTCGACAAGTAGTCCCCGAGGCGCTGGTCCCATTGACCTCTGCTGGAAAGATCCCTGGGGTCTTCCGACAAGATGGAGACCACCCTCAACGGGGGCGCTGCGCCCCCGTCCGCACTCATGCGCTCGGTGAGCAGCACTCTCTCCTCGATGACCTTGAACAATTCGCTCTGCATCGTCGGCGGCAGGAGCCAGGGCTCCACCAGGACCACGGCATCGCTCGATGACACCGCCGATCTCAGTTCGGCTCTGGCCGGGACCTGGTCCCTCATCCTCCGGTACCGATGGGCTTCTATGTGGACCACGCGAATCCTGTCGCTCTGCAGTGCCAGCATCCAATCGACCAAACTCCGTCGACCGGTGCCCTGTTCTCCAACGAGCGCCACTGGACAACGAAGGCCCTGCACGAATCGCACGGCTTCCACGACCCGGCGCATGGAATCGCTCGCTGCCACCAAGGGGAAATCCTCGGGAGGAGCCTCGGTGCCCAACGCCGGCTCAATCCACCGCCACCGCAGTTCCATCACCACGTCACCAGCCTGAATCACCGATCCAGATCTCGCATAGCCCTGCCGGATCGAACTTCCATCCAGCAAGGTTCCGTTGGTGGATCCAAGATCCTCGACGAGGCATCCGCGCACCGTACGAACCAACCTCAGGTGCCGACGGGATACTGTGGCATCGGGCAAGACGATGTCGTTGTCCGGTGATTTGCCCACCCGAATCACAGAAGATCCCAGGAGATAGACGGCGCCTTGATTGGATCCCTTCAAAATGGAAATCTGAATCTGGCGAACTCTCAAAACAGCCGGACTCTTCGGTCCCCAGTTCGTCTCTATCCTCGACTCGTCCATCCAAAACCACTCCCGTCTTTTTTCGACAAGTACCTTTCGCCTGAAAAGTCGTCAAGAAACCGGGCCTTTCGAACGAACCGTTCCTTCCGATCCATATCGAAGCCAAGCCCTGCGCCGGTTGAGGTCCTGGCCTGCCTGCTCTATAGTCGCTGCCATGTCAAAACGTGATTCAACAAAACGCCGCATTCCTCTTTGGGCTGCTTTGGCCCCGGTTTTTTTTCTCATTGTCTCCCTGGGCGCAACCGTCATGCTCTATCATGCACCGCCGCATCAAGCACTCATTGCATCCACCGCTGTGGTGGTGGCCCTGGCCAAATTCCTCGGCATTCCTTGGAAGCAGAGCATCCAGGGCATCTCGGGCGCCATCGAAATGGCCCTCCCGGCGGTGCTCATCTTGATGATGGTGGGCATTCTCGTAGGCCTTTGGATTCTCGGAGGAATCGTCCCCACGTTGGTGGTCTACGGACTCAAAATCCTGACTCCCAAACTCTTTCTTCCCGCTGCTTGCCTCAGTTCCGCCGTGGTTTCCCTCGCCACCGGCAGCAGTTGGTCCACCGCCGGTACCGTCGGTGTGGCTCTCATGGGAATCGGCTCGGGCCTGGGAATGCCCCCCGCCATGACTGCAGGTGCCGTGATTTCGGGCGCCTACTTTGGGGACAAGATGTCGCCTTTGTCCGACACCACAAACTTGGCCCCCGCCGTGGCCGGCACCGACCTCTTCTCCCACGTCCGACACATGATCTACACCACCGGCCCTGCCCTGCTTCTGGCTCTGGCGGCATACACCGTGCTCGGATTCGTCGAAGGTTCGCATGCTGCCCAACCCTCCAGCGTAGGGCCCATGCTCCATACGATCCATCGAAGCTTTTGGATCCACCCGGTCTTGCTCTTGGCTCCTGCCGCTGTCATTGCAATGGTCATCTTGAAGGTGCCAGCTCTGCCGGCCCTCTTCGGCGGCGCCTTGCTTGGAGCCCTCTTCGCGGCTGTCGGGCAGGGAGCAGGCATGGGCGAAATTCTGGCGGCAGCCCAATCCGGGTATCATTGTGCCACGTCGGTACCGGCAGTAGACGAGCTCTTTTCACGCGGCGGCCTCGTGCCCATGATGGAAACCGTGGGACTCATCCTCTGCGCCCTCGCCTTTGGCGGATCCATGGAACGATCCGGACTGCTCGGGCGCCTCACCGAAGCGGTCCTCACCCTTGTTCGGGGCCGAGGCTCGCTCGTGGCGGCCACGCTTGCGTCCTGCGTGGGAATGAATGTCGTGGCAGGCGACCAGTACATGGCCATTGTCATTCCAGGCCGAATGTATCGACCGGCCTTCCGGCGCTTCGGGCTGGCGCCAAAGAATCTTTCACGCTGTCTCGAGGACGCCGGCACCTTGACGTCATCCCTCGTTCCCTGGAATTCAGGCGGTGCATTCATGTCCGCAACCCTAGGGGTGGCGACGGTCTCGTACCTGCCCTTCGCCTTCCTCAACCTCCTCAATCCGGTGATTTCGCTCATCTACGGCATCACGGGAGCAACCATGACCCCACTTTCCGCCCAGGAGCTGCTGGCTGACAGCGACTCTGACACTTTAGCCGGAAAAGACCAGGGACAAAAACAAGACCCCCCGTTGGATGGTTCAGAATAGAATCCCCCTGGATGCTTCGAAACAAGAAACCCCATTGCCCGTTGCTTGAGCTTCCCGCCTGGTCAGTCCCTGTCCTCGGAATCCGGCGCCCGGCACGCGGACGCAAAACCCTTGCCTCACCCACCTTCCACCGGCTCGATGTCACGTCCCACCCAATAGAGGAACCCGAACAGGGAGCCGAGGAGCATCAAGCCCATCAAGATTTTCATCGTCTCTCGCTACTCACTTTCAGAAATTCACTTTCTTTCACCATGACATATCCTTTGAGTCCGGTCGACAGGGAAATGGTTCGCAGTCCCCGCCGTTGAAAACATCATATATCCTTCCAGTCGGTACGACCGACGAGAAAACGGTTCCCCCCTTCCCCTGTCGTCTGTCGGTTCAGTGGCGCATTTGTCAGGCAAGCAGTCCGGCCGCAGGACATCGAACCAGGGACACAGCCTTAGGGGCACAACGGCCAACAGACCTTCCTCACACAGGAAAAGCTGCTGCATCCTTCCGGAACTGCCTGCTCCGAACAATCCGAATCCGTCAGGCAGCGGTAGGCATCGCAGTCATTGGGGCAACTGTTTGCATCCTCGCCCCCTTGGAAGTCACAGTGGCCGTCCCCACAGCTTTGTATATCACAGCTTTCCCTACAAGAACCACTGGCTGCATCACAGGACCAATGTCCCGGACAATCCCCCAGCCAGTCACGCCCTATACAATCTGCGACCTGGTTACATGCCCCGGCATGACAATCCTTGTAACAGGAGGCTCCCGACTCTCCGACGTTTGGAGAACAGACCCCGTCTCCACAATGATTGCTGTCACAGAATTCTTCGCAACCATCGAAGGAGCAGACCCAGACACCCTGGCAGAGCTTGGTCCAGTCACGATGGACACAGTCCGAGGGAGCCTGGCAGTCGGTCATGCAGTCCGTTGGGCAGGATTGTCTGCTTTCACCCTGGTTGTTGTCACAGACTCCGTCTCCGCACGAGCCGTAGTCGCATACTCCCACACAGACGGTGTCTATACAATCCCAATGGCCGTCACAGTCCAGGTCCCAACGAGATCCTGTACAATCCATGGCCAGGACACAGACGATGCCACAATCTTGGGGACAACTCGCCCGGGTCTCGCCACCCACTGCGTTGCATTGGTCGTCGCCACAGCTCGTCTCGTCGCAAACCTCGGTGCAGTCGCCCGAGACACAGTCCCAATGCCCCGAACAATCCTCCCGCCACCGGGAAGACGCACAATCTTCCGGGCTCTCGCAAGGGGGGACACAAGTGGCGGTGCAGGCACCTCGCCAACAAGTCCATCGACCTTCTTCCTGCGAGCACCCTGCGTCGGGTGGCCAGGCCTTCGATGCACAGTCGCTGTCCTGCTCACACTGCGGGTCGTTGCAAAACGCCATGCAGTCACCGTTGACGCAGTCCCATACCCCGTCGGCGCTGTCACAGCCCATGTCGTCCGGCCAGGAAAGCTGCAAGCAGTCGAATGACGACTCACAGATGAGTTTTCCACAACGGGCCTCGCAACGATGATCCGAGCAGACCCAATACCCATCCTCCTCTGTGCAGTCACCCGCTTCCCAATACTGACCAAGACAATCTGCGGCAACGTCGCAGGTATGTGCTGGATTGCACTGACATCCTTTCAAAAATACCGCGCCAAGAACCACGCCAAGCGCCAAGATCAGAGATTTCTTCATTGCTTTGTGCATCTGTGCCCCCCCGTTGTCTCTCCCGAACGGTTCCTCACCAAATTCGCACATGGAAAATCGAACCCCAGCACTCTTCCAGCGGATTTTGCGTCGATTTTTCTTATCATACGAGCGTGGGTGAAATCTTGTGCCAAGTCAAGACGCCCTTCCACGACCTGTTGGGAGAGCAGCCGACGGACCAGATTTCGAACTGGAAGAAAACTCTCGACTCGGCGCATGTCGTCCACAATGCGCTCACGTTCCGCGTGGTGATCCTTCAGCGAGACGCCCGCGATCCGAGGGCAAGCCGTCCTTTCCTTTGCGACCGCCCTGTTCCCAGATCCCGCAGGAAACCGGCCCGGCCAAAAGGCCCTCACCACGGGTGATCCCGTCAAGATCCTTGACGAACGAGCATCATTTCGTCAGACTGCAAAAATCAGCAATCAATCCACTGTTCCATCCAAATCGGTGGAAAATCGGACGCTTTTCAGGGACGATGTCATGGCACAAAAAAAAGTATCCAGACGCGAAAGAGAACGCATTCGCCACAGAAAGGAAATTCTCGAGTCTGCCTGTGAAGTCTTCGCGGAGAAAGGATTTCGCCGCTCCACGATTCAAGACATCGCAGAACGATCCGAGTTCTCCGTCGCCTCCATCTATCGCCATTTCGAGAGCAAGGAAGACATCTATCATTCTCTCATCGAGGATGTTTTGGAAGAATATTTCTCACGACTCAAAAGAAAGACTTCCAGCATTGAGTCTCCCACCCAAAGACTCATCAAAGCTCTCGATGCCACCTTTGACATGGTGATAGAAAAAGAGGCGTTTCTCAAGTTCCTCTTTACCGATTTTCGCATCAACCTCGAAACAGACACGGACAAAGCGTCTGAAAAATCCGCCTTGGTCTACTGGAAACTCATCAATTTCTTCGTCGCCACTTTCGAGGAAGGGATCAAAAAGAAAGAAATCCTGGACCAACCTGCCCTCTCGCTGACCATTGCGTTGCTGGGAAACCTTTACAGTTTTCTCAACTACTGCCTCATGTTTTCTGGAAACCTCGAAGAGATGAAGGCAAAACACCGAGACAGCATCATCAAAATCTTCTTTGGGCCCGTTGCTCTCAAGCCAATCCCTGAAGAGAGTCTCTGACAAGGCTCTTCGAGCCGCCCGCTGCGTTCGCGCCCTCTCTTCGAGACGATCCCTGGACGCGGACCTGGTACTAGTGGCCCAACTCAACCCGCTGCGGTCGCACCCTTTCTTCGAGACGATCGGTAGAAACTCAACTCAGCAGGACCGCCTGGCCATGATGTCCGACACCTGATCGAACCACGGCTCCCCGCACAGGCCGTCGCGTCTGGCCGCCAGGCCCTGGGCTTGAAACCCTGCCGGCCAACAGTGGTCCGTCGCCCTGGTCGCGCCGCGACTTCCTCGTCACAGAGTCGAGACTACAGCCTGTCCTCTGCCGTGCCGGGACCGGGTCGCCTTGGTGCGGCTTTTTGAGTCCTTCCAAGAAACACCAGACCGTGGAACCCTGGAACAAAAAGAAGGAAACACCTCCAAAGAGGCTCCGATAATCCTGGCGAATCGAGCATGAAAAGACGGACCGGAACAAGGAGAACGAACAATGAACATCCTCGGAAACCTTCCCTTCATGAACAGTCCCGCAAAAATGGCCATGAAAATGGTGGGCCAGATGCTTCCCATGCTCAGCCCGAACGGGGAAACCAATTCCAACGATCCACTCAGCGGGATCATGTCCGCCCTCCTGAGCAATCCAAGCACATCCTCGCTGCTCTCTGGACTGGGCGGAGGAGGTGGCCTCCTCAGCAGCCTGATCACCCTCACCAACCCCGCTGCAGCTCTCGCAGTGGCCGTGCTTCCGGAGGCCATGAAAATCCTGGGGTACGACTTCGCTCATTTGGGCTCCTTTTTCTGCCACAAGGGACAGCATGCCAAGGGGGGGGCTCAAGCCAAACCGGAGACGGAAGGCCAGCCGGAAGAACCCAGTTTCATGGACCAGGCCGAGTCCATCTTGGGTGACAAGAGCCTGAGCATCGAAGAAAAGCTCATGCGCCTGGCATCACTTGCAGCGGACAAGATCGATGACAAGACGGAAAAGGAAATGAAGGAGTGGAGCAAGGAACTCGACAGCACTGTCAACAAAGGCAAAAACGGACAATCCAAGAGCAATGTGTCGAAAATGGACAAATCGGACCGGAATCACTATTTCAACATGAAACAGATGGAGATCCAACAGCTTCTTCAAAAAAAGCGTGAACTCATGTCCACGGTCACCCAGATCTCCAAGGCCCTGTTTTCCCTGCACCAGCAGATCATCTCGAACATTCGGTAAATCGGTAAAAAGGAGAGGGGTACATCATGAATCCCAGGGAACTTTTCTTCCAGCACAGCAGAATTTCGACGAGTGTTTCGAAACGGGAGCCTGAGCAGGCGACTCAAAACGCGGACAAGGCAAGCCGAGATCCTCTCAATCTTCCCAAGCCCGAAGTGAAGGCATCCAAGGACCTTCTCTCTCGCCTCCAGGGTTTTCTCCTCGGAAAGTTGACCTGGGCTCAGGTGGAGGGCTGGAGCGCAGAGGATCTGTACGCCTACGCCACCATTGGCTCACAGCTCTTTCGCGCAGGCCGAATCCAAGATGCAAGAACTGTCTTTGAAGCCTGCGAGGCCATCAATTCGAAAGACTGGTATTTTCCCTACTGTCTGGCACAGATCCAAATCCTTCAAGGTGAAAACGAGGCAGCCATCGAGAGCCTTCAACGGTCCACGAGGTCTCCACTCGAAAGACCAGAACCACACCTCCTTCTCGCGGGCTGTTTCCTACAGCAGGGTGACCAGGACAAGGCCGTCGCTCATCTCAAGAAAGCCAGGGCGATTGCAGAAAACATTCAACGAAGTCTGGCCTGACGCTCTGACGGCAGGTACCCCTGCTCGCAACGGGATCATGCAGCGCGACGTGACGACCTTCCGCCCCGAAAAGAGTCACACGTCCAGATTTCGAACAGAAAGGGCATTGGCCTGGATGAATTCTCTCCTCGCTTCCACCCCTTCGCCCATGAGCATCTCGAAGAGTCTCTCCGCCTCCTCCGCATCGTCCACCGAGACCTTCAACATGGTCCTGGTTGCCGGATCCATGGTAGTCTCCCAAAGCTGATCGGGGTTCATTTCACCAAGCCCTTTGTATCGCTGGATGGTCACGCCCTTACGGCCTCGTTGATCCACATACTCTACCAGACCTTCCATGGTCTCTAGCGTCTGCTGAGCCTTTTCTGAACGAATCACGTACGGCGGCTGGAATTTTTCCAATCTCGCTCCCAGTTCGAGCAGTTCGCGATATTCCCACTGAGAAAGGATATCGAAGGAAATCGTCTGTTCTATCCGGCTGCCCGCATCCAGGAAGGAACAGATGACCTCATGCCCACCAAATTCCTCGTCCTCCGACAATTCGATGGTCAAATCACGCAATGGATCCGGTTCTGCCTCGAGGATTGTGCGAATTTTGGCCACAAGGTCGTCTGATGAGCGTTCGAGCAAATCCTGGTAGGTCAGTGGTTCACCTCGGGAAATCTTCTTGGCGACCCGGGGATGGATGACCTGACCGACCGTCTGAAAGATCCGAAGATACCGACGCGCCGAGGCAACCACGGCGCGAAGGGGCTCGCCGGTAAGTTCTTCGCCACAACAGGTCATGGAAATGTTCGACAGACCGGCATCCAGGATCGCCTCTTCGAAGTCTTTGTCATTCTTGAGATAGCGAACCTGCTTTCCCTTCTTGATCCGGTAGAGCGGCGGTTGAGCAATAAAGAGATGACCCTGCTCTACCACCTCTCGCATCATGCGGTAAAAAAACGTCAAAAGGAGCGTACGGATGTGACTGCCATCCACGTCTGCATCGGTCATGAGAACGATGGTATGGTATCGCAACTTGCCGATGTCGAAGTCCTGTCCAATGCCGGTGCCAAGTGCCGTAACGAGCGTGGCCAGTTCATCGCTGCCCAGCACTCGGTTCAGATCTCGCTTGGCCTTCTCAACATTGAGAACCTTCCCTCTCAAAGGCAAGATGGCCTGAAATTTCCGATCCCTTCCTTGTTTCGCCGACCCGCCGGCGCTGTCTCCTTCGACGATATAAATCTCGGCCTTCGTGGCGTCTCGCTCCTGGCAATCAGCGAGCTTTCCCGGCAATCCATGAGAATCGATGGTCCCCTTTCGTTTGGCCAGCTCCCTTGCCTTGCGCACCGCTTCTCGAACCCTTGCGGCGTTGACGGCACGCAAAACGATCTGTTTGGCTTCCTTGGGATGCTCTTCGAGGAATCGGGCCAACTCCTGACCCACAAGGCTGTTGACGACGCCCCGGACGTCGGAGGAGACGAGCCTGTCTTTGGTCTGCGAATTGAATTTTGGATCGGGATGCTTCAAGCTCAAGACCGCAAGCAAGCCGACCCGCACATCCTCACCAGTGACCTCGGCGCCCTTGAGGTCTTTGAAGAGCTTGTTGTCTTGTCCGTATTGCTTGATCACCCTGGTGACTGCTGTCCGAAAACCTTCCAGGTGCGTCCCGCCGTCCCGGTTGAACACGTTGTTGGTGTAGCAGTAGATCCTCTGCTCGTCACTCGATGTCCATTGGCAGGCGGCTTCAGCGACAATCACACCTCGTTCAGTACGAATCTCCCCTCGTATATGGATGGGGCCCTGGTGTATGGGATTACGGCTCTTCGCTAGGTACGAAACGTAAGAAACGAGCCCCCCTTCGTACTGAAAGACCCGAGAACGCCCGGTTCGCTCGTCTTCGAGGGAAATCTCCAACCCAGCATTGAGGAAGCTGACCTCTCGAAGTCTGCGAGAAAGAATGTCAAAGGAAAACTCGGTAACCTTGAAAATTTCTGGGTCAGGCTTAAACGTAATTCTCGTTCCACTCACTTCCGTATTGCCGACTCGCTTGAACTCGGTGGTGGGCTTGCCGCGGTGGTACTCTTGAAAATAGATTCCACCGTTCCTGCGTACTTCCAGTCTGAGCCATTCAGACAACGCATTGACCACCGAAACGCCCACACCATGAAGGCCGCCGGAATGCTTGTATATGCTCGACCCAAACTTGGCGCCCGAGTGCAAGACTGTCATGATGACTTCGGCCGCGGGACGTCCCTGCTCCTTGTGCATGCCCACCGGAATACCACGCCCGTTGTCCCCGACGGTCACCGAATTGTCTCGATGAATGACCACCTCGATTTCGGTGCATATCCCTGCAAGGGCTTCATCCACGGAGTTGTCAACCAGTTCGAACACCAAATGATGGAGGCCGGTTCCGTCATCCGTGTCACCTATGTACATGCCCGGGGTCTGGCGCACTCCTTCCAGTCCCTCGAGGACCTGCACCGAATCAGCATCGTAGGCGATGGTTCGATCCCCTTGCGCCTCGCTCTCGTCGCCCGGGCCGCCGCCGGCCTCCTGGGCGTTGATCACTCCCGCATCCTGGATCGTTTCGTGCCTCTCTTCCGACTCCCTCCCCGGCTCCTTCATTTCGACTTTACCACCAGCACCTTCCTGGTCTCGAATCATCGTATCGCCTCATTTCCGCTGGTCTTGGATCGCCAACTCGACATCTGGCGACAAGACTGGGAAGAGCCCTTGGATCAGGCCCTCAATAGGATAGATATCTTTAGCATTTTTGCCTACTTATGTCAATCGATCCCCACTTTGTTTCGACATCTTTTCTTTTTCTCTTTGCCTCATGGCGACGGAAGGTTTTTTTCTCCTCGAAGGGTCAACGCGGGACCAAAAAATTCTTCTTTCCATGAGGGTCTCTCAGCCTCATGCATCAAAGACCGGTTTCCTCGATCACTTCACCGCGAGTCACACGAAACACTCGTCCAGGTGAAAGACCGGCGAGACTGTCCAAGTCAGTGCCGGTCACCAGGACCTGACCATCAAGAGACCTCAGATAAGAAATGAGAGCCTTTCTCCTGCCCCCATCCAATTCACTGGACAAATCATCGATGAGGAGCACTGCTTTTCTGCCCTCTTGTCGGAGAATCTCTCGCTCCGCGAGTACCAAAGAGGCCAACAGGCTCCTCATCTGACCCTGAGACGCATGCCTGGGCGCAGAAAGACCCTCGATGGCCACGTCCAGATCATCGGCCTGAGGCCCCACCAACTGGTGCTTCCTGTCTCGTTCCCTCTCCCTAGTTCTCTCCAATGCACCAACGAGAAAATCTCTCACTTCGTGGCAAATCCCACGTTCATCCCCAGTGAGCCTCCGGCCCAACTCGCGCTCCAACCAGACGGAATGATACCGCAACATCACCGCGTCATCCGATCGGACCGACGACTGATAGAGCCTGGAGACATGTCGAGAAAGCTCTGAGATCAGGTCCAACCTCGCTGCCACGATTCTGCCACCTAGTTCGGCTATCTTGGATGCATAGAGTTCTGCGAGGTTCCACTCCCCATCCCGCAGGCAGCGGTTTCTGGTCCTCAAGACGTGTTGATACTCCCTGAGGAGCACGGCATGAGCAGGTTTTCGCCGCATGACAGCTCGATCCAGGAATCGCCTCCGACTTTCCGGAGATCCGCGGAGCAATTCAACCTGCCCAGGGGAGAAGAGAAGCACCGTGAGACTCCCAAGAAAATCCGCTAAATCCGCCGTCACGAGGCCGTCGACGAAAAGTTTTCGCCTGCCCCCTACGAGATCTACACGAACGCTGCGAGGGCGCTGTTGTCGCACGACCTTCGCTGAAACAGAAAGATGCTCAGCCCCATTTCGTATCAAGTCCTGTGATCGTCTCGTACGAAACGAGGAGAGATGCGCAAGAAAATAGACCGCCTCGAGCAGGTTTGTCTTTCCCTGGGCGTTGTCACCCACGAAAAAGTTGACTCCCTTGGAGAGTGCCAGCTCCGAACTGGAAAAATTTCTCCAATGGGAAAGAGAAAGTTGATCGAGGTACACCGAACTCAGAACCGAAGGGGCATGATCACCGCAACGTAATCGGTCGCATCCACCGGTTGCACCAGACAGGGATCGAGTTCTTCTCCAAGTTCCAGGATCACCTCGTCACTTTCCATTTCAGGAAGGAGATCCATAAAATAACGCGAGTTGAACGCGACCGTAAAATCGTCGCCCTCATAGTCCACGTCGAGTTCCTCTTTCGCATCGCCCAGGTCTGGATTGGAACTTAGCACCTGCATCACACCCTTGTCGAGATGAAATCGGATCCCGTGTGTCACCCCAATGGCCAAGACAGAGACGCGACGAATGGCATCGATGAGCCCTTCTCGCTCGACAACGACCTTTCTTTCCAAATCGGTGGGGATGACATCACTGTATGCCGGAAACTCCTCATCCACGAGTCTTACCGCAAGTTCCACCCCCTCGGAACGGACGAAGAGATGCGGGGAGGCCACTGCGACAGACAGCGAACCCTCGCTGCTCTGCGCAACGTTTCGTATCTGTGTGAGGCCACGACGAGGGATGAGGATCCCCTTGTCGAGTGACAAATCGTGTTCGATGGAAATTTCTGCCTTGGTCAATCGGTGCCCGTCGGTGGAAACCATGCGCAGCAGGCCAGGCTCGGCCTCCAAAAGGGCGGAATTGAAATGGGGTCTCGTTTCTTCCACCGAGATGCTAAAAAATATACGCCTGATGAGAACACCGAGACCCTCGGCCTGAAGTTCGGTAAACTTGGCGTTGTCGGCAGTGGGGATGGAAGGAAAATCCTCCGGTTCCATGCCATGAATCTTGAAGACCGATTTGCCCATGGAAATCGTAGCAAGATTTGAGGATTCGGCCTCGATGGTGAGAGGAGAAGGGTTTTCCGGCAAACTCTTGACCACGTCGAAGAGAGTTTTTGCTGAAAGACACAATTTTCCAGGACGTTCTATGGTCGCTTCTACGGTTCCCTTCATGGACACTGAAAGGTTTGTAGCAAAACAAGTCAGTTTGTCGCCTTCCGCCTGGACGAGGACGGTTGAAACCGTTGGAATCGGGCTCTTTTTGTCGGCCACGTTGTTGGCTATTTCTAGAATTTTGAGAAAAGGTGTGCGTTCGACTTTGATTTTCATGTCGAGTCTCCCTCTTTTGATAGCATGAGACGGTAAAAGATTTCTGATCCAAGATCAATAAAAAGGAATCTATAAGAGTAGTTGTAGGAGGCTGGATAATCTGTGGATGGAGGAAGAAAAGAGATGAAAATATAAAGGAATCGTTGAGACGAATTCTTGTTGAATAGGCTGTGGTGAAACAGTGGTTTTCAACAGCGAGATGAAGGCAGCGAAAAATTCCCCAGGGAAACTGTGATAAAAAGGGAGACTTTTGCCCAGCTTGTTCACAGGGATTGATCGGAGAAAAATTGTTAGAGAAAAGAATGCGGCTGTCGTGAAAGTTCTTTGGAGCGGAAAATCGTGGACTCGCTGGCAACGGGAATGGACGGCGACTCGATGAATCTGGACCTGCAGTTTCTGTCGAGGAGAGCGGATGGCGTGAGGAAGTTTTTCGCCGCTTCGAGGAAAGGACGAAATCGAGAGTCATTGTCGGGTCAGTTTCTTGACGAGCATGTCCACTGAAGTTCTCGTGGCGCTGTCTTCAGTGAGGAGCTTTTCGATTTTTTTGACTGCGGCCACCACAGTGCTGTGATCTTTCCCTCCAAAGGCTCGGCCGATGTCTGGGTAACTCTTGTCGGTGAGCTTTCGCGACAGGTACATGGAAACCTGTCTGGCGTAAGCGACCTTTTTATGACGTCGTTTACCCTTGATGTCCGAGACTTTGACATCGAGTTGCGACGCAGTTTCCTTGAGGATGGAGTCAATGGTGACCGTGGAAGGTGCCTTTTTGAGAAAGTCATCGAGGGCCTCTCGAGTAAACTCCAACGTGAGGGATTGTCCCTGGAGTCTTGCATAGGCAGAAAGGCGGATGAGAGCGCCTTCGAGTCGGCGGACGTTGTCGGTGATGTTTTCTGCGATGAACGTGGCGACTTCTTCTGAGATTGGAACCTGGGCGAGTTCGGCTTTGCGTTGGACGATGGTTTTCCTTGTCTCGAGTTCGGGTGGTTTGATATCCGCGATGAGGCCCCACTGGAATCTCGTTCTCAGACGGTCTTCGAGACCGGGGATTTCTTGTGGAAATCGATCGGATGTCAAGACGATCTGTTTGCCGGATTCATAGAGAGCGTTGAACACGTGGAAGAATTCGTCCTGCGTTCGATCTTTGCCGGCAAGGAATTGAATGTCGTCTACGAGGAGAATGTCGCAGTCCTTTCGATACTTGTTGCGAAAGGAGTCTCTGTCGTCGTTTTTCATGACTGACTTGACAAACTCGGTACTAAACTGATCGGCTGTGAGGTAGCGAACCTTCCATTGGGGATGAGCAGAGACGACCTTGTTGCCGATGGCGCAGAGAAGATGCGTCTTGCCGAGGCCGACCCCTCCATAGATAAGGAGAATGTTGTAGCGGCTGCCTGGTTCTTGCGCCACGGCCTGGGCTGCAGTCTGTGCAAGCTGGTTCGATGGTCCGACGACGAAGGTGTCGAACGTGTAGCGTGCCGGCAGAGGGGGCCGTCCGGCGGGGGGCGAGGCAGACCGTGACCTGGTACGACTGGTCGATGTCGTTGCAAGAGTGGACTGGTGGGAGGGGTGTTGTGGAGACGTGGTCTTGGAAGGGGCCAATACGATTCGTACTTTGAGGGGATGACCCACGATGTCTGCGAGAATGAGCGTCAGGTCTTTGAGAAAATTGGCCTCGAACCAGTCTTTAATAAAGGTATTGGGTGACTCTATGATGATGGAGTCGTTGGTCACATCGATACAACGCAGTGGCAAAAACCAGCGTGAAAAGTTCGCTGGATTCATTTTTGGCTCGATGCGTGCGAGTGCGAGGTTCCAGAGGCTTTCTGTGCTGCTTGGGCCCGATTGAGCATGTGGGTGCGAGGACATGTGCTTGTGCATGGGCGTTCCTGTCCATTGAGGCTTCCTGCAGTCGGGTCTTACTGGGGTCCTCAATGTGATCACGAGGTTCGTGGGTATCATGGGACGAGACGCGATCAGAGAGTCCGTCCGTCGTGTCTATTGAAAAATTGTTGATCAGGGGCGATTGGAGTTTCAAGGCGTTTTTTGTGCGGGTGTTTTGCACTGCGAGATCGTTGAGGATTCGAGAGGATGGCTTTTTTGCGCAGTGACCTTTGTCGGACGGTTGGATTGTTTCTTTGGTCGCAAGCTTTTGTTTTGCAATGAGTTTTTGTTTGGATGATTTGGTGGTGGGGTTTCTGGATGGCGTCAGTGTTTGGTTGGAGCATTGCTATTGGCGTAAAGCGGCCAAGAGTAAGGTTTTTGGAGGATGTAGAGCGCATAGCGTTGGTGCATGCGGTTTTTCTGATGTGGTCTGTTGATAAATATCGATGACTGGTCAGATACGTCGAAATGGGATCTGGTGCATTCGCTTGGATCTGTTCGCTTTTTGCGTTGCTCGGACTATTCGATACCGGGCGAGTGGCTCTTTGAGCCACACGTGAGCAACAGACGGGGGAGGCGATAGGAGTAGGGCAAACAGGGTGGTCACAGAGTCGGCGATTGGTCGGAGCATGGAACTCCCGACTCGGCGAAGGTCCCCACAGTGTGCTCATATGGCTCCAAGCGATCCTTGAGCGGACCAGAGGCCTGGGTGCCAGGGGAAGGCCCCTACCCTGCGATCCGCGCCCGATGAACCTGAAAGCGACTTGACAAGGTAGGACAGTGAGCGTAAAACGCCAAAACTCCAAAAACGATCGGTTTTCTGTCCAGATAATGGAGGAAAATCCGGTGCAGAAGTGATGACGGGACTGTGAGGTGCTGTTATGAAGAGGACATACCAACCGCATAGGAAACGTCGCGTGCGGACTCATGGTTTTCGACGGAGAATGTCGACGAGAGCAGGGCGGCAGGCCCTCAAGAGGCGCAGGCAGAAGGGCCGATGGCGCCTCGCACCGACTGTATGGCGGAAGCAGCAGGAGCAGTGAGGTCGTCGGTCCCATGGGGCCTGGCCGATCGGATGGCGAGAACTTCGGTGGAGATCGGAGACTCCGTCGTCGCGAAGAATTCTTGCGCGTCCAAAGTCGCGGGCAAAAATACGTGGGGCACTGGCTTGTTTTTCTGTTCTTAGAGAATGAAGGTGTGCCTTGTCGACTGGGAATCACGGTGAGCCGCAGGGTTGGGGGAGCGGTTGTGAGAAACAGAGTCAAGAGGCGCATCAGGGAGATCTTTCGGAGGAACCTGGATTTTTTCGAGGGGATGGGAGATCTGGTCGTGATTGGGCGCCGATCAGCGGCCAGGGCGAGTTTTGCAGACCTCAAGAGGGATTTCGAGAGATTCTGGGGAACGAGGGGGACTGTGGAAGACAGAATGAAAAGAACGGGGAAAAAGTCAGGTGGCTGAAGCTGTTGGTGTCCTGGTTGTCGCCCGTCAGGTTTCTCGTTTTCCTCGTTCGTGTCTATCAGCGCTACATCTCTCCGCTCAAAAAGCCATCCTGTCGATTCGTGCCCACCTGTTCCGAGTATGCCGTGGAGGCTCTTGAGAAGTATGGCTTTGTGGTGGGGGGTGCGAAGGCCGCCTGGAGGGTCCTTCGGTGCCATCCGTTTCATCCCGGTGGTTTCGATCCGCCTTGAGATGGGATCGGCGGGAAGTCGGCCGGTCGTGGGAAGATGGATTCTCCGGAAAGACAAGGAGGTTTGGGTTGGATACCAAGCGGCTGTTGTTGGCGGTGATTTTGAGTGTTGGATTGCTCTTCGTGTGGACACGCTATTTTGCTCCGCAGGAAGGTGAGCCGTCGAAGTCCGCCAGGAAGTATCGCCGGAAGAAGGGGAGAGGGCCCAAAGCGGGGAGGGGGCGGAGAGGAAAGGGATCCGGACCCGGGGGGACAAGAAAAGTTCGCAAGGTATCTGCGGTGAAACTGGGGCCGGAAGTCGTAACAAGGGTCGAAGGGCGCTTGTATCGGGCCGAGTTTAGTTCTTATGGAGGGGTGTTGAAGAGTTTCGTGCTCCTGGATCCCCAGTACAGAGAGCGGGTGACGGGTTCGAAGACGGTCCGACAGGTCAACCTCGTTCGGGCTGTGATGGCGGAAAACCTTCCGTTGAAGGTGCAGTTTCCCCAGAGCGGCATCATGCTCGCAGAGCCGCAGCAGTGGGAACTGGTGGTGGACAAGAAGGGTGTCTGGTCATCGGGGCAAGTCCATCCGGACGCGGACGGGTCGTGGCACTTTGGATACCGATGGCGGGATGCTGCCGGCAGGGTAGAGATTATCAAGGCGTTCACGCTCCGGCCGAATGAGAGCTATGCAGGCGACATGGTGGTGGAGCTGCGCAACCTCGGAGAGGAGAGGCTCAAGGAACGACTCAGGGTGGTTGTGGCTTCCATGGATTTCGGAGAGAAAGGCCGCAGTATCTTTCGTCCCGTATCCTTGCGGCGCAAGGCGGTGTGTCGAGTCAACGGAGACGTCAAGGAGCGCAGCTATGGATTGATCACCGGGACGGAGTCGAGGAGTGGATGTGGTGCGGGCTGTTCTTCTTGTTCCTGTCAGCGCACACCCGCGAAGACAAACGTGTTTGCGGGGAAGATTTCCTGGGGAGGGATCGACGAGAAGTATTTTTTGTTGGCAGTGGCGCCGGTTGG
Organism: uncultured Myxococcales bacterium; assembly: GCA_964539505.1. Lineage (GTDB taxonomy): Bacteria > Myxococcota_A > Polyangia > HGW-17 > SLPX01 > CAZIJS01. The sequence continues at coordinate 60,068 of CAZIJS010000001.1, forward strand.
TTTCAAGGATGCGGCTCAGTGTCGGTTTTCCGGGCGGAAGACGAAACGAGGGGGATTGATCCGGACGGAACTGAATTTCCCAGAGGTGGTGATTCCTCCCAAAGGGAGGTTTGTTCATCGGTTCGTGATTTTTGGGGGACCAAAGCAGGTTTCTTCGTTGGCTGCGGCGGATCCCGTGGATGCGAAGAGCAAATCGCAGGTGTCGTTGCATTTCGTGGATTCTGTGGATTTCGGGATTCTTGGGTTTCTCGGCAAGCCCATGGTCTGGCTCATGCGGTGGTTCTACGGGTTTTTGGGAAACTGGGGATTGTCCATCATTCTCGTAACGATCCTCATCAAGCTCGCGACGATCTATTGGACCACGAAAAGTATGCGGTCCATGAAGGAGATGCAACGGCTCAAGCCACAGATGGATGCATTGAAGGAGAAGTACGGAGACGACAAGGTGCGCTATCAGCAGGAGGTCGCCGCTCTGATGAAGCGCCACAAAGTAAATCCCCTGGGTGGCTGTTTGCCCATGTTGCTGCAGATGCCGATTTACATTGCTTGGTATCAAGCACTTATGGCGTCGGTGGAATTGTATCGGGCACCGTTGTTTGGTTGGATCGATGACCTCACTGCGCCAGACCCCTATTTTGTGTTGCCCCTGATCATGGGCGCTGCCATGTTCGTGCAACAGCGGATGACGCCGGCTGCCGCCGATAATCCTCAGGCGAAGATGATGTCCTACATGATGCCTATTATGTTTACTGGCTTCATGCTCTTTTTGCCTTCCGGTTTGACCCTCTATATTCTGGTCAACGTGATCCTGTCCATGATTCACCAATGGTATCTCAATCACGCTTCGTGAGGGACTGACCGGTCCGGCTCCAGGGGAGAGGAGAGGGTCTGTTCATGTTCGATGCGTTGGATGATACGATTGCGGCCGTGGCGACAGCCAGGCAGCCGGCGGCAGTTGCGGTGATCCGTATTTCGGGACCAGGGGCTTTGGCCGTTGCCCAGAGTCTGTTGCCGGCCGAAAGGGATATTCCTGCGCCGAGGACCATGCAAGTAGTGTGGCTTACAGACAAATTAACAGGCGAACTGTTGGATCAGGCTCTTGTGGTGGTCTTTCCCGGTCCGAAATCCTATACGGGGCAGGACATGGTGGAGCTGCACTGTCATGGAGGGCTGGCGGTCGTGGATCGTGTGTTTCAGGCTGTGATTGCTTCGGGAGCGAGACCTGCGGGCCCGGGCGAATTCACGTTGAGGGCCTTCTTGGGGGGGAAACTGGACCTGAGTCAGGCGGAAGCCGTGAGGCGGCTGGTGGAGGCGAGTAGTGAGGCGGCGGCAAGAGGGGCCTTGGGGAACTTGGCTGGAGGACTGGGCAAGAGGGTGAGAGATCTGGTGGAAATCCTGCGGTCGGTGCGGGTGGAACTGGAGGCGGAACTGGAATTTCCAGATGAAGATCTCCTGGTGAATAGAAGGGAGAGGATGGTGGCGGTTCGGGCGTTGGAGGATGGGGTGAGGGAGCTGTTGGCTGAGTCGGTGGCGGCTCGGCTGGTGTACGACGGTGTGCGGGTGGCTTTGGTGGGACGCGCGAACGTTGGCAAGTCGAGTCTGTTCAATCGGTTGATTGGACGGTCCAGGGCGGTTGTTCATCATCGTGCCGGGACCACGAGGGACTATCTTTCTGAGCGGGTTGAGTTCTCCGGGGTCCTGGTGGAGTTGTTGGACACGGCGGGTGAGAGGGATTCGCGAGACGAGGTGGAGGAGGAAGCGGGACGGATCGCAAGGGAGGCGGTTGCCGGGGCGGATCTGTTGTTGTTGGTGGTGGAAGGGCCTGCTGGGCCGAGTTCCGAGGATAGGGAGATGTGGAACCGCTGGTCTGGGAAGGATCGGTTGCTGGTGGTCAACAAGGCAGACCTTGGTGTCGTAGAGGCTTGGCGGACCTGGGTTGGCGGGGAGGTTGTGGAGGTAAGCGCAGCGACCGGGGAGGGGCTGTCGGACCTGCGAAAGCGCGTCGTAGCGGCTGTTAAGGATGTTGGGGAAGAGGGGTTGGTGGTGGAGGAGCGCCAGAGGAAGGCTTTGCGGGAGGCTGAGGATGCACTTGGCGAGGTGAGGCGGGCATTGGATGTGGGAGGAATGCTGGATGTAGCAGGAACGGAACTGGCGAGGGCCGAAAGAGCTCTGGTGGGTGTTTTGGGAGAAGGCGTGGGAAGAGATTTGCTGGATGAGATTTTTGGACAGTTTTGTGTTGGGAAATAGGTCTCGAAAAATGGAGGGAAAGAGACCGGACCTAGCTGCGTAGGAGCTTGGATAGGCGGGGAGGGTCGAGGGCGGCAAGGGCGATGTCGGCTGCTCGGACCGGGTCGAGGCGCTGGTTTGTCGACAGGTAGGGGATGCGGCCCAAAATTGGAAGGTTGGCAAACCGGGAGATGATTTCCGGGGTTTCCTTTTCTTCGGGTCCAGGCACGTCAGAGAGTTGGTTGAAGACCAGACCGAGGACGTGGATGTCGCGGCGTGACAGTTCCGAAGCGGTGAGCAACGTGTGGTTCATGGTTCCCAGTCCGGTTCTGGCGACAAGGATGACTTTGGGGCGGATTGCCACGAGCAGGTCGGCAAAGGTCCAGTCTTCGCCGAAGGGTACGAGGAGACCGCCGGCTCCCTCCATGACGACCCAGGGCCTGGGTTGGTGGAGCAGGCGTCTGTATCGTTCCATGACGGTGGTCTGGTCGATGCGGCGCCGTTGTCTGGCGGAGGCGGTCAGGGGGCTGGCTGGAAGGGTGAACCGAAAGGGGACCACCTGATCGAGGTGAGATTTGGGGAGATTGGCGCATTGGAGAAGGAAGAGACCGTCTGGAGGACTGGTGGGGTCACAGCCGGTTTCCGCGGGCTTGAATGGGGTGGCCCCGCCCTGGCCGGCCAGGAGACGGAGAATCGCTCCTGCGACGAGGGTCTTTCCGACAGCGGTGTCCGTTCCAACGATGGCGATGGTTTGAGCGGCTTTGACGGTCATGATGTCTCCGGGGTTGGCGTTGTTCGAAGGGATTGACTGCCTTTAGGGTTCTGTGATGGCCAGGATGGATTTTTTCGTGGCCTCGACAAGGATTTCCAGTTCGGTTTCTGAGATGGCAAGGGGGGGCATGAGCACGATGACGTCGCCCAGGGGCCGGAGGATGACGCCGTGACGTCGGATGTCTTGGCAGACACGCTGGCCCACGAGAAGAGCGGGATCGTAGGGTTTCTTTGTGGCTCTGTCATGGACGAGTTCGATGCCCACCATGAAGCCGCGTTGGCGGATTTCCCCACAGTGATCCAGGGGACGGATCTTGTCGTCGAGGAGTGTTGAGAGTTTCTGAATTTTGGTTTGGAGCCTCGAAAGGGTGTTTTCTTTCTCGAAGACTTCCAGGGTAGCCAGGGCGGCGGCACAGCCGAGAGGGTTGCCGGTGTATGTGTGGCCGTGGAAAAAGGTGGCAAGTTTTGGATCGTCACTGGTAAAGGCCTGGAAGATCTCGTCTGTGGTGAGGGTGGCTGCCACGGGCAGGTATCCGCCGGTGAGTCCCTTGGCTATTGCCATGAGGTCGGGGGTGACCGATTCCTGCTGCGAGGCGAACATGGTTCCGGTACGGCCGAACCCCGTGGCGACTTCGTCGCAAATGAGGAGGATCTGGTGTTTTCGGCAGAGTTTTTCCACCCCGGCGAGGTAGCCTTCGGGTTGGACGAGCATTCCAGCGGCGCCCTGGACCAGGGGCTCGATGACCATGGCGGCGATTCGGTCTCCTCTTTGTTCCAGGAGGTCTGAAAGGGCGTTGAGGCAGATGTCTCTGCAGGCGGCGGGTTCCTGGGCCTGTTCACATCGGTACCAATAGGGGGTGGGGACTCGGTGGACAGGGAAGAGGAGGGGACGGAAGATCTCGTGGAAGAGGGGAATGCCTCCGACACTCACGGAGCCGAGGGTGTCTCCATGGTAGGCATTTGCGAGGGCCACGAATTCCTTCTTTTCCGTCTTCCCCTGGATCTGCCAGTATTGGTATGCGAGCTTGAGAGCCACCTCTACGGCTGTTGAGCCGTTGTCGGAGTAAAAGACTTTGTTGAGATGTCCTGGGGCGAGTTTGGCGAGACGGGCGGCGAGTAGAACGGATGGGACGTTTCCGAGGCCTAGGAGTGTGCTGTGGGCGATTCGTCCGATCTGGGCGGCGAGGGCTTCATCGATGAGGGGATGGCGGTGGCCGTGGACATTGACCCAGAGGGAAGATACGCCGTCGATGTAGCGATTTCCCTGGGTATCTTCCAGCCAGACGCCGTCTGCGCTGGCGATGAGGAGAGGGTCGGAAGCAGTCCAGCGCTTCATTGCGGTGAAGGGGTGCCAGACATGCTGGCGATCGAGGGAGACGAGAAGATCATGATCTGCTTGGAGGAAGGGGGGGAGGTTGGGTGCCATGGTGTTTTCTCCGTTTGTCAACGGCCAGGGCGGGACGGGAGAAAGCGGTCCCTGATGGCCGAAAAGGCATTGATGACATGGTTGATATCGGTTTCGTCGTGGGCTGCGCTGGGCGCGAGCCTGAGAAGGCTGAGTCCCTGGGGAACGGTTGGGGGCCTGAAAGGGAGAGCGAAGACTCCTTTGCGGGCGAGGGCCTGGGCCGCACGAATGGCGGGGAGAGGATCGCCAAGGATCACCGCGACGATGTGTGTTTCTTGGGAGACTTTCCAGCCCTGGTGTCGGAGGGCGGAGGCGAGGCGAATGGCGTTTTGGTGAAGGATGGCACGAAGTCGGGCGCCCTCTGGGCTTTCGATGATGGAAAGGGCCTGGAGGGCCGCCGCCGCGAGGACGGGACTGAGGCCGGTGGTGTAGATGAAGGCTCGGGCCTCGTTGATGAGCAGGTCGGCGAGCGGGGGGGTGGTGGCGACGAATCCTCCTGCTGCGCCGAATGCTTTGCTGAGGGTGGCTGTCTGGAGCGGGGCGCGAACAGCGGTGTCGGCGCAGAGGCCGGCGCCCTTGGGTCCGATCACTCCTGTGGCGTGGGCTTCGTCGACCGCGAGGAGGGCATCGAATTCCCTGGATAGGGCGTCGAGGGCTGGGAGATCGGCCTTGGCTCCGGTGGTGCTGAACACGGTATCGGTGACGATGACCGGTGTTCCTTCCTGACTGCGGTGGTGAAGGAGGAGCTGGCGGAGGTGATCCATGTCGCGGTGGCGAAAAATCTTTGTTGGGGCTTTGGCGAGTTTGCAGGCGTCTACGATGGAAGCGTGGTTGTATTCATCGGAGTAGAAGGTGACGCCGAGGGTGGCGAGGGCCTGGAGGGCGCCGAGGTTCGTTTGAAAGCCTGTTGGGAAGGCAAGGGCGCTGGGCATGGCTTTGAAGGAGGCCAGGGCGTTTTCCAGGTCGCTGTGGATGCGTTTTGTTCCGCTGATGAGACGCGATGCGGTGGCGCCGACACCCCAGGTGTTGGCTGCTTGGGTGGCGGCGGACAGGATGTCTGGATGGTGGGAGAGGCCGAGGTAGTCGTTGCTTGTGAGGTTGACGGCTGGGGGAGCGTGGGGCCTGGTGCACTGTCCCGGGGGTGAGGGTGGGAGGGCTGTGAGTTGGCGATGGAGGCTTCGATTCTTCCGGTCCTGTATCCTTGAGAGGGCGGAACGGGAAAGAGGCCTGGGGAGAAAGATTGGTTGGCGGTGCATGGCCGAGAGGCTAGTTTGGTGGTGGCGGGTTGTCAAGCGCGGAGAGATCTTCGGTTGACAGGGGGAAGAGAGGCAGCGCAGAAACGGGGGGGATGTGTTTCACGTGAAACAGTTGGGGTCTGGCTTGCGGGGGCAGGGTGTGTTTCACGTGAAACAGTCGGGATCTCGTAAACAGGGTGAGTACCCGCGTTTCAAGTGAGGTGCCGGGATGGGATTAGGTGATGTTCACTGATGGTGCGTGATGCCTCAGGTATGCGTTTGAGCTGAAGCGCGCGATCTGGAGGGTGGGCAGAGGCCGTTTCACGTGAAACGCTTGGGATGGCCCCTCCGAAGTTCCACAGAGGCCAAATGAGCGTGATGCTGGCGCCACTGACCAAGGATTCGGTAGAAATGCTCCCAACGAAGCTTTGGTTGGAGCGGACTCCAATTGGCTCTCCATTTAGAGTTGACCGAGGTTTGAAACATCTGTCCCTCTCTGGCCCAGATCCACAAAAAAAGTGACATCCTCGCTTCGAGGCCCTGCAGACTGGACCGACGCAGGACTCCGTTACCTCTTGATCCCCTGGGTTCCTGAGCAGGCAGCCCGTATACTCAGGAGCGCCCGCCTGCGGCCGTCCGCGATTTCATAGTCCCACCAATCGGTGAGACAGTCTGGGCAGACCAGCACCTTGGTGCGCTTCTTCATTTCCTCGGCCTGCCCGGGGCTCAACAGAGCCAGCAGAACTTCTCCATGTCGCGTATGGGCAAGCCCGATCTTCAGCCACTCTTTCGGCGGGAAGGTCGCACGACTCACCAGAACCCGGGGGCCTGGCAGATCCACGGTGCCTTCTGGAAACCGCTCCATCACCACGGACACGTTGCCAAGATCGAGGCGTCGGATCGCTTCGAAAAGGAAAGCAGCCCGCCGAACGCGCGGCTCGACGAGCCCCACCCGAAGGTCGGGTCGCGCACAGGCCAAGACAAGACCGGGAAAGCCGGCTCCAGACCCAACATCCAGCAGAGAATGCCCCTCTGGGATCGCCCTGAGCAGGAACAAGGAATCGCTGACATGGCCCAAAAAAAAGGCCTCGGCTGATGCAGACCCAACAAGATTGGTGGTGTGGGCGAAAAGAGCCAAGACACGATGATATTCTTCGATGCGGTGCCATGCTTCGTCCGGCAGAAAGATCCCCTGTCGGTATGCCCATATCTTGAGCGAAGAAAAGGCCCGATTGTGTCCCATGTTCTTGCCTGGCAATTTGCGATTTCGTTGACTGGACAAAACGATTTTTCGACACCTCGCCTTGATCTTCAATGTTCCCTCGACTATTATACGACCCCGTATGCCGGGGCAAGTACAAAGCAAAAAATGTCGCTCCATTCCCCGGTGCCGCCGCCAGTCCGCCCCCAGGGCGAGGCGGCCACAACCGAGACGGACAGGTGACACGTGGCCAAGAAGAACCTGCTGCTCGTTGATCAAGATCCAAAGAGTCGTCGCGTTCTCGAGGTGAGCCTCAGAAAGGCGGGGTTCATCGTCACCACGGGAACGAACGGCTCGGATGCCTTGGAAAAGGTAGCCACGTCTCCACCAGACCTCATCATCTCTGATACGCGGATGTCGGTGATGGATGGGTTCGAGTTTTGTCGGCGTCTCAAGGACAATCCCGAATGGGCCGGCATTCCGTTTATCTTCCTGACCAATCAGAAAAATGTGGAGGACAAGATACGGGGCCTTGAGCTGGGCGTGGAGGACTATCTTACAAAGCCGATTTACATTAAGGAGATTATCACACGAGTCAAGATTCTCCTTCAGCGTAAGGAACGCGAGGATCTGGAAAACAAGGATTCCAAGACTCGCTTCGAAGGAACCCTGGCTGACATGACCGTCGTGGATCTCATTCAGACCGTGGAGATAGGACGCAAGACCGGGGTTTTGCGGTTCGAGCACCCCGATGGGCAGCAGGGCGCAATCTACCTGCGCAATGGCCAGGTGATTGATGCCGAGCTGGGAAGACTGCAGGGAGAAGCGGCGGTCTATCGGCTCTTGACCTGGTCGGACGGGCGTTTCGAGGTGGAGTTTCGCCCCATTCATCGCAAACAGGTCATCGAGATGTCTCCTCAGGCGCTTCTCCTGGAGGGCATGCGTCGTGTGGATGAGTGGGGCCGTCTCAACGAACAACTCCCGAGCATGGACGCTGTTTTCGAAGTGGACTATCGTGAGTTGGCCGAGCGCTTGGCGGGTCTCCCAGACGAGGTGAATTCGGTACTCAAGCTTTTCGACGGGCGCAGGACTCTCCTTCAAGTTTTGGACCATTCAGAGTACGACGACCTGGAAGCTCTCAACATTATCAGCAAGCTCTATTTCGAGGGCCTCATTTTCGATGCGACCCAGGTCCCTTCTGGAGGGCAAGCGTCCGAGGCGCCTCCGTTGGAGGGTTGGCTTCGTGATCCGGAGGCAGCCGCAGCGGCCTTGGGCCAGTCCGTGGCCAAGGAGCAGAAAGACAATGCAACGGCTTCGACGCGCCGTAAGCGCCGCAATACGAAACGCGGGCTCGGTGCGCACAAGGAGCCGCCCCCCGCGTCGTTGGTGAAAGGCGGAGCGTTGGATGCTCAGGTCGCCAAGAAACCTCAACAGCGGCCTGAGATCAACGGGGTGCGGAAAGACGGCGTGGAGCGGGACCGGCTGGCTGCATCGAGGAGCAAGCAGGGCCCCGCCCTGTCCCGGACCGTGACCCCAGATTGGGCGGCCACATCCTGGTCGAAACAACGCCCCGAGTCGCGAGAGGTCAGGACAAAGAGCGACCTTTGGCAGGATGATACCAAGCCGGGAGTGCCTTCCAGGTTGTCGGCCTCCGCTCAAAGTTCGGCGCAGGAAAAAGACCTGCACCAGCCGGTTGCGGGACAACTAGCCGAAACTGTGGTTGACCGGTCGATGGGAGAAGCCGGCCTGCAGGCACAGGCTCCCGTGCGTCCGGTCCCACCGCTGGTTTTTCCCGAGACGGCAGCCGACGGCAACCCGCTGCCAGTGGCATCAACTCAAGCAGATACGCGGCAGACTTCTTCCTCGAACTTAGTGTCGGGGGCCTTGGGTTCTCACAGGGAAGGTGGGGCTGAGCCCGAAACCAAGGACCATGGAAGATCTCCTTCCGTGGTCATCGATGAAGGATTGTCCGTCACGGGTGAGGCCCGCTCCGGAGAAATAGCTCCGCCCCATGACAGTGCCGTCGGATCGTCGGGCCAGCCAGCCCTTCGAACAAAGGACGCAGTGGTTCTGGATGGGGGGCTCCTTGCCGTTTCTGAGGCTGTTTCTGGTGAAATTTCGTCTGTAAAGAAAACAGTGGATTTTCATGGCCAAACCCAAGGCGACGACCTGGTGGCGGTGCAGCCAGCGGGTGCGGAGCCAGCGGGTGCGGAGCAAGCAGGTGCGGAGCCAGTGCCTGCGCAGTCGCCGTCGGCGCCAGTCGGCCGGCCGGTACAGGGCAATGAGGCAGGGGCTTTGGACCCTGGCAGTCGAGATTTTGCATCCGCCCCTGCTCTGGGCGATGAGCAGTCCGGCCCCCAATCTGGCGAGGGGCGTCAGGAGATTCGCCAAGAGGCCCAGGGTGGAGCATCGGCTGCCGTGGAGTCCACAGACAGGCCCGCGCCGCCGGAAGCCATCCCCATGGCAGAGGCCGGCAACGGAGCAGAGCACGGTTTTTTCGGCCAGGAGGAGTCCAATGACGAAACAGAGGACTTTTCCGACTTGGATTGGGCGGAAGAAGACGGGGCGAGCAAACGGAAATGGATTCTTTTGGGCTTCGTCGGGCTGCTGGTGGCCGCAGGTGTCGGTTTCTGGTGGTACACCAAAGCGGACCGGTACTTTTTTACTCCTGACAAACAACTCTATGGCGACAAAGATGATGTCCAGCAAGCCAAAGCGAGGGGCCGCCAAGCGGCCCAGTCGTCCGACAGGAATCCTGTGCGAACCACCGCTGGGAAGGCAGTGCCGGCACGAAGAGCCAGGGTACGGCCTGCTGTTGTGCACCACGTGAAGCAACGCTCCGTTGCTGCCTCGGTGCCGGTGCAAAGGCCTCTGCCTGCGGGACCTGCCCGGCCGGATCGACCAGGGCCGGCCGTTGCCCGTTCGGAAACGCCGGCGCCTTCCGGGGCGGCGATTACCAGGGCCTTGACCGATGCCAGGAAGCTTTTGGCCAAGCGCCGATACGCGCAGGCAATACAGGTTTTGGAAACTTCGATTCCAGAGGACTTGCGCAAACAGGGTGACGCAGGAAAGTTGTTGGCTGCAGCATACGAGAAGATGGCACAGAGAGCGTTGGATCGAAACGCGTTGGCCAAGGTGATCGAGTTCGGCAGGCGGGCCATCGAAGCCAATGCAAGCCGCGCCCCTTCCTGGTTTTTCGTGGGATATGCCCTTCATGAAAAGGGCAAAAAGGAAGAGGCCAGGATTTATCTCAAGCAGTATCTCTCTCGCTGTCCGAACTGTGAGTATAGCCGATGGGCCAGGCGATACCTGAAGTGAATGAGACGAGATACCTCCTGGCGATAGAGTCTTCTTGTGACGAAACCGCCGCCGCCGTCATCCGCGGGGACTTCCACGTCCTGAGCAACGTCATTGCCTCACAGATCGCAGTGCATGCTGCTTTTGGAGGGGTGGTTCCAGAGTTGGCATCCAGACACCATATCGTCAACGTCCTGCCAGTGGTGCGTGAGAGCCTTGTGCAGGCCGCTCTGGTGGATCCTTCCTTTGAGGGACTGGCTTCACTGGGTGGCGTCGCTGTGACGGCCGGGCCCGGTCTGGTGGGGTCCTTGATGATAGGGCTTCAGGCAGCCAAGGCCTTGGCCTGGGGCCTGAACCTTCCATTGATTGGGGTGAATCATCTCGAGGCCCACCTCGAAGCGGCCTTTGCTCGTCTGACCGGCTCCGACGTGGGTGAAGCGCCGCCGGTTCCACACCTCGCACTTCTGGTGTCTGGTGGCCACAGCATGATCCTGGACGTTCGAGCCCGTGGCCAGTACGAAATCCTGGGGTCCACGAGAGACGATGCCGCAGGGGAAGCCTTCGACAAAGTGGCAAAGATGCTCGACCTCGGCTATCCGGGGGGCCCAATCATCAGTCGCCTGGCCGTGGCCGGCGACCCGACAGCCGTTCGTTTTCCGCGCGCCATGAGAAGACATGGTGAATTGGACATGAGTTTTAGTGGACTCAAGACTGCTGTTCGCCTCTATCTCAAGGATCATCCCAAACTTTCCCAGCAGCACAAGGCTGACGTCTGTGCTTCGGTGCAAGAAGCCATTGTGGACAGTCTGGTCACCAAGACCCTCGATGCAATGAAGCTTCGGGCCCGCAAGGCTCTTGTCCTCGGGGGCGGTGTGGCCGCCAATCCAAGATTGCGTGAGCGCCTGGCCGCCGCCTGTCAGGAAAGAGGCCTGTCACTGTTCGTTCCCGAGATGGCCCTCTGTACGGACAACGCGGCCATGGTGGCAGTGGCTGGAGCCAGACGCCTTGCTGAAGGCAGGATCGACGGAATGGCCCTGGACGCGCGAGCGCGATGGAGGCCTGAACAAATGTTCACGCCTCTTTCTTTGGGGTCGTGATCCTTGGTTGGCTGGACCGTCTCGATTCGGGCAGGGGGCTTGTTTGGCGCAGAGGTGCCGGCGGGCAGCGAGGGGACGATTCACGGAAGATCCATCGAAGGATACCGACAGGGAGTGCAAGGTGACAGACAGGACGAACGATTCAGCTTCTGCTCCGGTGGTACCCTGGCAAGACCCCAGGGTCCTCCTGCGTCGTGCTGGGTTGCATGCCGATGCCTCCCTGGGGCAAAATTTCCTCGTAAATCCCGGGGTGGTAGACAAGATTGTTGCTGTCCTTCGACCCATACGAGGACACCTGGTTTTCGAGGTGGGCCCCGGCCTCGGACATCTGACCCAGGCCTTGGCCATGGAGGCGGACCAGGTGGTGGCGCTGGATGCCGATCCGCGGATGGTGCGCCTGTGCAGGGAGCGTCTTTCCCCTCTTGAAAATCGGGTTCGAGTGATCCAGGGTGACGCCACGGCGGTGAATCTACGCGAGGCCCTGGGTGAACTGGACAGGCCCTTGTTGGCGGCGGGGAACCTGCCGTTTTACTGCAGCACGGAGATTCTTTTTCGTCTCCTCGATGACCTGGATCCCCGGCGGGTGGTGATCATGGTTCAAAAAGAGGTGGCCAGGAGGATGGCAGCCACCCCGGGGGGAAAGGAATATGGATCGTTGTCTGTTGCTTGCCAGGTTCGATCGGACGTTTCGGTGGCCTTCGACATCTCACCGGGATCGTTTTTTCCACAGCCCGAGGTTTCTGCCTCGGTGGTGGTGATGGTACCCAGGCAGAAGCTGTCTTCGGTGCGGCTTGCGGCGCTCGAACGAGTCACCAAGGTGCTCTTTGGCATGAGGCGCAAGACACTCAGGACGTCGTTGAGAAAGGCGGGTTGGTACGATGCTCTGAAGGGTGCCGTTGGCCCCGTCTCTGGTCTGGCGGATTCGGGCCTGCGGGCAGAACGACTGTCCCCGGGAGACTTCTTGGCCATGACGGATGCGCTCTTGGATCGGCTCGGACCAACGGCGATGACGAGGCAGAGGGGCCGCGAGGGCCCAACGCAGGGGCGGGGGCATAGGTGATGGTCGGGCGGGGTGGGCCCCGGCAAGGAGAGGAAACATCGCGCGTGGTTTCCTCATGCGTTTCGCCTGCCGAAAGAAAGAGTGGTTTTTCTGAATGGAAGGGACAGATCCGAATCCAAAACCCAACCAGGGAAAACGCTACGAGCGACCGTTCAATGAGTCCCTACCGCACCACGGACCCACCATGACCTGGTGGCAGTGGTTGTTGGGGCACCACCCCAGGTCCTGCTGGGATCGCTGCTACGTCCTCAAAGTGGGTGGGACGCAGATACCTCTCTGCGCCAGGTGTCTGGGGCTCTATTCTGCCATGGTTCTTGGTTTGGGTTTCGGATTGGCTCTGGGTTGGCAGGTCCCGGCCTGGACCCTGGGCCTGGCTCTGGGCCTGGGTTTTGTGGATTGGCTTTTCACGAGAATTGATTATCGACCCGGCTCGAATCCTCTCAGGACCGCCACAGGCGCGTTGGCTGGGCTGGCCCTGGGCTGGTCGGTGGGCGCAAGACTGCCCCGTTCACTTTCTGCCGAGCAGTGGCGGGTCGTGACCCTGTTGGCGGTGGGGGCGGTGATGGTGGAACTTGCGGCCCTTTGGAGCACCCCTGGGTGTTCTGGCACATCCAGCGAATCGGACGATCCGCCCCAGTCCCCCAACTCGAGCGACATGGGCGACGATTCGGCCCCAACGGCCCAGGCTGCCGACGGCGACGATTCGGCCCCAACGGCCTAGACAGGCGAAAGACAGCCTTCACAGAGGGAAGCGCCCTTGCCCAACGGCCCAGGCTGCCGACGGCGACGATTCGGCCCCAACGG
>CAZIJS010000001.1:73263-111551 GCA_964539505.1 uncultured Myxococcales bacterium
AAGCGCCCTTGCCCAACGGCCCAGGCTGCCGACGGCGACGATTCGGCCCCAACGGCCTAGACAGGCGAAAGACAGCCTTCACAGAGGGAAGCGCCCTTGCCCAACGGCCCAGGCTGCCGACGGCGACGATTCGGCCCCAACGGTCTAGACAGGCGAAAGACAGCCTCACAGCGGGAGGCGCCCCTGCCTTCCCGAGAGCTCTCGAACCAGGGGCCAATTCCAGGTTCGGCGCACATGGGGTGGCAGACATCCCCGGGCTTCGTGAAAGCGGCGCAGGAATTTTTCGGTTCCACCGTTGGGATACCCCATTCCCGTGATGGGCCCAAACTCTGCCTGGTAGGGTTCCAGGATAGAAAGGATCCTCTGGTCTCGTTCGTTCTTGGCGAGAATGGATGCTGCAGAAACCGCGGGGTAGCGAGCGTCTGCTTTGTTGTACGCAACGACAGATGGCCAGATAGATTCGAGTGGTCCAAAAATCCCCTGACCGTCGGCGACGATTCGGCAGTCCTTGGGTGCCTGTTTCAAGACCTGGCAGGCCAGGCGTCGTTCGAGGTTGTTGAGCCCATCTGCGGCGACAGCCTCGTCTACGGTATCGGCCTGTGCCACCACGACATGCCAGCCCGATGCTATCGCTTTGATCCTTTCGGCAAGAAGATTTCGCTGTTGCCTGGCCCTGCCGGAACTTCCGAAGGCCTTTGAATCTTGTACCGACAGATGGTACAAGGCTTCGATACCCTCTTCATCGAACCAGGCAAGTGCGAGCACCAGTGGGCCAATGACGGCTCCGCGTCCGGCCTCATCCAGTCCGCCGAAAAGGGAGCCTTCGGTCTTCTTGGCAACCCCATTCAATTGATGAGAGCCTGTCAGGAATGGCTGGTCAGCCAGTTTTTCATGAACTCGGCAGCCTTGACATCGTTGCGTCTGAGTCCCTCGGCAACGTGCTTTTCGATGGTTCCGCCCATGAGAGGGATCTTGACCTTGAGTTCGCCGGCAAGGGTGCGCTTGATGCCTGTGCCGTCGGGCTCGGTCCGGATGACGGATGTGAACGAGAACTTTGACTTGAGTCGGTCGGCCTGCATCTCCACCGTGACATGGGCTTCATTGGAGCCTTTCCGATGGGTGGTGTGCTCGATATAGGTGGTGTCTCCGCCAATGAGTTTTTGGACCGCGGCAGGGACGTCTTCGTCTGGGGTGACACGAACTCGGCGTTCGATACGCTCGTCTGTCTCATCGGAAGAGAGGAGGATGCGCTCTTTGGCTTTGATCCCATCCCGGAAGAGGGCTTCGTTGTATTCTTCATCGAAGAAAGTCTTCCAGAACGTGTCAGCGTCCGTGGCAAATTGCTGAACCAACTCGATTTTCATTGAAAGCCCCCGCTCGAAGTCCTGTCGGATTAGCGCTTGGAGAACTGGAATCTGGCCCTGGCCCCCCGCTGCCCGTACTTCTTCCGCTCTTTGACTCTGGCATCTCTCGTGAGAAAGCCCAGCCGTTTGAGCACGGGTCTGTGTTCCGGGTCCATGAGGATGAGTGCGCGGCTGATGCCGTGCTTGATGGCGTCGGCCTGGCCGCTCTTGCCTCCTCCACGCACGTTCACCTTGATGTCGAGCTTTCCGGTGATACCGGTGATCTCCAATGGCTGGAGAACCGTGGCCCGCGCACTGGCGCGCTCGAAGTAGGCATCCATGTTTCGGCCATTGATCAGGATTCGGCCGGTCCCTGGTTGTGCCCAAACCCTGGCCACTGCGGCTTTTCTCTTGCCAACGGCGTGCCACCGTCCGCTTTCGGGCACCTTGGGCTGCTGCTGTGCCGTGTTTGCTTCTTCAATCGGCATGATTTCCTCACTCGTTACTTGATGGTGCTCAGGTCCAGCGGCTTGGGCTGTTGGGCCTGGTGCGGGTGATCCGATCCTGCGTAGACCTTCAGTTTCTTGAGCTGTTGGCGCGCCAACGTGTTCTTCGGAAGCATCCCGCGTACGGCAAGACGGATGAGTTCCTCGGGTTTCGTGGCGAGCATCTCGGCTGCGGTGCGTTCCTTGAGGTTGCCGATGAAGCCGCTGTGCCGGTAGTAGCGCTTCTGCTGCAGCTTGTTGCCTGACAGACGCACCTTTTCGGCATTGATCACCACCACGAAATCACCAGTGTCAGTGTGTGGGGTGAATTCCGGCTTGTGTTTGCCGCGCAGGACCATGGCAATCCTGGTGGCGGCACGACCGAGGGTCTGGCCATCCAGGTCCACCAGATACCATCGGCGTTCAACTTCGTCGTTCTTTGCACTGTAGGTCTTGAGCATTGTTTTTGCCTTTTTTTTCCCATTCATTTCGAGCGGTACGCTTTTAGTCGAAAAGATATGGGCTGTCAAGGCGGCCGGAGTAAAGTTGCATTCATTTTGACGGTTTTTTGTGGAGATTTGTGCGCTGGAGAAAGATTTTTCGGTTTCGAAACAGGCAGAGATCGCCGTTTTTAGCCGAATCCATGGTTCAGGGTATAAATGAGCCCCGCCAAGGTTGCGGAAATACAGGATACCAGAGCGCCGGCAAGCATGGTGCGCAGGCCGAGGCGAGCGAGATCGCTTCTTCTCGATGGGGCGATGCCGCCGATCCCCCCGATTTGAATCCCGATGGAGGCGATGTTGGCGAATCCGCAAAGGGCGTAGGATGTCAGGATGGCGCTTCGTTGTGAAAGCTGATGCTGCACCTGAGACAAATCAGCGTAGGCAATGAGTTCTGTGAGCACCAGCTTTTCCCCCAGCAGATGTCCCACGGTGTTCGCCTCTTTCCATGATGTTCCCATCAGCCAGGCAAGGGGGCTTATGGCCCAACCCAAGACTTTTGCCAAGGACAGATGGATCCCCAGCAGGCCTCCGACCAGGCCAAGCAATGCGTCGGCCAAGGCAACCATGGCCACGAAGGCGATGAGCATGGCCGCCACGTTGAGCACCAGGTGCATGCCGTCAGTTGCCCCGCGAGCTACGGCCTCGACGCTGTTGGCGTCCGGGCGTTTCACCTCGACGCGGGCGAGACCGCCGGTGACCGGATTTTCGGTTTCCGGCACGACTATTTTTGCGATTGCAAGCGCTCCTGGTGCCGCCATGACAGATGCGGTCACCAGGTGCCCCGCGATGCCGGGGATGTCGTGGAGCATGGCGACATACACGGCCAGGACACCCCCGGCAACGGTTGCAAAGCCGCCTGTCATCACGGCGGCCAGTTCACTCTGCGTCATTTTCTCAATGAAGGGCCGAACCAGGAGTGGGGCCTCGGTTTGCCCCACGAAGACATTGGCGGCGCAAGATAGGGTTTCGGCGCCGGACGTCTTCATGAAAAACTGCATGAGTCGTGCCACCCACTCGACGATGCGTTGCATCACGCCCAAATGATAGAGCAACGCAAGCAGGGCGGAGAAGAAAATGATCGTGGGAAGGACCCAGAAGGCGAGGGTTTTGACCGCGGGGCTGACCCGACCTGCCATGACGTCCCCGACCACCCAATGGCCCGCTTCCATGTGCGTCACCAGGTGCGGTTCGACGCCCTGGAGAGCGAAGGCCGTGCCGGCCTCTGCGAACGACAAGAGCTTGCCCACTGCGAGATTGATCCCCTGGAAGGCGGTGCGTCCAACGATTGGGTTGAGGATCACGAGAGCGAAGGCAGCCTGCAGGGTCAGCCCGTAGAAGACCGGCTTCCAGCGAATGGCCTTTCTATCCATGGAAAGGAGCCAGGCCAAAAACACGAGAACCACCAGACCGAAGGCTGCTCGCACCAAGGTCCAGATGGATGTCGTGCTTCGGGCAAACCCCTGGGGTTTTGCCTTCTTGGACTTTTCCAAGCTCACGGCGACATCGCGCTTCCATTGGTTATATCGGCGCTTGGCCTGCTGGGCAGAGGCATTGGCTCTTGCTGATGGCGGCGCGGCTCTGTCTTCGCGGGGGGCCGCTTCACGCGGGCCTGCCAATGCGGCTGCCGGTTGGAGCATGACGCAGAGAAGGAAGAGTCGGGGGAGATACTTCAATCCCATCGAGATCACTTCGATGAAATGCGGTCTAAAACCAAGGCTTGCGGCGTGGGTGGTGATTCCTGGATTCCAAACGCTCCGCCGACGAGCCTGCGGGCCTCGGCCAAATCACCTCTGCCGTTGTGATGGATCTCAGCGAGGGGTTCGCCCGTCTGCACGGGGTCTCCAACTTTTTTGAGCACAGTGACGCCCACGGCATGGTCCACGTCGTCTTCGGCCCTCCGTCTTCCCGCACCCAACAACATGGCGCCCACCCCTATGTTGCGGGAGTCCATGCTGGCGACGAACCCACTTTTCCGGGCAACGATCGTTTCATGAGACTTGGGCTGTGGAAGGATGGAGAGATCCTCTGCCACGGATGGATCTCCTTTCTGCGCAGCTACCATGTCGCGGAATCGATCGAGAGCCGACCCGTCGTCGAGGCTGGCGGCAACTTTCTTGCGCCCCGTTTCGATGTCTTCGACGATTCCGCCCAGCAGGAGCATCTCGGCTCCGAGCAGCACGGTGAGTTCGCGAATATCATCGGGGCCGCTCCCCTGGAGAACCGCAATGGCCTCCGCCGTCTCGTTGGCGTTGCCCACTTCTCTCCCCAGGACCTGGTTCATATCGGTCAGGTAGGCCGTGACCCGCTTGCCTGCGGCCTTGCCGATGCCAACCAGAGTCTTGGCGAGCCTGGCGGCGTCCTCTTGCCGGCGCATGAAGGCACCCGATCCCACTTTGACGTCGAGCACCAGCGCATCGATGCCTTCTGCCAGCTTCTTACTCATGATCGAAGAAGAAATCAGGGGAATGCTGTCCACCGTTGCAGTGACGTCGCGCAGGGCATACATCTTGCGGTCTGCGGGAGCGAGATCTTCTGTTTGTCCGATCATGCAGACGCCGAGACGGGCCACGAGATCGGTGAACTCCTCAATCGAGAGATGCACGTCGAATCCGGGAATGGCCTCGAGTTTGTCGAGGGTCCCGCCTGTGTGTCCCAGGCCTCGTCCGGAAACCATGGGAACCGGGACTCCACAGGCAGCTACAGCCGGGGCAAGACAGATGCTGATCTTGTCGCCGACGCCTCCGGTGGAGTGTTTGTCCACCTTGATGCCAGGGACGTTGCCCAGATCCACGGTTCTGCCGGAATGGAGCATGGCATCGGTCCAGACATCTAGTTCCCGGCTGCTGAGCCCATGGATGGCCACGGCCATCAACAGGGCGGAAGCCTGGTAGTCTGGGATGGTGCCTTCCACGTATCCCGCAATAAATCCCCGGATCTGATCCGCTGTCAGTTCCTCTGCGAAACGTTTGGCATAGATGACGTCGATAGCTCTCATCGAATTTCCTCGGCTGTCTGGTTTGTGCGTTGCGTTTCCAGAAAAACGCCTGTTCGTTGCCAGGTCGCTTCGTCGCCTGGTCGGCGGGTATGGGTCCGCTGCCTGCCGGCGTGGTGGTCACCTCGGCAATGTGGCAGCCATAGTGTTTTTCTCTTTGGCCTGCCTGTCAAGTTCAGTAAGACCGAAGACCAGGCCGAACGGCGTCACCTAAGGAACATGACTGGACGGGCGCGATGCTGCCGCCCTGGCGGGCGCGGCCTGCCAAGGAGGCCGGCGGGCTGCAGCCTTCGACCGGTTCTTTAGATGATGTCGAGTGTGGCCGAGGAGGCACGGTCCGCAAACAGCCCGGCATCCTGCCAACCCACCTCCTGGGCCAAGGCAAGGGCCTGTCGGCGGAGTGCGTCAGCACCGCCGTTTGCACCGTGTCTTGCCTGGTGGAACAGGATCGTGGCCTGGCCCAGGCGGTCTCCAGAGGTTTCTACCACGGTGAGGGCCTTGTGGTAGTGCTCTTGTGAGCCTGTTTGATCTCCTTGGGCACCGAGCGTGTGGGCCAGGAGAAGTTCGCTTTGTGCTTCTGCGGAACGGTTGCCGGTCTTCCGGGCAAGGTTCAAGGCTTCCCTGGCCAGGTCGACCGCTCTTGTCGCCTTGGGGGCCATTTTGGATGACAGGATCGCAGCCTTGGCGAACAGTTTCCAAAGATTTTTCGGGCCTTGGTCTGGTTGGGCGACGCCTGCGGTGATCATGGCCAGACCTTCATCGAGTTCAGTGGCCGCTTCCTGCATTTGGCCGGTACGGATGAGCAGGTTCGCCAGAAAGAGATAAGCTTCTGTGAGCAGTTCGGCATCCCCGGCGAGGATGCCGTCGGAAATCGCTTTTCGGACTTCTTGGATGGCTTTGGCTGGCTTTTGAAGACCCGACAGGATCCGGGAGATGCGCAGTCTCGTCTTTGCTCGAATGCTCACGTTGTTTCCAGCCAGACCCTCGACGTATCGGAGCACGACGTTGGCTCCGTTCAGGTCGCCGCCTTGATCCATGGCCTCGGCCAGTTTGAGGTTCATTCGGATGTTGTCGTCTGATTCTTCGTCGGCGAGGAGTTTCCAGCGAAGCGTCTCTGCGGCACGGCGGTAGAGACTGACGGCTCCCTGGATATCGAATTCAGACATCGCATGATCGCCGGCGGTTTCGAGAAGTTCCACTGCCTGTTCGTAGAGCCCGCCCTCGAGGAGATGATGTGCAAGGACCAGCGGGTGCGCGGTGGGTCCGAGCCATTCGTAGGAGGCTCTGTTCATACATTGTCGCGCATCGAGCGGTGTCGTTTCGCGCGCGACGGAAAAAAGCAGCGGGTGGCGAAATCGCACCACAGTTCCCTGTTTTCGCTTTTCTCGTACCACGATACCCCGGTGTTCGAGCAGGTCCAATGCCGCGCGGGCCGACTTGGCATCTTCGGCTCCTCGGCTCAGATGTTCCTCTGCTGACTCCATGCCGAGGATTGCCAGGAGTTGCACCGTCTGGAGCGCGGTGGTAGGCAGGCGCGACAGTCGCGTGGCCACCATGTCGGTGAGCCCCTGGGATGCTTCGGTGCCGGATTCCGCCAAGAGGGCGATGGCTTGTTCGAGCCACAACGGATTACCCTGGGCCCGGTCCAGCAGGTGGGAGATCATGTGGACCCATGACCCGGAGTGCTTTCCTTCAAGGAGCTGTACGATCTGGGCGATGGTCTCCTTGTCCAGCGGCCCGAGGGGGATGTGCTGGATCTGCGGACCATCGATGATGGGGACTCCCGAGGTGAAGATCACGCGTATGTTGCGGGCGGAGGCACGGCGAAGAATTTGTCGTATCGTCTCCAGGGACGGGGCGTCGTAGAGGTCGATGTCTTCGAAGACGATGAGGCGATTCGGTTCGGCAAAGAGAACATCCAGGGCACAGGCCCGCATCTCTGCGAGCCTGTTTGCTGGATCCACCGAATCGAGGGGCCCGGGAAGGCTGAACAAAGCTGCCAGACCACTTCGGCATCGTTCCAGGTCCGGCCTCGGCCCGAGGGCCGCAGAGAGCATTTCGTTGTCCAGGGGACCTTGGCCCAGATCCAGTGCCTGGCGCACCGCAGAACGGATGGGATGCCAGGCAAGGGGCAAGAGCGTGGGATGCGGTTCGGCCCAAACCGTCTGCATACCAGCATTTTGTGCCAGTTGCCTTGCGAACCGAGCCAGGGTGGTTTTTCCCATGCCGAGATCCCCGCTGAGGAGCAGCGCGCGCGGGTTGCGTTCGATGAGGTCGGCGACGGCCTGGCGTTCGGCCTGGCGTCCCACCATGGGGAACTGGATACGGCCGCCGGCCCAGAGCCGATCGATGGTGGGATGGCTGCTGCTCAGAGCCGCTGGTCCAGTCTGTTTGACGAGGGGTACGCCGAGCTGTGTGTCGGCGGTGGCCGCGCTCTTACGGTGCGGGTGAGCCGGCTCGGCCGGGGGCTCGAGTTGTTGTGTGTCCTTGAGGCGATAACCGCATTCGGGGCAGAACTTGGCCTCTCTACGCACGAGCGCCTGGCAGGCCGGACAGCGTTGGACCTTGCCCGTTGCCAGGCGCACTGCGCGTCGCAGGGCTCTTTGGAAGTCTCGTGCCGTGGCGAATCGCTCGTCGGGGTCTTTGGCCAATGCCTTGCGGACCACGCTCTCCATGTCGTTGGAAAAAGCTTTGCCGCCAGTGGTCTCCGACAGTGTCGGCGGCTCGGTGTAGAGGTGGTCTTTGAGCACGTCGAAGAGATTGTCGGCCTGAAAGGGCAGTCGGCCCGTGAGCAGCTCGAACAGGATGACCCCGGCAGAATAGAGATCTGCTCTGCCGTCAACGTTCTGGCTTCGGATTTGTTCTGGAGCCATGTAGTCCGGGGTGCCGAAGAGTTGGCCCGCCTGGGTGAGCTTTGCAGCGGAATCAGAGTCCCGAAGCTTCGCAATGCCGAAATCGAGCACCTTGGCGAAGTCTTCACCGCTGCGCAGAGAGGACACCATGACGTTGTCGGGCTTGAGATCGCGGTGCACCACCCCGTGGTTGTGCGACTCTTCGAGCGCCGACAAAATTTGTGTCATGAGCCGAAAAGCTCTGCGGACGGGCATGGGCCCCGACTCCGTTATCAGGGCACTCAAAGGGCTTCCTCGGAGGTACTCGGTCACCAGGTACAACAGTCCGGTTCCCGTCTCTCCAAAGTCGATCACAGAAATGATGTGCGGATGGTTCAGCCTGCTCGCAGCGCGAGCTTCTCGTTTGAACCGTTCGGCTCGTTGTTCGTCGGGACGAAGTTGCGGTTTGAGGATTTTGACCGCAACGGAGCTTTCGAGTGAAAGATGGCGGCCGCGGTAGACCCAGCCCATGGCGCCTTCGCCCAGGAACTGTGTCAGCTCGTACTTTCCTCCGAGCCTCATGCCTACGAGGGCGTCTGCATCGGTGAGATCCGTCCCGCCCAAGGGCCCCCCGCAATGAGGACACTTGGAGTCTTCGTCGGCACAGACCCCTTTGCAGGAAGGACAGATTTTCATAGTCTCGCTCTTCTTGGACCAACCATCATAAGAAACTTATAGGAGAGTTTTAGGTGCCCTTCAAGGAAAAAAAATGGAAGGAAGTTGTCCGAAAAACGGAAATTGTCACGAAAAATCCAATAGTTACGACAAACGCTCTTTGCTGCAATGAAGCTTACGGTTTTTGCGGTGCAGTTTCTTTTGGTTTTCAACCAGTCGTTTCAGAACCGTCGGAGGAATGCGGGGATTGGGCGCAATGCTATCCGGCGTTCGGCGCTGTTGGAGCAAGCGATGCGAGCATGGGGCGAAGACTCGAGTCGGCGCGTCGGTCCTTTGGGCAGCTCTGACGGTATGGTCCTTCGACCTTGACAGCGCCACAGGAGGCAGGCAAAACCCCACAAAGCCAGGAGAGCGAACATGCAGCAACTCGAGACGATAGCAGTAGTGGATCTGGGGGGGCAGTACGCCCATCTCATTGCGACGAAGCTTCGGTCGGCGGGGTACCATGCCGTCCTCAAAGATCCCATGACCAAGGCCGAAGATCTCGCCGGCTTCAAGGGCATCATTCTTTCGGGCAGCCCGGACCGGTCTTCACGGGACGAGGGCATGGCGGACTATGATCGGAAGATCTTCGACCTGGACGTCCCGGTGCTGGGGCTTTGTTTCGGCCACCAGGAGATGGCAAAATACTATGGCGGGATCGTTGAGCATGCGGGCATGGAATACGGTCCGGCGGACCTCGATGTGCTCGATCACAGCGACCTCTTCGAAGGGTTGGGCGACCGAGAGGAAGTCTGGATGAGCCATGGTGATTCCGTGGTTGCCCTGCCAGACGGGTTTGTCGAGTTGGGTCGCACCATGTCGTCAGACGGGTCCCAGGGGCGATTTGCCGCCATGGGCGACAAGAGGAGACGACGGTATGGTCTGCAGTTTCACCCAGAGGTGGATGACACCGCCCATGGTGTGGACATCCTGGTCAACTTTGCAAAAAACATCTGCGGCTGTGCCAAGACCTGGAACGTTTCAGACCAGGTGGAAGCCATTTTAGACGGGATCAGGTCGTCCGCTGCGGACCGAAAGGTGTTGCTGCTCGCTTCAGGGGGTGTCGACTCGACGGTTTGCGCCTGGCTCGTGGGCAGGGCGGTTGGCCCCGATCGCCTCTATCTCCTGCATGTGGACACGGGCCTGATGCGGGACCAGGAGAGTCGAACCGTGGTCTCCTGGTTCGAGCAGGCCCACGTGAGTGATCACGTGGTATTCGTCGACGCTTCCGAGCGGTTCTTGTCGGCACTGTCGGGGCTTGCAGACCCAGAAGAAAAGCGCAAAGTCATTGGAGAACTTTTCGTAGAGGTCCTAGACGAGGAAGCCGGCAAGCTGGAAGATGGGGATTTCGTGATGGCTCAAGGTACCATCTATCCAGACACCATAGAAAGCGGGGGATCGCGAAAGGCCGCGGTGATCAAGACCCATCACAACCGGGTGGGCCTGGTCAGGCGAATGATTCGACAGGGTCGGATGATCGAGCCGCTCAAGGATTTTTACAAGACGGAGGTGCGCGAGCTGGGTCGTCGTCTCGGCATTCCTACAGCGGCACTCGAGAGGCACCCTTTTCCCGGTCCTGGGCTGGGCGTCCGGGTTCTCTGTTCTTCGCCACAAACACGAGGGACTCTTCGGGACGTGGACGTCACGGGATTGGAGCGCAGGGCCCAAGCGCAGGGTTTTTCAGTCAGGGCATTGCCGGTCCGGTCGGTGGGAGTCAAAGGGGACCTGCGATCCTACGAGCACGCGGCCTTGCTCATCGGTCCCTTTGACCCGCAACGGGCCGCTGCGGCCACCGTGGAGATCGCCAATCGGACCAGAGGCATCAATCGGTGCGCATTGTTCATGGGAGAGGACCCTGGTCCGATGGAGCCGGTTGCCGCGTTCATCGACCGACATCGCCTGGGCGTCTTGCGTGAGGCAGACCGCATCGTCCACGAAGTCTTGGTCCAGGCCGGTCTGCTGGGAGATATCTGGCAATGTCCGGTGGTCCTCGTCCCGGTGGCCACGTCACTGGGCCGGGATCTGGTGGTGGTGCGGCCGGTGATCTCGGAGCGGGCCATGACGGCCAGGCCCTACCTGCTTTCCGGTGATGTCATGGCTGAGATCCGTTCACGGGTCGTCGGGTTGGACGGTGTCTGGGGCCTGGCCCTGGATGTCACGGCGAAGCCGCCGGGAAGCATCGAGTGGGAGTGACGTCCCCGGTCACCCGTTGACGAAGGGCCACCTGTTCAATGCCGGGTGTCCGTTCGTGGACCCTGGGCGTCTCGCCACTGTTCGGCAGCCACCTTCCAAGGTGGGCCGCATCGGGCCATCTGGTCCAGGATTGCCGCTTTTCGTCCCGCAAGATCGCTTTTCGTAGAGAGGCTGTCGAGAAGGGCCACCAGCAAGAATCTGAGAGCCGGATCCTTGGGGCAGGGATTTTTCATGATGGGGGCAATCACGTTGTCGATTCGGTTGACATCATTTTTGCACAAAAACCGAACGAACATCGCCTCGATGGACGGGGTGGCGGCGTCTGGACCCGCGGCAGCCATCAGGCCTGTCGTGGTATCCAGCAGCAGGTGCCCCTGCATCTGGAGTCTGGGTGCGATGCCTTTTGTCCTCGACCATGCTTCATGGCTGCAGCCTCGCCGCACCAGGAGCCACCATGCCGCCTGGCGCAAAGGGGCGGCCGTCTGCCATCCCAGGTCCGAAAAGAGTCTCGTCAGGGCAGAAGGTTTGTTTTGGGCTATGTCATCGAAGAACCCCGCGAGAAAGGCGCAGTCCAGCCCAGCGACCGTGCTTGGTCCATCTCCGGTCATTTGCGCCAGGAGTGCCGCTGCGGCGAGGAGGTCTGGTCGGTTTTCTCGTTGGCCCAGTGCGCGGGCTGCAGCGGCAAAGACTCGTGGTGTCTTCCTGGTCTGGGCTGTCTGGAGCAGCGAATGGAGCCGGGCGCGGGACGTTTGCGGGAGCCGCGCCAACAGGTCCACGCAGCGCGGCGGCATCTCCCTGGGTGCTGCGCGGGACAGGGCTCGGTGGATCAGGGAATCGACTCGAGTCCGTTCCGTGGGAGATTGCGACCGCCTTCTCCAGCGAATCAAGGCTTCGCAGGCGGCGTTTCGGCTGGTCTTGGTTCGGAAGCGCTCGATTTCTCTGTTCACTTCGGTCAAAATCGGACTCGTTTGCCCTGCGGGCAGGGGATCGATGCGGCAAGACAAGGTCATTGCGACGAGGATCCCGAACAGATGAGCCCCCCACCCCGTCCACTGATCTCGAGATGCTCCTTGGAGCGTCATAGTCCGTGTCGCGTGAGCTTTTTGTGGAGTCCTTCTCGTGTGATTCCAAGTGCCTTGGCTGCTCGAGTCTTGTTGTTGTGATGCTCGGCCAGAGCTTCTTTGAGAATCCACCGCTCCACTTGTTCCATGCGCTCTTTGAGGGTGCCGCTCGGGCGTACCGGTGCCCCTCCGCTGACGCGTTGAATCTGAGGCGCCAGGTCTTCGGGCTGGACGAACGAGCCGTCGTCGCACTGGATCACGAGGCGCTGCACCTCGTGTTCGAGTTCTCGCACGTTGCCGGGCCAGGAATAGGCGACGAAGAGATCCAAGGCCCCTTGGGAAAAACCAGGAATGTCTCGGTTCATTTCCTGGCAGTATCGGGCCAAAAAATGTCGGGCCAACTCTGGAATGTCCTCTCTGCGCTCCCGCAGCGGCGGCAGTCGGACAGGAAAGACATGCAGGCGGTAATAGAGGTCTTGTCGGAATCGTCCTGCCTTGACTTCTTCTTCGAGGTCCCGGTTGGTGGCGCTGATGATGCGGACATCGACTTTCCGGGTGCGCGAAGATCCCACCGGCCGCACCTCGCCGTTTTGGAGCACGCGAAGGAGCCGGGCCTGGAGCGCCGGGCTCATTTCCCCGATTTCGTCTAAAAACAGGGTGCCCCCGTCTGCAACTTCGAACAGGCCCTTTTTGTCCCGGTCCGCCCCGGTGAAGGCACCACGGATATGCCCGAAGAGTTCGCTTTCGAGCAAGTTTTCTGGAAGTGCTGCGCAGTTCGTGGCGACGAACAGTTTGTCGGCACGGTTTCCTTCGTAATGGATTGCCTGCGCCACCAGCTCCTTTCCTGTGCCGGTTTCTCC
This sequence comes from uncultured Myxococcales bacterium, assembly GCA_964539505.1. Classification (GTDB taxonomy): domain Bacteria; phylum Myxococcota_A; class Polyangia; order HGW-17; family SLPX01; genus CAZIJS01. The sequence continues at coordinate 86,249 of CAZIJS010000001.1, forward strand.
GTGGATGTGAATGGTGGCCCTGGTGTTCATGACCTTGGAGATCTGGTCGAACAGGGCCTTCATGGCAGGACTCGAACCAATGATATCCTTGAAACAGATTTTCTTTCGCCGATCCTTAAAATAACGAGCCTCGCTCTCTGCCTGGCTGGCCATGGCTGCGAGCTTTTGATAGAGCCTTGCATTTTCCACGGCAAGGGCGGCCTGCCCGGCCAACACGGCCAGCAGATTGAGATCTCGTTCGCGAAAGATTCCGCTCGTGGCCCGGTTGTCGACCTGTAAGACTCCTCGGATCTTTTCGCCCACCCAGAGAGGCACCCCGATGGATGACATGATGTTGGCAGCCATGAGACTCTGGCTGCCGTCTAGTTCTGTCGTGGCATTGGCCAACAACACCGCTGCGCGATCGTTGAGGACGCGCTTGAGCACGGCCCGCGAGAAGGGCACCCGGCCCACCTCGGCATCTCGGGCCCGGGCGAGAACCGGCGTGAGTCGGTCCTCGTCGTCGTCTGCAAGCAGGATCGTGACGTGCGTTGCGCCCGAGAGAATGGCAAACACGTGATCTGCGAGGGTGACGAGGACTGCATTGATATCCAACCCCGCTCTTGCCAGATCGGTGGTGGCCCGGTAAAGCCCCGCCAGGTCGGATGGGATTTCTTCGAGCCGTCCCTCGATTTCCCGGACGTCTTCCTGGGACCGACTGGCTACCAGGCGGCCTGCGGTCGCTTCGGGTTCTTGCGTGATGGTGCAGGCGACAATGACGGGAGATGTCGGGTCCCCCAGTAAGAGGCGGTCTCCATCCCTGAGCACCTCTTCCCACGAGTCTGGGCCCTGGAGGACGATGCGCTTGTTGCCACGCAGAACCATGGACCCGTTCGTCGATCGGAGATCCACGGCCACGTACTGTCCATCGCGCTCGATGATTTGGATGTGTTCCGCGGAGAGGTGATAGTCGCTCAAGACGAGGTCGCAGTCAGGGCTCCGACCGATGCTGGCCGGAAAACGATCGATGGACAGCCGCTTGCCTTGTTCGGCTCCCTGTATGACCTCGATGATCACCATCGGAGGAAAGGATTAGTTGCCAGGCTTGCGGCGCCGCATGCGGCCCACGCAAGACCTGGCGTCTCGGTTGATCTGCCACACACCCTTGACGCGGCGGCGGGTTTCGTCTTCTGCCACTTTGATGAGCAGTTGCCCCCTGTCGGCCTTGTCCGCATCTCGCTTGTCGGCCAGACGATCGAGGGCCAAGAGGATGGCGCGGCGCACGGACACGGAGGCATCGGCATAAGCTGCACAGAGGGCGCGAACCGCATCCTCGCGCCGGTCCTTGCGCGCGATGTTGGCCAACATGTAGGCAGCCTTTTCGCGTTGGCGCCAATCCGGCCTGCTCGTTTTGATTTCCGGCTGGTCCGGTTTGGTGCAGTCTCGCAGGTGGACGATTTTTGTGCCCTTGAGCACATCGATGTAGCAGCCCACATCGTATTTACACTCGTTGAGCACGTCCACGCGTCGGCGCATGAGGCAGAGACGGCGCTTGACCGTCTCGATGGCGCGCCGGCGTCTGGCGGCCTGCAATTTCTTGGGCAAAATGGCGTAGGGATTTTTTGCCAACGCATGGTCTGTGGGGTCGAAATAGATGCTCTTGTCCTTTTGTGGCAGATCTTTCTCTGACCGAGTGGTGGGTCGGAGGAGATCTTGTGGTTTGATGGATGAGAGCAAAGTCGCTTCCTTGGGCGTGGCCACCCGGCTGGCCTCCTCGGCATATTGGAGGCGTAGCTGCTGGTCCCCGTCCAGACAGGTGTAGAAATTCTCGGCGTTGCAAGGACCCCACTCCCCGCACTTGGGAACGCCGTGTTTTTTGTCTTCTTCGGTGAGTTTCGTCTTACAAGCGGGTTCCTTGCGCTGAGGCATGTTCTTTGCGCAGACGGGGTTGAGATAATCCTTCACGTCGTTTGCTTCATAATAGCCCACCAGTTTCTTGAGTTCCGGCAGCCAGTACTTGTCGCGGAACTTCAGGAAACAGACCTCGTCGATTTTCCCGCTGTCGATGCACTCGTTCCACAGCTTGTTGATAGCGTCTTCTGCTTCGGGGCATTGCCGCTTGGCTTTGGCCCAGGATGCATGTTTAAACATCCGGTATTTGAAGGCATGCCCAATCCAGCTTTGGACGGTCTTGATTTTGGTGATGAGCGTCCGGACCATGGTCTCGTCATATGGAGACCTGGCGATGGCTTCCGCTGCTTTGACCATGCTGCCGGGATCCTGGCTCCAGTCCAAGCCTCTGATGAAGTCACGCTTGACTTCCGGCAACACCGCGGCTGCGCCCAAGCGGCCGGCGGCGAACAGGTATTCCATGCGGATGTTCATGTCCCGGCCATAGCCTTTGATTTGCATGCGCTGCATCTGGACGCCTGGCAGCCAGCGATCCTTTTTATCCTGGATCTGGGAAAACCATTTTTTCTCCAGGGCCTTTGCGCCGTACAATTTGTACATGTCGCGGGCCACCTCGGCATTGGGTCCCAGTTCGCCGATTTCCCGGAGCGTGATGATGGAGTTGACCTGGACCACGCCCGGCTCTTTGGCCTCCCATCGCTCCGTCCGGCTTTCCCAATAGATTTCACAAACGTAGCGATACTTTGTGGGGATAAACTCCGGGCATTGCGGCATGGCTCCGCCGGCGTCGAGGCGCTTTGCCAGTTCGTCGGCTTCCTTGGTTTTCTTGGCCTTTTTCAACTTGGCGATCTTGCGCACCCAGGGATCGCCCTTGAAGAGCAGCAGGAGCGGTTCGACCGCGGGATGCAGGCCGTTGGGGCCGTCGGGCAGTTTGGCCATGGCCACGGTGCAGTATGGATGGAACGCCCGGCCGCGGCCTTTGCGGTAGAGACACTTGGTGAGGGCTTCGATGGTGCTTGGACTGATATCCCCCACGTCTCCGAGTGCTCGACCGGCAAAGATGTTGACCATTGGGTCCTGGACTTCGCCTTTGCGGAAACCATAGTCGAGAATGGTGGATAGGATACGGCCCATGATGGCTCGCCGCTGAGGGAAGGCCCGCACGATTTTTGGCATGGCCTTCACCACGGCGTTTCGGATGAAGCTGTTTGGATCCAGTGTTTCTTCCAGCGCCTTGGCTGCGTCGTGGCGCACGCAGATTCTCTTGACGAGGTGCTCGATGGTGTCCAGGGCGTTTTCCGGGCACTTGCCCCTGGTGGCCAGGTCGGCAAGCCCGCTGAGCGCTTTGGCTACCAGGCCTTCCTGGGTATCTTCATCACCGTATTTCTCCGTGTCGCGATTCACGTATTCATCGATGATGCGCGTGTAGAGTGGCCCGGCCTGGTCTGCCTTGAACATGATGAGATGTTCGAGGATCTTTTGCGGGACCACATACTTATTGTTGATTTTCTTGTCGAAGGCCTTCATCAAAGCTGGATTGACCTTCTTGCGGAACTTCTCGAGCGCCTTTTTGTACTTTTCTCCGGTCTTGCCCTTTTCTTCAGCCAGGGCCTTGGCTGTTTCATGAATCCGGTAGAGGTTGACCAGGGCCTCTTCACGTTTGAATCGGCTCTTGTTGATCTGGGCCAGCCATGTGTCGGGGGCATCTGGGTCTTTCCAGCAGCCCGACAGCAGGGCAATTGCGACAGCCACAGACAAGACGTGTTTCATCAGCCTGCTCCTTGCACAGTGTTGTGCCAGCCCGGCTTGGCCGGGCAGAGGCCTGGGCTGACCGATATGGTCAGCCCAATGGTTCGACGATCTTCGACGGCTTGACTTTCCACGGGCAGAGTCTACCCATGGATTTTTTTTTCGCGAGTATAGGTTTTGTGGGCGCCTTGTGTCAAGAACGGCCCTTTGTTATTGTTTGGCTCGATGAGACGGTTTTTGTCGCTATGGCGTTGGCCTTGAAACTTTGGCGTTGGTATAGGCCTTGGGTGGACTGCGTCCCATTGGAATTTTCTTGGGCTGCGCTTTTTCGCTGCCGCGCCGCACATGGGCCAACCTTGTTTTTTGGAGGTGCGTTGCGTGGATGAGTCGAGGCCTGTGGTGCGAGCAAGAGTCGTAAAAGGGGGCCGGGTGGTGATCGCGCCATCCATTTATTCGGCGCAGGAAACTGCGCAGGACATCGTGACCCAGGCCCGCCGGCAGGCCGAGGCGCTGCTCGCCGGGGCCCAAGCGGATGCGGAGGATGTCCGCGCCCAGGCCCGCCAGACCGGTCGGCAAGAGGGGCTGGCGCAAGTCACCGAATTGCTTGTCGCTGCGCGCGTCCAGGCAGAGGCCCTGCGGCGGCAGGCCGTCACATCCCTGGTCCCTTTGGCGATCCGAGTGGCCGAGAAGGTCCTTGGAAGGGAAATCCAGATGCGGCCGGAACTCGTCGAAACGCAGGTGATCGAAGCACTCGACCAGGTTTCCTGGTGCCGTCGGATCGTGATCCGGGTGGCGCCCGAGGATTTGGACATTTTGAAACGCCGCAGGAGTGATCTCATGGCCAGGTTGCCTGAAGCCTCCTTGGACCTGATAGGAGATCCAGAAATCACCCGGGGCGGCTGCCTCATCGACAGCGAAGCGGGACAGATAGACGCGACTTTGGAGACGCAGCTCGCAGCCATCGAACGGACACTCCTGGAGGGCATGAATGAGTGACGCGCGTTTCCGGCCGAGCCCATCGAGTCATCCTTGTCGAACAGACGCTCCAGGAGATGTTCCATGACAGACGGTTCCCGCGATCCATTTCCCCTGGCAGGACTGGACAGGGCGCTGGCGAAACTGGATGCTGCGGGTACCACCGTGGCGAAGGGCCGCGTCACAGAGGTGGTCGGCCTGGTGATCAAGGCGGTGGTTCCGGGAGTTCGACTCGGGGACCTGGTGTCCATCAGTCGGGTTCAGGGTGCCGCCCTCTCCGCCGAGGTGATCGGTTTTCGCGGCGAAGAAGTTCTCCTTGCGGCCCTGGGCCCCCTCGACGGCATTGGTCCTGACAGCAGGGTTTCTCCCCAGGGCCGGCGGCTCGAGATTTCCGTGGGCCCAGGGTTGGTTGGTCGCGTCCTGGATGGCCTGGGTCGGCCGCTCGACGGACGGGGCCCGCTGCAGGATGCCCCGGTGCAATGGGATGTCCGTCGGGCAGCACCAGATCCGTTTTCCCGCCCCCCAATCGACGCGCCGCTGTCGGTGGGCGTGCGGGTTCTCGATGGGCTTTGCACCGTGGGCAAGGGCCAGCGAGTCGGGCTCTTTGCCGGTTCCGGAGTGGGCAAGTCCACGCTCCTGGGCCAGATTGCGAGAAACAGCGAGGCGGACGTCAACGTCATTTGTCTCGTGGGGGAGCGGGGCCGGGAGTTGCGTGAATTCATCGAGGGCCCTCTCGGTGAGGCGGGACTGGCCCGGTCGGTCCTGGTTTGCTCCACCTCCGACCGGCCGAGCATGGAGCGTTTGACCTGCGCCGAGACCGCCACCGCCGTGGCCGAGTATTTTCGCGATCAGGGCCACGACGTCCTCTTTCTCCTCGACACGGTCACGAGATACGCCCGGGCGCTTCGGGAAGTGGGCCTGGCGGCGGGAGAGCCCCCTGCCAGGAGGGGATATCCGCCCAGCGTCTTTGCCGCCCTGCCCCGTCTGTTGGAACGCACGGGGCGCACGAACCAGGGATCCATCACGGCGATCTACACGGTCCTCGTCGAAGGAGGTGACATGGAAGAGCCCATCGCCGACGAGGTGCGGGGCATCTTGGACGGCCACATCGTCATGTCCAGGGAGTTGGCTTCGCGAAACCATTACCCGGCCGTGGACGTGCTCGAGAGTCTCTCCAGGGTGATGGACCAAGTCGTGACCGAGGGGCACAAGGACGCGGCTGCCAGGTTTCGTCGGATCCTGGCCGCCTACGAATCCCGCCGCGATCTCATTTCCTTGGGGGCCTACAAGCGGGGATCGGATGCCCTGGTAGACGAGGCCATCGCCAGGTACGAGGCCATGATGGGCTTTCTCAAGCAGGGTCGGCAGGATGCCAGCAGCGTGGAGCGGGCCGCAACCCAGCTCCAGGAAGTCTTGTCGAAACCGATGTGAGAGTTCTTCGGTGACGCTGGTTCGGTCACCTCCCCGGTGCAGCCAGGCAGCGAAGGTCGCTCAGGGTCTCTGGCTCTCACAGCCTCTTTGTTTGTTTTTCGGCCAGGAGGTGGCACAGTCATGGCTCGTCGTCTTGATTTTCTTCGACGGCCTGCCCCGGTGGATCTCGCGGCAACCGATTGCTTTCGCCTTCTGTCAGGTCTTCGTCTGGTTCCTGGGGGCTCGTCTCTTCATTCGTGGCATTGCGTGCCATTTTCCACAAGCCGATGAGCCCCAGGCTGACCACGATGCCCGCCACGAGCAGCAGGGTGGTCCAGCGCACCCTGGGCCAGATGGTCTCGAGCAGGGCGGCCAGCAGGAGCGCCAAGCCCCCAGCCGCGAGGAGAAACGATCCAGGAGGGATTTCCATGGCCACGGCCGGAGCCTGGTCGTCGTCTTCCATTTCTTCTATTTCGTCGTCTCGTTCGTCGGGCATGGTTTCGAATTCTCGAAGTTGTCTTCTCCTGCGCCGGTGTCCCATCACGAGCAGGACGATGGCCAGGATCCAGAGCAGGGCACCTGAGGTGAACAACGGCACCACGATTTTACGATATCGCCAGTCGGTCCGCCAGGATTGCCGCAGGGAATCGATAGGCCGACCGTAGACTCGTTCCACTGCCCGTTCGAAAGGCATGCCGGCTACAACGAGCCGAAGAAGCCGCCGGAAGTCCCGGGCATCTCCCATGGCCAGGAGAAAGACCACGAAGTCCCGGCTCTGGTCGTAGGCGATCTGGGCCTGGTCCGTCCGGGAGGGAAACCCATGGCTCAATCGAGACAGGGGGAGGGCGGGTTCGAAAGAAAAAGGACCGACCATGGTGGCTCGTTGGGCCTGCAGATCAGCGACACCCTCCACGAACCAGGACGGCAGAGTATGGTATCGCACGGCATGGGCCAGGGCAAGATGAGAGTATTCATGGGCCAGGAGACCTTTGAGTTCCCGGCGGGAGGCCACCAGGACCCTGGGGCCCATGATAATGAGCTTGAGTCTCGGATAGGCGACAGCGGCTGCCCAGTTCGGCACGCCTTTGGGCTTGGGCAAGAGGGCTCGAAATTGCTTTCGTGACGAGGAGAGGATCACTTCGGCGTCTGGGAGATCATCCCCAAGGAGACCGCGCACCCGGTTGCGGACATCGGGAGCCATACGGGCCACCGATTTGGCCTTGGATGAGAGTGTTCGTTCATAGGAAATGCAGAACCAGCGCCCACAGAGACGGTGGAATTCCGGCGGGACCCATCTGGGCCTCGTCGTCCCGGAGGAGAGGAGGAAAACGAGGGCAAAGACGAAGTTCACGGTCGAGAGACCCGGATATCCACCTGGTCGCTTTGCTTGTCTTTGGTGACGGCAAAGACCGTGGCAGCCACTGCCACCGCCCCGAGGGCAACCCAGAAATACCACTTTTTCCACAAGGGCTTTTTCCTGGGTTTTTTGATAGGAAGGTTTTTCTTATTGGCCACTTTCCGGGCGGCCTTTCTCGCGGTTCTTGCCAGGGCCGTTCTGCTCGGTCTCGGCTTTGGGGGCAGGAGGATCGCCGTCAGGCCAGACAAATCCTGCACCGTGACTTTCGGCCATCCCGTCGAGGTGGCCGGGGGCGGTGGGAACCGTTTTGTCCAAAGGGGCTTGGCTGGTTTCCTGCTGTCCAGGACAACCAGGGACAGCCCCTTTGCGTCTTCTTGGATCAACAGGAAAAGCGAGGCCTTTGTCTTGGCAGCCAGGGCCTGGATCTGGTCAGGCGTCGGCTGCCGTCCCCTCAGGGCATCCAGCCAGCGACGCAGGTCCGCCCTTCGATCCCGGGGCGCTGGGGTGAGCACCACGCGCACTGGTCCCGTCCTGGGCTGGAGCATGGAAAAATAATGCTGCTTTCCCGGGGCCTCCACCGCCAGGAAGACGGGACGAGAGAGGGGAATGGTATATCGCTCCATGGCCTGGTCGTTGGGAACTGTCGCGTCGTCTGGACTTGCCGACCGACCGGGCCTGCTTGGTCTGCGAGGGCGGCGCCCAGCCGGCTTGGTTTGGGCCAGGTCTCGATGACCCTGATTCGAGGAGGGCAACCGCTTGAAGTTTAGATAGATGCTGGCTCCCCTGGGGACCAGGATCTGCGCCAGATGCTTTCGGCTGGGCCTCGGTCGCCGTCGACGGACCCTGGTGTTCTGACTTGGTGTCGGCCGGTAGCGATTCCAGAGGACCTCGGGCAGCGGCTTGCCCTCTGGGGAGACCAGCGCAAGATTGGCGGCTTCTCGGCGCGCCAGGTCTGCCTGGCCAAGGGAGTTTCGGCACATGACGAGGTAGGCCCAGACTTCGGCAAGCGGGCCTTTGGCCTGGTCTACCGAAACGCGACGCAGCAGGATTTCTCTGGCCGCTTCCAGGTGCGAGAGGGCCGCTCGGACCTTCAAGGTGGCATAGGCGACCTTGGCCTCGGCCAGCAGGGTCTTGGCCTGTTCCAGACTCCAGTCCGGCCGGTCTCCTGCCAGCAGGGCCCGAAGATCGAAGTCTTCGAGTGGCGAAAGGGTTTTGGGCCAAGCCCCGCCGAAACTTTTGCGCAAAAGTTCGTAGAACTCGAGGCTCCTTTTCACCTGGGTCCTCGTCAGGTGGGCCGAGAGATTCACCAAGGCCAAGATTCGGGGGGCATCGTTCTTCGGGGCGGGCGCCAAAGAGGCTGCCCTTTGTCTCGATCCCGAGCGCCCAGGTGAGGCGGCCTGTCGGGCATTGCCCTGAAGATGAGGGGCTCGCGCCGGGGCACTGTCCGACTCTTTGGCCCCTGCCGGGGAACCCTTGTTTGTTGCATTCCGGTCCTGACCGTCGTTTGCGGCCGCCGGGCTGGACAGCACCAGCAAGGGCAGGCTCCAGAGGAGCAGTGCTTGGCTCATCGTTTCACCTCGTCTTCGATTCGGCCGTCTCGATTGGCGGCCGCTGCCAGGTCCATCGTTCCAGGATGCTCAGCGTTTCTTCGTCGGCCTCGGCGATCCAGCGGAAGAGGAGATCCTGGGTGCCCATCTGGGTTCGGCATCGGTCACAGTTGGGCTGGGTACCGAAAATATCCCCGCCCGTGGCATAAGAATACACCGGGCAGACGCCGCAATAGGGGCGGTAGGCACAAGAGGAGCAGCCCACCTGCCCATCCAGGAGGGAAGCCGACGCCATGGCGCGGATGGTCTCGTGGTTGATGATTTGATTGTAGTCGTCGTGGTCCAGGTCGCCGAGACGAAACGCATCGTCTCCCATGGCCGCGAGCATTCGTGCCTCGTCGCAGGGATAGACGGCTCCATCATAGTCGTAGGCAAGCTGTCCGATCCCTGCCCCGCAGGGCGAGCGCAGATCCATGTAATTTGGGTCTCGGTCGGTGAGCATCTTGGTGAGGAACAGCGAAGCGGTCTTTTCCGCAAGTTCCACTCCTTGCCGATTCAGTGCCAAGATGGCTTCCAGGGTCTTGCGGTAAAAAGAGAGAAAGCGCGCGGCGGGGTAGGCGAGGTCTCTTTTTGCCTTGGCCGCGAAACCGAAAGGCTGCAGGGGCCTTAGGTGGATCACTTTGAGGCCCAGCCGGACATATTCGTCGAGGATCGCCCGGGGATCGGTGTCCAGGGTGCGGCGCGATACGGTGAGCAATGCATTGACCTGGGCGTCGGGCATGCCGCGCCGGCGATAGGCCTCCTGGATTCGTTGGATCCATTCCACGGTCATTGCGTGGCTCGATGAGCCGGCCATGGGCCGGTTGTCGTCGTGGAGGTCTGCGGGACCATCCAACGAGGTGCAGATCATCACATCGTTGTCGAGCAGGAACTCGAGCCGTTCCTCGGTCATGAGCGAGAGGTTCGACACCAGAGACAGATACAATCTGCGCCTGGTGCGCGAGGCGCGCGACCTGGCATCTTCGACGACTTGGACGAGGCGATCGAAGTTGGCCAGCGGCTCTCCGCCCTGGAACTCGATGGTCAGGCTGGGGGCAGGCGACTGGAAGATCACGTCCAGAGCCCTTTTTGCGGTTTGAGCGCTCATGTCCACGCCCTCGAGCGACATGGGCCGTCTGCTGGCCTGACAATACCGGCAGGTCTGGTTGCAGCGCAGCGTGAGGATCAAGATATGGAGGCTTGGACCGCTGGTCAGGTGCGTGGAACGCGATGCCATGGCCTCGATGAGTCGCTCCTTGACGCCAGGGCCGTCCAGGAACCCTTTGGCCGTGAGTTCATCGAAAACCTCAGGAGCAGTTCGTGAGAGCCGTCCCGCGAGCATGTCATCGAATTGTCGTTGCTTGAGGAAAGCAAACCGCCCGGCTTCGTTGGTCACCAAGATTTTGCCGTCCAGACGACGGAAAGAAAAGGGCAGGAGTTTTTGGGAGAGCGCAGCAGACACCGGACCATCGGACTCGTTGCCTCGGTCTTCGTGTTTCGGTTTGCGCGGTTTACCGGCCATGGACGCCTCTTTTCAGCGGGTCTTGCGGACCACGATGGTCCGTTCCAGCGCGATCTGGGCGAGTTCGTCTGCTCTCCGTGGTGCGTCTCGACCGGAGATCTCCAGTTCGTGGTACAAACCCGAACCGGCATGCCGCCAATGGACGCGAACGGTTTTGTGGGCGGTCACGGCCTCGACGGCCAGGGCGATGGCCTGCGTTCGGTAGAGTTTCTTGGCAAGGCGCACCGTCGCCTTGGCTGCCGGCTGGGTCTCGGCCGTCATGACTCCTCCCCTGGTCGGTGAGGCTCTTCGATCCCGGAAGGCCCTGTTTCGTCGGATGACAGTTTACCGTCGCCGAACCGCTCCTCCCAGGGTACGGCGATGCCCAGGGGATCGGCCAGGTAGTCGTCTTGCGGTTCGCCTTCGATGGGGTCGAGTGTGAGGGGTTCTGCCGCCAGCAGAGCCCGACCCACGAGCATCTCACGGACCGATGCGGTTCTTTTGGCGATCTTGAGCCGCAAGGCCTGTCGGATCAGCTCGCCGGAAAAATCAGCGGCCAACGCCTCGATGTCTGAATCGCTTTTTCGTCGGACCTTGATGCGCACCAGGACTCGACCGGCCTTCTTTTGATCCAGCAGGATCCAGCAGCGATCCACGAACACGTAGCAGGCCGAGTAGATCGCTTCGAGTGGATACAGTTTCAGCGGCAGGTCCAACAGCAACGAGTCATCGGCGCGCTCGGTTCGCATGGGACCGCTGTCCGCTGTTTCTCCGGAGTGGCGCTTTGGTGGCCTTGTGGTGGTGCGAGATGATCGTGTCATGGCCTTAGTTTGTGTTCCCGGGCCCGCTGAAAGTCAAGCGCACAGCGAGCAGGTGCTGTGTCGGAAGCGTGGTGGAAAAGCTCGATAGGTCCGAGCGCCCCAGGTCCCAGGCCCATTTTTCTTCGACAGGAGGAAGGTGCTCGGTATAAACGCTCTGGCTGGTGCGGAAGGATTGCTGAATTGCGGGCAGGCTGGAGACGGCATCTTGGGGCCGAAGGGTTCTTGTATCCACGCCACGAACGCTTGTACGGAAGAATGTTTACTGAATGCCGAGCGGGTCGGCGAGCAGATATCGAGGCAAGGCATGCATGAGCACATCATCGATTCGAGACAGCGATGTGGACGTGGGCTGTGGGTTTGTGCGGTTGTTTTGGTGGCTGGAGTAATTGCTACAGACTGCGCCCATGGCAAGGCAGGAGTTTGTGGGGCCAGCGCTCGGCCCGGGGGCCTTGCCGGCCGACCCCGGCCGGCCAAGCGCCCCACCGATCGGTTTCGTCATGGTTCGTCTGGGCGCGCCCATGCGTCAGCGCCTCGGACCGGGACGGCCCCTCGCCATCCAAGCGGACCAAAGACCTTCCAGACTCGGAAGCGCTACGATCGTATCCTGGTGGATGCGGCGATCAGGGAACTGAAACGAGGTCCATGGCCCAGACCGGCCCGGACTCCTCGTTTGGGAGGGAGATGAGTTGCAGGAGAAAGGAAACAGGGTGCGTTCCAAGGGAACGGCGCTGTTGGTCCTGGAGAGCACCAGGCCGGGCCAGTGGGTCAAGAATCTCTTCGTTCTGGCTCCTTTGGTGTTTGCCAAGTATTTGGATCAGCCCTGGGACGTGGCGCGATCACTGCTTGCCTTCATTGCGTTTTGTGCTGCCAGCGGAGCCGTCTACCTTCTCAATGACATCAAGGATCTCGAAGCAGATCGACTCCACCCAGACAAGCGGCACAGGCCCCTGCCCTCGGGGCGCCTCTCGGTCACTGCTGCCGGGTGGGGGGCGGCCCTGGTGGCATCTTTGGCCGTGGGGCTCGCCCTTGCCCTGGGTCGCGACGTCACCGCGGCTCTGGTGGGCTATTTGGTGCTCAACTTGGCCTATTCGCTCAAACTCAAGACCATCCCCTATCTCGACGCCGCCTCCATTGCCCTGGGCTTTTTACTCCGGGTCCTGGCGGGAGCGGCTGCCGTTTCGGTGACGGCTTCGAGCTGGCTGCTGGCATGCACGGCCCTGCTGGCAGGATACCTGGCCCTGGGCAAACGCGCCCATGAGCTGACAGCCCTTGGAGACAAGGCCGCCGAGCACCGCAAGGTCTTGGCCCGGTACCGGCGTGTCCATGTCCAGTGGGTCATGACGATTCTCGGGCTGGCCACGGTGGCGGCCTATGCGGTCTACACCCTGTCGGATCGCACCAGGAGTTTTTTCGGCACCGACCACCTGGTCTATTCCTCGCTGTTCGTGGCCTTTGGTCTCTTTCGTTTCCGGGCCCTCGCCCTGGACGGAGCCAGGTCCGTGAGTCCCACCGAGGCCATGCTGCGTGACTGGCCCTTCGTGTTCAACATTGTGACATGGGGCGCTTCGGTGGTGGGCATCATCTATTTGTTGCCCCGGTGATCCCTCGCCGCCCCAGGGGGGGTTCTTTCACGCATTCTCGGCGTCTCGTCGCAGCGTGCGGATCATCCCCGCCTGCCACCAGTCGTCGAGTCAGTCAGGGTCGAGAGGTCTCTTGCCGACGTTTTGCAGGTCCCATGCCGGTGGGGCCGTCGGACGGTGCCGCACCATGGGCGCGCAGGAGGCTGCGCACCTTCTCTGGGTCCAGGGCCATGGCCCGGCGCAGCAGGGCTTCGGCCCTTCTTCGATGGCCGAGGCGTTGTTCGATAAGGGCGAGGTAGAACAGGGCGATCACGTTTCCAGGATTCAAGGCCAGCGCCCGCAACTCCAGGCGCCTGGCCCGCAGGAGATCGCCGCCTGCGGCAAGCAGACGACCCAACTCGACGTATGTGTCTGGAAATCTCGGATCCAGCGCCATGGCACGGGACAGGATGCGCATGGCCCCACGACGGTCACCCTCTGCCGTGCGGATCTGTGCCGCGAGCACCAGGGGCCTGGCTCCAGTGCAGAGAAATTCGGATGCCAGGGGCGCCAGTTTGGGCAAGGGCCGCTCCAGAAAGGGTCTGAGCAGGCCGGCGGCCTCGGTCAGGTGTCCGTGGCTTGCCAGGAATCGGGCCCTGCGACAGGCCATGTAGCAGCCAATGAGCTTTGCCTGGTTGGGGGCCAGGAGTTTGGGCCATCGAGCCGTTTGGAGACAGGGCTTTTTCTTGTCGCCCTCTGGCACCAGGGCATAAAAAAGGCCGCAGTCTTTCACCTGGTGCCAGAGCCTTTCTGGTGGATCTTCGAGGTAGGTCGGCATCCTGGATGCGTTGGTCATCTCGAAGCGCAAACGCATGCCCCTTGGTGGCCCTGAATCGTCGATCAATGGAACGAAGAGCCAGGGCCACCGTTTCTTGATCCAGCGGCGATACCAGGGGGCATCGGCACCCAGGAGCCACCGGCTGACCAAGGCCAGATCCGGCCTCCAGTTCTCTGCGGCTTTTGCGTAGGCCAAGGTGAAGAGCGCATGATCGCTGGATGCCACTACCAGTCCCGGTCCTGGCCTTGCTGGTGCCGAGACCGCGGCGAGGAATCGGTCAGCACGACCCACTCGATGTGTCTGGTCGGCAATGGAAAGGCTGTTTTGCCAGGCCGACCAGATCACCACCAGACCAGCCGTTGCCGCGCCGAAGACCCGGTGCCACGGGCGGTTCCCTTCGGGGCTTCGAACAGCCAGCATCTGTCCGATGCGCACCAGTCCCACGCCGGAAGCAAGGGCCAGAGCCACCACCGAGGCAAGGAGGTAGCCATGGATATCCGGGTTGCCCGCATAGAAGACGTTCATGGTGGCGGCAGCGCCCAGGCCCACCACCAAGAGAATCCAGGCAGGCCAGATCGGCTGTTTTTGTTTGTTGTGCACCGTCAGAGCGAGCAGGCCGATCAGTCCCGAAGATGTGAGGGCCGTCCCGGAGAGTTGTCCCAGAAGTCTGGCATTGGCGATGAGACGCAGGGAGAGAGACAGATGGCCTCCGGTGATGTTTTGTCGATAGGCTTGGGCGGTGATGGTGGCCCAGATTCCGCGGACGCTGTCGAGCTGCGACCAGGGCAGCAGTGCAGGCCTGTTGCCGGCAGCCGGCAGAGTGAGCCAGATGAGATTGCCCAGGACGGCGCCAGCAAGAAGGGCACCAAAGGCAGGAAGTCTCCTCTTGGCACTGCGGTCTGCCATCACCGAAATGGTCAGCCCAAACCAGGCCAGGGCGGCCAGAAGGGGATGCAGTCCTGCTGCAAGCCCCAGCAGCAAAGAAGCGGCGCCCAGCCGAGAGGCTTGTGGATGTCGTGATCCAGTGGCCAGTACGAAGGACCAGATGATTGCGGCCAGAGCCGGAGCGTATACCTCGGCCCGCATGGTCTGCTGGGCCATTGGCCATGTCAGGGCGGCCAGGGATACGGCGATGAGGGCGGCCTTTTCTCCAGCAGATCTGCGGGCGATTTGGGCCAGGCCGGCAAGGGCGACTCCTCCCGCCAGGGCGCTGAGAACGTTGCAGCGAAATGCTATGGACCCCAGGGGTAGCAAGGTGGCCAGTTTTCCGAGCTGGCCATACAGTGGCTGGCCGGGCGGATGGGAGAGTCCGAGATGCAGGGCGGCAGCCACGAGTTCTCCCGAGTCGTACCAGGTGATCCCCGCGGCTGCAAACCAGGTCCAGGCCAGGGTGACCAGGAGAACCACCGTCCAGGTGGCGGCCTGTATGGGTTGGGGAATGGACAGCGAGAGCCGCGGAGGCCTGGATTTTTGTTCCGGACTTGTCATAAGCGGTATCGAAGAATCTTGGCTGGGTTACCCACGGCGACAGCGAAATCCGGGATGTCTTTTGTGACCACGGATCCGGCACCGATCAAGGCTCCGCGGCCAATGGTCACCCCCGGGAGGATCACGGATCCGGCACCGATATCCGACCCTTCACCAATCCGAACCGGGGCGAACTCCAAAGGTCCAGCCATCAGGGGCTTCTCCCGACCGGGATCGCGGTGTTGAGAGGTGAGAACCACGGTCCTCGGACCGATACCGACCTCTTGTTCGATGATCAAACCACCGGCGGAATGAAGGAAGCACTGCTGTCCGATCCAGACGCCGGAACGAATGTCCATGTCCTGGTCGTGGTAGCCCTTCAGAATGGTCTGGTGTCCCACATAGAGGTTTCCTTCGATCCGGATTCGTTCGGGATGAAAGATCAAGACCCCTGATTCGAAGATCACGTTTGGGCCCAGGAAGACAAAATCTTCCGGGTGAAACTCGCCTGTGCCGTGGCTCGACCAATGTTTCATGGCAACGTGGTCCCTTGGTTCGTGGTCGGCTGCACCACCCCGGCGGATGGACGGGCCGGCGGGCAGGAACGCCTGCGGTGGAGGCCAACGGGCTTGCCTTCTTCGATGAGGATGTTTTTTCGGGCACAGAGCCGACCCTCCAGGAGCCATGTCGCTACGTGAGTTCCCGGTGTCAGGGCAACCCGTTCGGCCTCCTCGGGCAGGGGCTGGCCGTCTAGGGAGATGCGCGCCTGGACGTCTCCTGACGTCTTGGCGGGCTTCAGGAGAATGCGTCCTTTGGGTAGCCAGGATTTGCTTTGTCCAGTCTGGTTGGTCCCCGTGGTAGGGCCTCGATGATCTGGGCTCTGTGCCAGGGCCATGATGAGAACGATTAAGGAAGCCAACCCCAAGACCACCCGCAGGCCAAGGCGCCAAGGGGGGAGCCTGCAAGGGCCTGTCTGGATTCGTTGCCCGGTTTCGGTCGTCTCGGCGGGGCGCTGTGGGGGCGGTGGGCTGCCTGGGGACTGTTCTTCGTCGAGGATCACCGTTGGTTGGGCCTCCATGGGCGCGGCGGGCGCCGCGTCTGAAGATGTGGGTGACTCGACTCTTGGGTGCGCCTGGTGCGAAATCGCGCCCTGACCGATTCCCTGGGTTTCATCGAGGATCACCGTGGGCAGGTCGTCCATGGATTTCGCCGGGTCCACCGGCTCCTCTGGTTTCAGGGGTGGGCCCAAGGTCGTCGCCTCATTTTTCTGGGCTGTGTCTGCAGCGGCTGCGTTGCGGCGGCGTGGCATTCCTTGGTTTGCGCCTTGGGGCGGTCCGGGCTGTTTCCCGGCCTCTGTGGCGGCTGCATGGTTCCCCTCGGAAGGGACCGGCGGAGACGGGACAGGCATTGCTCCTGGTTTGGCGGGGATGGTGTTCTTCGGCTTCCTTGGGGTGGGGACAGGGACCTTGGAGAGGATCGCGGCCAGAGCCCTGCCGCGGTCTTTGTCCCAGCCCGAAGAGGCAAGGGCTTCCAACGCCTCGCTGGCCGTGGGGCGGTGCTCTGGTTTCTGTGCCAACAGGCGCCGGCAAAGCTCTGCGAGGGCCCTGGGAGCGTCTTTGAGTCCCGGGTGCCCGGCCAGGCTGCCCTGCATGGTCTCTTTCACCAGTTCTTTCGGGGATCGGCCCTCTGTGCGGAGGCGGCCGGTGAGCAGTTCCAGGAGCATGATGCCCACGGTGAACAGGTCGCTGGCACCGGTGAGTTTGGCTCCGCGAATTTGCTCCGGCGACATGTAGCCCAATTTGCCCCTCGTAAGGCCCTGGGCCGTCTTGAACGTTGTGAATGCCGCCTTGGCGATGCCAAAGTCAGCGAGTTTGACCAGTCCTTCTTTTGTGAGCAGCGTGTTGTGGGGCGTGACGTCTCGATGCACGATGCCCAGCGGACGGCCTTGGTCGTCGGTTCTGGAATGAGCATAGGCAAGGGCCCGCAAGAGGCCGGCTATGATGTAGGCCGACAGGTCGGCTGGGAGCCAGCGGTCTTGTTTTGCCAGGATCTTGAGGAGCCTGTGGAGGTCGATACCCTCCACGTATTCCATGACGAGGTAGAGGCTTTCATCGTCCTGTCCCAACTCCAGGACCGACACGATGTTGGGGTGGCGCAGCAAGGATGCCACCTTGGCTTCGTTGACGAAGAGACGCCGGAAGTCTTCGTCTCGGGAGAACTGGGGCAAGATGCGTTTGATGGCGAAGAACTGTTGGAAGCCTGCTGGTCCATCCAGTCTGGCACGAAAGATTTGGGCCATGCCACCCTTGGCGATTGGCGCAATGAGTTCATATCGGCCGAGCTTCATCTGTCCTGGTTTCCTTGGCGCTACCCGTTTGTCTTTTTGTACCACAGTCGCCAGATGGGCAGACCTTTTTCTTCGCAGTATCTCTGTCGGCGCGTGGGGGTGTCGAGGGGACTGTTCTTGGCAAAGGACCATGCGCCGGCCAGGTTCGTCACGTCGTCTCGGCTCTCCAGGATTGCCATGGCATCGAGTGCCGGCTCGAACACGTCACTTTGGAAGAAAAACGAGCCGTTCTTTTTGAGGGCTCCGAGTATGTGATCTGCGAGCTTGTCACTGAACATGCGTCGCTTGTGGTGGCGTTTTTTGAACCAGGGATCGGGAAATTGCATAAAGATCGCATCCACCCGCCGATTGGCAAACAGGATGGGCAGATCCACCAGGAGGTTTGCATAGACTGCGAAGAGACGGTCGTCGATTCCATCGGTCAGGATTCGGGCCTGGATCCGGTCAACCAATGCGCGCCGGATTTCCACCCCCACGAGGAAGACGTCCGGGTGATGCGCGCTGTAGCGGAAGAGGAATTCACCTTCGCCGCAGCCGAGGTCCACTTCCACTGGGCGGCCTCTGGGTAGATCGAGGGGCCTGGCACCGGTGTCCAGGTGTCCCATGGACATGGGGTTGACGTGTTGGCGGATACGCGAACCCATGGGGCGTCATACCTCTCTTTCAGCAGCGTCGCCGGATCGACAGGCGTGGTCGATGCGACGAGGGGCGCGGCCATCGGTGCGGATTACTCCAGGAGCAGAATTCGTCCATCTGTCGTGGCCACCAGGACCGAGCCGTTGTCCAGGACCAGGGTCCGGGCTTCTGTGTCGGCGCCGATGTCCATGCTCCAGTGGCGGTTGGAACGTTCCGACCAGCGATGAATCAACCCGTCTCTGCCGGCAATGAGCAGGTCTCCTCGTGGGTTGGAAACAGGACCCGCCGTCATGGTCGCCCCGGTTGGTGCCAGTGTGAGATAGCGACCTGTTTTCGAAAATTGGGCCAGCCCCAGGTCCCCCAGTCCGACATAGATGCGGTTGGCACCGATTCCAATCGCGCCCGTTGGTTTCGTTGCCAACGGGACTTTCCAGAGAACCGCCCGGGATGTGGCTGCAGCCAGCTCTTTGTCTGCACAGGCAGCGACCATGCTGCCGTTGGGCAAGCCCACGAGGCCCACGACAGGGCCGGAACAGACATCCAGAACCCTGGGAACGGATCGTCCGTTGCAGACCGTGACGAGTTTCCCATCCGCCCGACCCATGGATCGGCATTGGGGGCCGGTGCTCACTGGTCCTGCCGTCAAAGGGTCCGGTTGGGTGAGCAAAGGGCTCAAGCCCCTCTTGGTGATGCCGTAGAGTGTCGTTCCACAGGTCATCTCGATGTGACCGAGAAGAGCACGGGGCGGACCGCAGTTTTTCGGCCGATGGAATCGGGAAAGAGTCCGTCCTGTGGTGGCATCCATGAGCAAGACGTGGTTTTGTGTGGCGACAGTCACGACAC
Source organism: uncultured Myxococcales bacterium (assembly GCA_964539505.1). Classification (GTDB taxonomy): domain Bacteria; phylum Myxococcota_A; class Polyangia; order HGW-17; family SLPX01; genus CAZIJS01. The sequence goes on from CAZIJS010000001.1 coordinate 105,228, forward strand.
CTTGGATTCCCGCCAGGTCGGCCAGGATGGGTTCTGCAGCCTGGTGCCGCCAGACCTGTTTTCCGGAGGGTCGAATCGCCAGGATCGTTCCGCGGCTGGAAGCAACATAGACGACCTGGCGTCCAGCATTGTCATGACCGAGCAGTGGAGCGGCCCAGATGGGTGCGTCGAGTCGGCGCACAAGGCGCATTCGTCCCTGGGGGGCGAGAGTTTTCGTGGCCACCATCCCGGTGGCTCCAAACGAAGACGGGCTTCGAAACCGGGTTTGGTCGAGAGGGCCGGGTTGGTTCGTCAAGAGTTTGCTGGCTCGAAGGCGGTGGGCCAGGTCCAACAGCCGCCGAGACAGGCGGCCCGAGGCCCGGCCCGCCATCTGCTCGATGCGCTGCAGGACGGCTTCTGGCGGCCTGTCTGCGGCATCGGTGAGCCAGGTTTCCGCTGCTCGTTCCCAGACGAGGGCGGGACAGCGATGGGACGTGAGCAGGGACAAGAAGAGTCGGGCCGCGTTTTTGTGATTGCCCAGGGCCACAGCCGCGCTCGCCGCTTCATGGGGACAGGTCGAGGCGGCAGCAGATTGCGCCCGGCCCGACGGACTGGCCAGGGCCTGTGTTCCCAGCGAAAGGAGAAGGGCACTGGCAGCGATGAACCGCCGGGAGTTTCCCTGGAGACGCGATGCTCTTTGGTTGCTGCGCACCTGGGCTCGTGGAAGATGGGCGTTTCGATGCTCGGTCATGGAGAGTCCGTTGGGCTGCTGAGTCGTTCCATCGAAAGGCTGGCTACTTGGGAACCTTTTCCCAGTCTGCCAAAAATCGCTCGATACCCCGGTCCGTCAGGGGATGTTTGACGAGTTGCATGAGGGTCTTATAGGGAATGGTGGCGATGTCTGCGCCCACGAGCGCGGCTTCCAGGACATGGACGGGATGGCGTACCGACGCCACGATCACTTCGGTTTCGTACCCGTAGTTGGCATAGATGTCCATGATCTGTTCGACCATCTCCATGCCCACTGCGGACACATCGTCGAGGCGTCCCACGAAGGGGCTGACATAGGTGGCGCCGGCCTTGGCCGCCAAGAGTGCCTGGGACGCCGAGAAACAGAGGGTCACATTCGTCTTGATGCCTTCCGACGACAGGCTGCGTACGGCAGCCAGGCCGTCGAGGGTGAGTGGGATCTTGACCACGATGTTTTTGTGAATCTTGGCGAGTTCCCTGGCCTGGGAGACAAGGCCTTCGGTGTCGGTGGCCGTCGCTTCGACGCTGATGGGGCCATCTACGATCTGACAGATCTCTTCGATGACGTCTTTGAAGGGCCTGCCTGTCTTGGCGACGAGAGACGGATTCGTGGTCACTCCGTCCACGAGGCCCATGGCCGTTGCATGGCGGATTTCGTCGGTGTTTGCAGTGTCGATGAAGAACTTCATGAGTGCCTCCTGGCGCCGGTCGAAACAGCGACTCGTCGCAGTGAAAGAGAAATGGATGCTTCCGGGCAGATAGCCTAGTCGGCCTGTTCCAAATGTCCAGCCCGACAACCCCCGGCCCAATGAGGGCTTACTCGACCTTTGGGGCAGAGAGCAGCAAAGGCGCAGCATGCATGGCGTCTGGCACGTCCAACTTTGTCTTATGGACGAACGGGGCCGCTACCGCGACGGTTGCGCGCCACTGCGATGCGATTTTCATGCTGCCACACGCTCTAGCCGAAAGTCGATCCCAACGACACCTGCCCTTGTAAAAAACCATCGTTTCCACTATACAGGGCAAAAACAAACGCCGGTTTTTTTCACAGTCGAGGAGCATCATGCAAGAGGAGCATTTCAACATCGGGGACAAGTTGAGAGACCTGCGTGAATCAAAAGGCCTGACTGGTTATCAGCTCGCACGCCTGGCTGGGATTTCCGAGGCGCGGCTCATGGCGTTCGAAGAGGGGTACGCCACTCCGACCATTGCGACGCTGGTCAAGATTTCCCAGGCTCTTGGTGTGGGAATGGGCTTTTTCTTCCAGGAACACAAGCCACCCACGCGAGTCGAGGTGACACGCGCAGATCAGAGACGGCCAGCCGAAGAGCACGAGAAAAGCGGTGAAGACGAACTCTATTATTCATACCAGTCGCTTTCTCCGACCTTTCCAGACAAGCGGATGCAGCCCTTTTTCATCGAGGTGGACTGTGTAGACATCGAGTCGGTCCAGCCGGCTGTCCACCCTGGTGAAGAATTCATCTTCGTCCTGGAAGGCACGTTGGAATGGCGCGGCGGGGACGAGGCCTATCGGCTCGGCGCGGGAGACGCCATTCACTTCGATTCTTCGATTCCACATCGGATCGTCGGAGTGGGTGAGCACAAGCCGAAAGTCGTGGCTGTCGTGTATCAGCCTCCTGGCGCTTCTTCTTGATGGCTCGGTCGGTTTTCTTTTCTTCTTTCGTTCTTTGTGCAACGCTCGGCTGCGGGGCCTGCAACCAGGGATCCCGGCACGAGGACCTGGTGCGTCCCGTTGCCGGACGAAAGCCGATCACCGCCGGGCTGCTGGTCCAGATGGAAGGGGCGGGAGACTACCTGCTGGCCACCGAGCTGAATCGGTCCGAGTATCGAGATCACCTCGTTCCGCTCACCCATGCCCTGGCCGCCTTTTACGGCTGGCCCGATCCGGGCCGAGGCATCGTGTGGCAAAGTCGCTTCCTGGATCAGCTCTGCCGCGCCAGGTTTCGCAAACCCTGTGGGTCCTGGCGGCAGGCTGCCGATGTCTTGCAGCGCCGGCTGTTTTTGGATGCGGCACAACTCTGCCCGGCTCTGTTTGCCAAGGCCCCGGAGGGGGCGGAAATTCCGAAGGACCTTTGCTCGAAATTGAACCGGCTGTCTGTCCAGACCCAAAAGGCAGTGGCGGCCATGGCCCGGCGATGGCCCATCCGTTCTCTCTATGCAGTGAAACGTTGTGAGTATCAGCCTGTCTCGGCTGTGGTGGTGGAGGTTGGGCCGGACCGTCTCTGGGTGAACGGGCTGGACGTGGTTCCATTGACATTGGGGAGGCCGCCGGCAGACCCAGATCTCCCCGCCGCGCTCCAGAGCATGTTGGCTGCCGGGGCAGCAGTGGTTCAAGCCAGGGTCCTGCTGTCAGACGAGCCTGGCGCGCAAGCAGCGGGCAGTGGGAATGTACTCGTGAAGGATGCGGGAGGCGCCAAGTCCCCGACAGGTTCGAATGCACCGGATTCCCACAGCGGTCCCAAAAGGGAGGGCGGCGAGGAGTCGGGTCCGGGTCGGCTGCTACTCCGGGTGCGCCGCGGCGTACCCTGGTCCACTCTGTCTTGGGTGGTGAGTCTGGCGGCCTCTGTGAATCTTACCAAGGTTTCGTTTCGAGTGCGAGACCAGCAGGATCGGCCCTGCCGCATTGCTGCGCGAGTCTCTACCCTGCCGTTGCCGCCTTCTGGTGCCAAGATTGTATTGGGTCACGGCAAATCCCTTGATTTGTGCATGGTGGGCCGTTGCGTCACAGTCACGCGGTCGGACCTGTTTCGGCGCCTCGGCTGCGGAAAGGGCGGCTGTCGACGCCCCTGGTTCCTTCGGGTCGAGACTGACGACTTTGCCCAGGTGGTGCAGTTTCTCGCGCAGCTCCCAGATGGGATCGATGCCCCGCTCCTGTGGCTTCCGGGAACGCTCAGTCGTTCCGGCCGGGCCCGGAAGAAAGGCTGTCTTTTTGGGCATCCTTGTCGGCCGGGCCAGGGATCTTCTCGTCGAGTTCAGCCTGGATCGCAGCGAGGTCTCGTGCCGCGGAGATGAGTCTTGCGCGCAGGTCCGTCAGCCGTTGCCCTGCCGACAGCGCCATATTCTGGAGACTTTGGAGTTCGGAACGAAGGTCTTTGCTTTCCATGGCGACATGGTACGGTTACAAGACGATTCGGTCAAACTCTTTGGTGTTGTGGCCATCTCAACCCTTGGTGCGCCCACGAGGCGAGGAGCGAGCCCATGTTGAAAATAGGTGTGATGGTGGATCGACCCGGCCAGGTGGATGGGCTTGAGGTCGTGGAAATATTGGGGAAATCCGGCGTCCTGCCCAGCCTGGAAGTCTTGGCTCGATGGCGGGCGGAGATGGACGAGAACCTGGATGTGGTGGTCACCGCGCCCAGCGCGTTGACTGCACCCGGTCCTGACGGACAGCTCACATCGCCGTTTCATCCCATGGACGAGGCACTCACGCTCTGGGAGCGTCTGCATGCCGCACTCCAGGTGCTCGAGTCCAAGGTGGTGCTTTTCAAGACGGGGCCGGAGTTTACTCCCACCAATCAGAACAAGGATCGGCTCACCGAGTTTTTTTCTCGAGCAGCAGAGCCGGACCTGCGTTTGGTCTGGCAGCCAAGGGGCCTGTGGGCGCCCGAAGATCTCGCTGAGCTGTCTGCTTCCTGTCCGGTGGTTCTGGCAAGAGATCCCCTCGCCGAGGATCTTTCCTTCGAGGATTGGGTCTATTGGCGTGTCTGGGGCCTGGGCAGAGCTGAGCTGGGCCCTGCAGACATGGAGGTTCTCTTGGATCGTGCGCTCGACGATCGGCTCGATGGATACTGTGTTTTGGCCACGGGCGTGTGGAAATCAGACATCAGGGCTGCGGCCGGTCTTCTGGCTCGCGTCGAAGCGCAGCGGCGGGCAGAGGCGTGACGCTCACCAAATGGGAACTGGATTGCGTGGCGACAGACCTGGCCGATCTCCTGGCCGGCCTGCGGGTGCGCAAGGTTTTCCACATCGGAAGAGACCGCATTGCGCTGGATCTGGGCCGTCAGGGCTTTCTGCTTCTCTCCGGCGCCCGGGCAACGGGGCGTCTCCACCTTGCAGAGAGGGTCGACAAGAGCGGGCGTTGTCCCGCCTTGTGCGGTCTGTTGCGGAAATATCTTGCAGGGTCGGTGATCCTGGATGTCTCGACCTGGCCCGATGACAGGGTTGCTGAAGTCCGGTTTGGTCGCAAGGTGACCCTGGTTTTGTACGTGTATGGGAAGGGGTATGCTCTTTTGGACGCGGATCGCCGGGTGCTTGGTGCCAGCCATTCCTGTCCCGTTGCTCTGGGGAGCGTGATCCCGGATTCAGGGAAAGAGTCGGGAACATCCATTGGTTGTGACGAGGAAGAAACCAAGGCAAAGACTATTTTGCGCAACGGCTCTTGTCGGGATTCAAAGGGTCAGGGGGCTTCGGGCCGTTTCGCGGGGCGAGGGCTGGATCTCCAGCGCCAGGTCGAGGAGGCCTATCGGGTGATCGAAGAGCGGCTTCTCTTTGAAGAGGCCCGTCGTCGTGTGTCCAAGCTTTTGAAATCGCAAAAGAAAAAGCTCCTGCGTTTGCAGTCTCGGATGGAAGAAGACCTGGGTCGGAGAGCAAGAGCGGAAGAGAAACAGCGGTACGCCGATCTTCTCTTGGCCAACAAAACGCCGTCGGTCCGGGGGGCTGACCATGTGGTGGTCAAGGACTGGTTTCAAGAAGGTTCCGATTTCAGGGTTCCACTGGATCCAAGATACTCCATTGCACAGAATGCAGAGCGCTACTACAGGCAAGCAAAGAGGGATCGCCGCGCTGCTGCTTTGGCCCACGAACGGCTGCAAGACGTCGATGCACGGCTTTCCCTGGTCGAGTCTTTCCTCGGGGCGATGGATGGGGCAGACAGCCTGTCTGAGATTTCAGCCATCGAGGTGAACGTGAAAGAAACGCTTGGTCTGGGTGGAGGCGTCCAGGCCAGCGGGCAGTCGGCAAAGAGTCCGCCGGACGGGCGCCGGCAGAAAGGGGACGAGGAGCCAGGGCGACGATTCGTGAGTGCCACTGGCCTGGAGATTCGAGTGGGAGGAGACGCACAGGAGAACCATCGCCTGACATTTCACTGGGCCAGAGGAAGGGACATGTGGTTTCATGTTGCTGGGCGTTCCGGGCCTCATGTGGTGGTGCGCGTGGGGCCGGAAGGGGCGATGGATTCAGAAACGCTGCTCGATGCCGCGACGCTGGCGCTTTTCTACGTGGCCAAGAACCGACGAGCAGAAGGGGAGGTCCTGTATCAAAGGCGCAAGTATCTTCGGCCAATCAAGAAATCGCCTGGGCTCGTGCGCACCGCGGGTGCCAAGACGATATTTCTTCGGCTCGACACCCAGCGGCTCTCTCGTCTTTTGTCCCAGAGGGGGTAACCAGGAAGGAACGCGGGAAACTACAGCTCCATGTGCCGGCCGGCAGACTCGTGATCAGGCACCTTGGGTGCGCTGGTCGCTTTCCTTTTTGCAGTCTTCTTAGCCGTGGTTTTTTTGGGGGCGGACTTCTTGGCCGCAGTCTTCTTGGCCGCAGTCTTCTTAGTGGTGGTCTTCTTGGCCGCAGTCTTCTTAG
>CAZIJS010000002.1:0-71738 GCA_964539505.1 uncultured Myxococcales bacterium
TTTTTCGGGTTTGCCGCCACGGCTCTGGTGGCCTGGATCGGTGTGGCGCCGGAGAGCAGCCTCGCCCTCTTGGCTGGTCAAGCCGCCTGCCTTCTCACCATCGGCGCGAGCCTCATGCCTCGCCTTGGAATCGCCCAGGCGGATCGCCTCAAGACCGGAGCTGCCATCCGGCGGCTGGAGACGGAAGCCTGAGACGAGGGTCTTTCGAGAAATCTTGACTGTGGGGGCCTTTGACTTGCTCACCTTGGCCCAGGGAAGTCCTTCGCCCTGTGTTGAGACATGATTATCGATGGGACGGGGCAGACAGCTTGGCCTGGACCAGGGCGAGGCATTTTCTGTGTCCTGCATGCAAGGGCAGGTCGGCCAGCTCGTCGACCGCTGCCCAGCGATGGCTGCGGTGCACTCGTGGAACAGTTTGTCCTGCATCCATGGATCGTTGGTCCCTTGAAGCGGTGGGACTGTCCGGATCTGGCAGGCGCAGGAGACAGCATTCCACCTGGGCGGAGTACCGGGTGTAGGAATGTTTCACCCTGCCCAGGTGCAGAATCGTCGCCGGGTCGAGATCCTGTCCGCTTTTGCCGATGATGGGCCCAAGTTCCTGCAACAGGCTGCTCAGAGCCTCTGTGCGTCTCTTGCGCATGGTGCCTGGACTCGTCTTGTGTCCTTTTTTGGTGGCTTTTGGGCTGCTCGTTGATTCGTCTGGCGACAGCGGTTGGTCGGGCAGTTCCCAAAATCCCGCCCAGAGACCCTGTGGAGGCCGTTGGAACAACAGCACGCGACCGTCGGCGCGCAGGACCACCAGGGCCAGCGACTGAACCTTGATTCGGGATTTGGTGGGCTGCAGGACGGGGAGTTGTTCTGCCCTGCCCCGCCTTCTGGCGAGGCAGGCCTTGGCCAGGGGACAGAGGTCACACCTGGGCTGTTTCGGACTGCAGACCAGAGACCCCAATTCCATGAGGCCTTGGTTGAAGAGCCGCGCCTGGTTTTCGGGGATCCAACGAGTCAGGCGTTCTTCCATGAGGCGGTAGACTCTGGCCTGTTTCAGGTTGCCCCCTTCGTCGGTGAGCCTTGCATAGACGCGTTCGGTGTTGGCTTCGATGGTGGCAAAAGGCTCGTTGTAGGCAAAGGCCATGATGGCGCCGGCCGTGTAGCGTCCCACACCGGGAAGGCGCAGGAGGTCTTCGAATCGACGAGGAACCCGTCCATCGTATTGGTCTGCCACGATCTGTGTTGCGCGATGGAAGTTTCTGGCACGCGAGTAGTAGCCAAGGCCCTGCCAGAGAGCCAAGATCCGTTCGATGGGAGCCTGGGCCACGGCCTGGATGTCGGGAAAAGCATCCAGCCACCGATCGAAGTAGCGCAGCACGCGTTCCACCTGGGTCTGCTGGAGCATGACCTCGGAGAGCCAGACAAGATAGGGATCGTGGTCGCGGCGCCAGGGCAAGTCACGGGCCTGCTCCTGGAACCAGGCGACAAGGTCCTCGGGCCATTGCGGCTGTCTGGCAAACAGTTCGCAGGCATCAGTCAAAGGAGAGTGTTTGATGGGTCCTGTTTTTGCCATGGCTTCCATCTGGCGGTGTCACGGTGATTCTTCTAAATGATGGCGCGTTTGTAGCACGAAACCAGAGATGAGAAAGAACCGACAGCCCACTTGGAGTTGCCTGGTCGATGGTATTCGGGAATTGACAGGTCCATGGCTATGGAAGGATAATGGCAAAGCAAAGGCCTGCAATAAACCGAGGTGTTGTCATGTATGTGCCGGCTCGATTGGTGTGCGTTGTGGGGCTGGGTCTTCTGTTGGTAGCCAGACCGGCAGCGGCTCAACAAGATGGGGGCCTCGACGATGCGGCATTGGATGACGACGGCGGCTCGCCGGATGCCGGGACCATCGATCCCCTCGAGTACCCAGACGAGATCCGCAGTCCCGTTCATTTCGAATACACCGACAATCTTTTCGATATCTGCGGCCAGGACCTGGATACTGGATGGGTCCCGGATGGCAGCCCCATTGCCGTCCGTTTTCAGTTTCACCTGGGTTGTGGTCACTTTGCCGAACTCAACGGCTATGCAGTGTTGGATTGGCCTCCAAGGCCCGGACCGAATCTGCACTTTCGGGGCATCACGCGGGGCGGGCGGTACCAACTCGACTACTCCATCAAGCTGTCGGCCCGGGTGAAGGTGTCCATTCACGAAGGGGGAGTGGACATCGACGAGGAGTTCGACCTGCCATGGATTCCCGATTTCAATATCGGGGTGTATGCCAACAAGCGATTCACTCCTTTCCTGTTGGACGGATGCGACGAGGAGCGTCCCTTGGTGGTCCAGGACCAGATTCCCCACACCAGACTTTTTCGTTACGACCTCATGAATCTCCTGGAGGCCTCGGGTGCCATTCCTCCCCAGGACCTGGTGGAGGCCTGGCTCGAGGTGTATGTAGACGGTTACGTGGGCAGCCGGTTCGAGGGACGTCGCATCGTGGTCGATATCGAAGATCAGCAGACAGAATTTCCCATTCCAGACCTGGTGTTTACCAAGGAAGGGGAATCGAAGCTTTTACCGGTTTCTCCGGAAGAGGTCACGGGCACGTTTCGTTCGGCGGTCTACGAGGCAGCGGTCACCCATTTCGCCGGACTGTCCTTCTATCCCCACATCAAGATCGAGATTGCCAACGTCAACGTGTTCGAGATGGACCTGTTCGAGATTCCCATTCCCATCGACGACAAGGAAGACTACTGGGTCTTCGACCCGGCGATCTTCGACTTTGCCCTGCCCGACATTGCGGCTCCCGACAAGGTGTTCATCATGCCCACCACCTTGGTTTCGCAGTCCATGTCGGAGGTGCAGGTGGTCAACGAAGGGGGCATGGTCCTCCGGGGGGAGGCGCGGGTCGATCCGCCCTTCTACCTGGCTGACAACGCCCGGTTCGAACTGGAGCCGGGTGAATCGACGATCATTCCAGTCTACTTCGCCCCCACGGTCATCGGGCCTGTGCGCAAGTACATGAGCATCTACAGCAATGACCCGGACGAGTCTCCCCGGGTCGTGGAGATCGAAAGCTACGGCTGTGGTCCAGACGGCGACTGTGCCATTCCAGACGATATGAAGCGGGTCTGCGAGACAGAGGGTGGGGGTTGTGGATGTCGCACGTCGGACGGAGCGCAGCAGGCACCGTTGCTGTTGTTGTTCCTCGGTCTGCTCGGCTCGATGCTCATGCGGCGCAAGAGACATTCTTGACGGGTTTTTGGCGTCATCACGCGATGATCCATTTGCTTGGTTCGTGATTTTCTGTCTTCGAAAATGATTCTGGCAGCAAAGGGTGGCAAAAGAAAACACGATGCTGTAAAACCGCCCTGGGTGTTGTTCGTATCCATCAGCAAGGAAGGTAGCGCACCATGGCAGTGAAACGTGTCGGCATCATGACGGGCGGCGGAGATTGTCCCGGCCTCAACGCGGTGATCCGTGCCGCAGTGAGGACGGGCATCCAGAAATACGGATGGGAGATCCTTGGGATCGAAGACGCATCCATGGGGCTCATCGACCTCGACTACAGGTCTCCCCATGGAAACATGTGGCTCACTCTCGATCACGTGGCCGACATTTTGCCCCGGGGCGGCACCATTTTGGGCACGTCCAACCGGTCCGATCCGTTTCACTATGTCGTGGAGAAGGACGGACGAAAGACCGAGATAGACGTTTCGGATCGGGTCATCGAAAATTTCGAAAAGCTTGGTCTCGAGGCGCTCATCTCCATCGGGGGGGATGGGTCCATGCGGATCGCCAAAGCCCTCATGGATCGGGGGCTGACGAACGTGGTGGGCGTGCCCAAGACCATCGACAACGACCTGTCGGCCACGGACGTTACGTTTGGATTCGACACAGCGGTGCAGGTGGCCACCGAGGCGCTGGACCGTCTGCGTGACACCGCGGAAAGTCACGACCGTGTCATGATCGTGGAGGTCATGGGCAGGGATGCCGGCTGGATCGCCTTGCATGCGGGCCTGGCCGGTGCCGCCCATGCCATTGTCATTCCCGAGATACCCTACCGGCTCGAACCCATTGCAAAACGCATTACCGATCGACGCAAGCGCGGCCGGCCGTTCAGTATCGTCGTGGTGGCAGAAGGGGCTGCGCCCAAGGGGGGCAAGCCCAGCGAACTTCCGCCTGAGCCGGGGGCCATGCCCCGTCTCATGGGTGCGGCCCACAAGGTCGCCCACGAGCTGGGACGCCTCATCGATGCGGACATGCGGGTCACTGTGCTCGGCCACATCCAGCGAGGCGGCAGTCCATCCAATTTCGACCGAGTCCTGGCCACGCGGTTCGGAAATTTCGCCGCGAATCTCGTGGCCGAGGAACGCTTCGGCATGATGGCGGCTCTGCGCACACCTGATATCGTGGCCGTCCCCATAGCCGAGGCCGTAGACCGACCCAAGCGGGTGGACCCCAACGGACAGATGGTCACGATGGCTCGCGAACTCGGCGTGGTGTTCGGAGACGAGTGATGCCTTCTGACTTCGCCGTGCCCAGACTCTGGCCCGAGGTGGGCGTTCCCGATGAGGATGGCATTCCCTTCGGTGGGCACAAACTCGTGCGCAAAATTGCAGTGGGCGGCATGGCAGAGGTGTATCTGGCTCTTCGTTGTGGCGAGTTCGGGTTCCGGCGTCACGAAGTGATCAAGGTGCTTTTGCCAAGACTGGCCAAGCACCAGGATTTCGTGGACATGTTCATCCGCGAGGCGGTCCTGGCGGCTGAGTTTCGCCACCCGAACCTGGTTCAGATTTACGACGTGGGCAGAGAGTCGGATCTCTACTACATCGACATGGAGTTCGTCGACGGAGTGGACCTCATGCGCCTCGTCCGGCGCTGCCGCACCACGGGCAAACCCCTTTCACTGGATTTCGTCCTGGCGGTGGTGGCCCAGGTGGCCGAGGCCTTGACCGCGGTGCACGAAGCGACATCTGCAGACGGAAGGCCGCTCGACATCGTCCACCGGGACGTGACACCCCAAAATCTCATGGTGGGGTTCGACGGTCAGGTCAAGGTCGTAGACTTCGGCGTGGCGCAAAGCCTGCTTGCAGAGGCCCATGCCGAGCAGGCCCTGCTGGGCAAGGGCCCGTACATGGCCCCTGAGCAATGGACTGCGGACGCGGTGGATCGTAGGGCCGATATCTTTGCTCTCGGAGTGGTGCTCTATGAGTTGACCGTGGGGCGACGGCTCTTCAAGAGAACCTCGCCGGAAGCCACGAAGAAAGCCATCCTGTCGGGAGATATCCCCAGGCCGAGCCGGGTCCGTCCCGGGTTTCCTCCTGAGCTGGAAGAGGTGATCTTGCATTGCCTGGCTTTAGACCCCAGGGATCGCTATCCCACCACCAGAGCCATGCGGCTGGCCATCGAGGAGGTTCAGTTTGGCCTGGGCGGGGCCTTGCATCGTGACGAGATGGCCCAGTGGCTCGACGAACTCTTTGCCGGGACCGATCGAAACGACCTCTGGCCCAAGCTGGACCTGACTGCGCCGGGGCAACTGTCGGAGGCTGACGAGGCCCTGCGCCGGGCCACCATGAAGCTGCCCCTGTTCAACGACGACGAATCCTCGTCTGGCTTGGCCATCACCGAGTTGTCCAACCGTCGCAAGCAGGCCAGGCGAGGTGACGAGGGCGGCCATGTGTCACATGGTGCTCTCCTGGGTGCCGCTGCAGCCGGCGCCCTGGTGGGCGCCGGTCTCATGGGTCTGCTCTGGGCTCTCCTTTGACCCGTCTGTCGGATCGATTCTCCCAAAGCGTCGTTCGAAATTTGCCAGGAGTTGGGATTTGGCACTACTCTCGATCTACAAAAACGTCGGCTTTGCCGTCGGCGTTTCTGGATCGAGAGGTCGGATGTGACAGGAAGACGACGCGGCTTGGTGGGACGGGGGGCGGGAATCTGGGCGATTGTGGGCCTGCTCGTTCTGTCGGCACCGTTCGTTGCCGGTGGCTGCCGGCGCAACGGCCTGGCCCGTGCTGCGGCCCAGGAGCAGGATGGCCGACAGGGCCGGCTGTTTCGTTGGGGTGACCAGGACCGGCACGACACATCCAAGACAAGCTCCGGAGATTTGTACGTGGGGCCGAGACCAGGTTGCGACCCGCGGTTTACAGGGCTGATGCCCCTAGCCGACATTGTTCGCCACTGTCCGGTAAGAGGGCGGCCCATTGTTTTCTCCGGTCCCACATGGTGTCGCTATCTGTTCGATGGAGGCAGCTTTCTGCTCATGGAGAGCCCATCATTTTCATACCTGAGGCAATCTCTGGTGGAAGGTGCCACGATCCCGACAGCGACTGGATGGGGGTTTGTCTGGACCAATGGTCGGGGTATTGCTTCGGTGGTGTTGCGCGAGCCCGACGGATCGGCCTTGGTGATCCAGGCCCCACGACAACTCTGCAGCCGGGATGTCCTGACTCGATTGGCCCTGGATGCGGCCGCCCGGATGCCGGCCCGGCGGGGGCGGCCGTCGCGGCCCTGAATCGAGTCGGTCGGTCTTGCCTGGCCCATGGTTTCCCATCGCGACAGGGCGCTTGCGACAAGGTTTGCTGGTGTGAAATTTTGCTCAAACCGGGGGGCTGTGTTTCAAGTAAGAAAAGGCCCTATGGGATTGGGCCGAGGAAGAGACCATGGCACGAGGCATCCTGACAGCAGACGAAGTCGCCCTGCGCAGCGCAGGTGATCCTGCCCGGCGGCGATGGACCGGGGCGAGATCTGGTGCCCTGCGCAGAAATAAGAGGTCGGCAGGATCCCCACCACGGGTCATCGATCCGGCAGTCCAGGACCTCCGGTTGCCACCTCCGCCCCCGCCGCCCTCTCCACAACCTGCACCGCAGGCCGGTGTCACGGTGGAGAGCCCCCTGGTCACGGACCAGCGGCCCGCATCGAATCCAGGGGACGCGCTGCGGCCCCCACCGACCTCTCCTGCGACTGTGATTGGATCCGGGATGTCGGCATCCCTCCCCAGCCTTTCGGAGTCTGCAGCCCGGTTGCCCGATGCCCTGTCGGTCGTGGTGGCGCCGCCGGCCCCTCGACCGGTTCATCGGTCCATGGAGCGGGTTTCGATCCGGCAGATCTCCAGGCCTTTTCGGGCCGGGTCGGCAAAGACTTCGGACAGGAGCAGGGCAAAGCGGAGATGGATCTCATCTGCGCGGATCTGGATCTTTGGGATGGCAGCCCTGGCCGTGGGGCTGGCCGTTGCCATGAAGGTGGGAGCTTTGCCCTGGCCCTCCAGGCTGGCGCCACGCAACAAGGCTGGCGGACAGGAGGTCGATGACTCTGGAAAGCATGTGCCGGGTAAGGCGGTGAGCCACCGGCGCAAGGAGAAGGGATCGGCTGCCACGCAGACGTCTGGGACGGTGGACAGTCCCGATCCTGGGCCGCCCAGGCCAAGTGCTGCAGACCTCGAGACCCTGGGACGCGCCTCGGGCATCGGGGCAGACAGACGGGTGTTTTTGTTCGATGGGGGCGAGGTGCGGGTGGTGACCAAGGAGCAGGCCACACAAGCGGGTTATCGAATCGTGGACTTGAGCGACGACCACGCCCCGTTCATTTTTTCGGAGGAGACACCAGGCCTGTCGGACCATCGACCCAACGAATATCGTGCCACCTACGTGAACTTGGCCAACGATCGCACCGATGAGGAAGGCAGACCTCTTTTGCCCGATCAACACAATTATGTCGAACTCTTTGGAATCCACCCATCCCTTTCAGTGATCCAGAAACGCTTTTTAGCCGATGAAGCCAAGACTTGTTATTCGCAGATCGACATCAAGCTCCTCTCGCAGTTCCGGGGAGTGATCCGTTACAAGGGTGGCAAGCGGTCAGCCGAGGTTCTCGCCCGATACCGGGAGTTGGAGCGGCGGGTGCACCGAGCCATGCGTCGGACCGGTCGCCGCACTGTCGGAGCGCTGGCCGGGTCTTCTGCATATCGGGCCCTGGTTCGGGCCTATCGCAGGGCGCAGGTGCGCGTGGAGGTGATCAACCAGGTGCAGCTCAGGCTCAGGTGCGAAGGTCTGCTGGGCGAAGGTGAGCATTATCGCCGGCGGGTTTTCGACTATGTAACCCACAGGGCCCTGTCCCGGTTCGAGCGCAAGCACATGATTTTTGGCTGGGGGCAAATTTACGGAAAGACGAGAGCATATCTGGGATCGCCGCCCCTGTTGAACAATTATCGGGCACTTCTCAGGGTGTTGGCCGAACGGGTGGCCGATTCGTTGGGCATCATCGAAGACGGATCCGTGCTTGGGGTCAAAGGGATCGATGCATCCTACCGGGAAGGTGGCAAGAAGCACCAGGTGCCAGACCTCATCGGACTGTTTACGAAGAGATTGGCTAAGACCTTGAACCTGGATGATCCGGCCAAGGCCTTGGCGTTTTTTAAGGCTCAACGACCGGACCTCTTCAAGCATTTTCGAGTTGGTCTGCGTCTGCCCGCTCTGCCTCCTTACTATGGGGACAAGATGAAATTCCTCGTGGAGATCCATCGCGGGGACGTCTGGTACGACTATCCGTACGATGCCGCGGGGAAGAAAAGACGCCAGCCCCGATCCCGATATCCCCACCTGGTGCTCTATACGATCTGGAAGGACCAGAAGATTCCCCTGGTTCGTTGGCAGACCACCATTGGCGGGTGGCGCAAGGAGCATAAGGACGGGAAGGTCTATCTCAAATACAAAAATTCTGACGTGGGCCCCCGTGTCTGGCGCGACATCGTGGCAGCCCCGGTCTGGATTCCTCCGGAGAGCACCCCGCCCTCTGCCCTGGTCACCAGAGAGAAGGTCGACGGCAAGTGGGTCTGGCGGGTCAAACGAGAGGAGATCGGGCCTTCGTATCTGTCTGCCTATGGGTTGGTGGCGGCATATCATCTTCAAAAAATCGGTGAAGGCCGTCGTGCCCTCTGGCGTGACAACGGGATTCGGACGCATGGATCTGTGGCTTATATGTCGATTTTTGGTGGGTTTTCACATGGCTGTCACAGGCTGCACAACCACCTGGCCGTGCGCCTCTTTTCGTTCATTTTGAGACATTCGTCGTTTCGACGCAGGGGACAGGTGCCCCTTCGGTACGGAAGGACCTTTTCATACAAGGGCCACAGATACCAGATCGTGCTCCACACCAGGGGATATTATTACACTTTGAACAAGCCGCTGTCTGTCTTTGTGACCGAAGGACGGGTCCGGGGCAAGGTCAAAGAGCCCATCGAGCGGTACATGCCCATGCCGGGAGAACAGTATGCCCCAGACGATCCCAACTTGCAGGACGTGTCGGGGCAGCAACAAGGCGGATGGTCCGGCCCAGACAGCCTTCCTCCAGACGTGCCCCCGGCAGACGCCCAGCCGATTCATCCGGCTTCGCCGGACCTGCCGGCACCAGGAGCAAAGCTCCGCAAAGAGCCGGTCAGGGGCACAGGAAACGCCGGAAGAGCCGGGGCTGAGAGCCAGTCAGCCAGCCCGGTCCCGGGACGTCCGAAGGCCCTGCCCCGCCCCAGACCCGGGGCGAGGCCTGCCACGCCGGTTGCTTCCCGGAAAGCAGGTGTGCGTGGGCGCAGGCAGAGGACAGACAGCCAGCCCAAGCGCGGGATATCGAGAGTGCCTCGGGGCGGCGGGATGCCGTCGGGCTACAACGGGCACGGGAGTCGGTCCGCCGTGCGCTCCACAACCGCCAGACGAGGATCGAAGACCGCGACCGGGACCAGGCGAACTGCCGGTCAGCGGTAAGTCGGTCTGCTTTTCCGGGCTGCTTCTTCCAGTCGGTGCGTTCGCAGGGAGGATGGGTTCTTTTCTTGGCAGTCGACTGGCGCCACACTATGATATGAGATCATGAACGGGGCACAGAGCCATAGAAAGAGCGCCTGTGGCGTTGGTTGTGTGACTGGTGCGGCGGGCTCTCGAGATCGTTTTTCCTTGGATCGGTGTTTTCTGCGTTCCGGGAGGACGGTACCGCGGCGCTATAGAGCCTTTGGGCTTCTTTTGTGGTCCTGGATCGTTTCTGGGATTCTGTGGTCCGGCTGTCCCAAACAGCAAGTCCGGCCTCCTCATTGCGGCAACGGCGTGGTGGAAGGGCGGGAAGAATGTGACGACGGCAACAGTGTCGGGGGGGATGGCTGCAGCGCCTACTGCACCAAAGAGGGGGGAGAGATTTGCGGCAACTACGAAGACGACGACCACGACGGCCTGGCTGATTG
The DNA here is from genome assembly GCA_964539505.1 of uncultured Myxococcales bacterium. Classification (GTDB taxonomy): domain Bacteria; phylum Myxococcota_A; class Polyangia; order HGW-17; family SLPX01; genus CAZIJS01. The sequence goes on from CAZIJS010000002.1 coordinate 10,199, forward strand.
CGCGGATCCCGACTGCCAGGGCAATCCTGTTTGTTTCGAGCCTTTGGAGAATTGTCACAACGCAGCAGACGATGACGGTGACGGTCTCATCGATTGTGCGGACCCAGACTGCGCCGAAACGAGTTTTTGTCTGCCGGACGAGGACTGTACCAATGGAATCGATGACGACCACGATGGATTGACGGATTGTCAGGAGCCAGACTGTGCCGGATTGCCGGTCTGCGGGGCCTGTGACGCGACATTGGATCTGGGGCTCGTCGGGCCGGGAGACGCCACGACCATTGCCCTGGACCGAAACAGCGCCCTGGCTTCGTCGGTGCTCGACTGCGGACCGCCCGGTTCGTTCGAGATGCAGGTCAGGCTCGAAGTGCAGGTCTCGGTGCACCTGTCGGTATCTGGACACCTGGCCGCGCAGGAGGCCCTGGGATTGGAGCAGGAGGTGGCTCCGGGAGAGAGTTGCACCCTGCTCGCGTGGGGCTGCGGGCAGGCCGGCAGTGATGGTCTGCTGGATCTCCTCTGGTATCGCTTGCCGCCTGGGACCTATCGATTGGCCTACCGGCCCACACAAGATGCGTCAGCTCAGGAGCCTGCGCCGGTCTTGTCGTTGGATCTGCGCGACGGCTCCCACGAGATTTCTTGTGCAGATGGTCTCGACGAGGATGGTGATGGGCTGACCGATTGCGAAGACGACGACTGCACTTCGGATGCTGCTTGTCTCGTTGAGTTGTGCGACAACGGGATCGACGATGACCAGGACGGGTCGACCGACTGCGAAGACGACGATTGTGCCCAGGATCCTGCTTGTCTGCCACCAGAGGACTGTAGCAACGGAATGGATGACGACAACGACGGCTTGGTGGATTGCGCGGATCTGGACTGTGCGGGAAACGCCGCCTGTCAGGGGGGGCTTTGCGTGGTGAATCGTGACCTGGGGAATCTGGGTCGAGGGGATCGAGTCTTGTGGTCGTTCGACACCAGGGGTGCCTCGGACCTGGCGGTATTGTCCTGTGGTGGCGGAAGAGAGGTGGTCGCAGATTTTCGTCTCGAAAGCCGGTCCGTCGTGCTCGTCCATGTGGAGCAAACGGGCCATCACGTTCTCGCGTTGACTACTGAATCCGGGCCGGACAGATGGTGCAACGAGGCCGAAATCGATTGTGTGGATCCTGGTGGGGCGGGCCAGGACATCGATATTGCCTATCGGTTGCCACCAGCCAGGTATTTTTTGTTTGTGGAAGCCATCTCCGAGGATGCCACGGGAACGGGAACCGTAACGGTTCGGGTGGCCGACGACCTTTCGGAGATCTGCGATGACGGCATCGACGACAATGGCGATGGATTGACGGACTGCAACGATCCAGAGTGCATGACATCACAGGCCTGTCTGCCGGAATCAGCCTGTCACGACGGAATCGACGACGACGGGGACGGCTGGACGGACTGTGCGGACAGTGATTGTGTGGCAACGGCACCATGCATCGGTTCGGCATGCCTTGCAGACCGGAATTTGGGGCTTTTACCCCAGGACCGGCCATTGTATGTCACAGATTCTACGGAAGGATTGACGGACCGATTCCAGGCATCCTGCAATCCCTGGCCTGGACCGGATCGCGTCTATACCTTCGATCTGGACGCACCCTCCTCGGTCATCTTGCGGCTGTCTCAGGGCCTCGACTCGGACCATGGCCTGGCCCTGGCGTTTCCTGGGGGACCAGGCAGTTCCTGCATCCAGTGGGAACATCTCTGTGCCGCTTCGGCAGGTCCAGGCTTGCCGGTGGTCGTTCGAACAGACCCGTTGCCCGCAGGGCGCTATGAGGTCCTGGTAGATGCCTATGGAGAGCAGGGCAGCGGGCCGTTTACTTTGCAAGTAAGTCGGGGGAGCCAGCCCTGATGTCAGTCTACAAGATTGGTTGGAAACATCATTCCGACACTGAGTTGAAGAAGATGTCTCCCACGACTCCATCGGCTCTCGTGTCCACCCAGACACCGTAGGCGCCACCCTGTCCGTCCGCTGCAAGGCAGGGCGAGAAAGACTCGGCTGCTCCGGATGGATCCTGGTCCAGTCGGATGTCTGTTGGCTGGAAGTTGAGCCCGCCATCCAGAGAGAAGTTGAGGAAGATGTCGCGCAGACCGTTTCTGTCGTCGGCCCAGAGGGTGAACACCTTGGCTCCTGCGGAGGCCAGGCGGATTTCCGAAACGAGACCTGCTGCGGGAGAGGAGGCCCTGTGGGACTGGAAGGTCGCACCGCCGTCGAAGGAGGATGCCACCTGGACCCCCGGAAGTCCCTCCCGCCAGTCCTGCCATGCCACCTGGACCGACTGGCCCTGGCCAAGGGAGATTTGTGGGGCAAAGGAGTCTGCGTCGCCCTTGTCGGTGTCGAGGCGCATGTCTGAAACAAGCCAGGTTGCCGCGTTGTCTGAAGACCGATTCAAATAGATGTCAGAGTAAGAGCCGCGACGCAGGTCCTGCCACACCACATACACATGCCCCGCCGCATCGGCGGCGATTTGCGGATATTTGGAAGCCGACTGGCCCGCGGTGTCACTGTCCAGCCGAAGGTCCGACGGCAAGAACGTCTGGCCGTCTGTGGTTGCATTCACGTAGATGTCGAGCGCCCCGTCCCTTGCGTCGGACCAGACCACGATGGCTTTTCCGGATGCTCCAAAGGCCGTTCTGGGTAACGTGGCATAGGCATCGGCCGGATCGGTGGGTTGTTGATTCACCCTGGTCGGAGATGTGAAAGTGGCGCCGTAGTCCGTGGAAAAAGCCATCAAGATGTTGCGCTGGGCTGTCGTGGTGCCCGATCCTTCGATGAAGTCTTCCCAGACCACGGCGACCGTTCCATTGCCGTCTGACGCGAGGTCCAGGTTGAGAGAGTCCACGGTACCGCTGTCGAGCCTGGTTTCTGCTTCGAATTCCTGGCCGCATCCAGCCGAGCGCCGAAGATAGATGTCTCGGTCGGTGCCGGTCCGAAAGTCAGCCCAGGCGACATAGACCCATCCACTCGCATCCAGGATGACTCTGGGCTTGACGCTGTCGCTGCTACCACCGTCCAACCTGGTGTCCTGGATCCATGTTTGGCCGCCGTCCGTCGAACAGGTGTGATAAATGTCGGCATTTCCATTGCGCCGGTCCAGCCAGACCACGTGGATTTCGTCTCCAGATGCCGCCATGTCCACCTGGATGGAATTGGCTGCACCAGGCGGGCTGGTGGCATCGAGCCGTATGTCCGTGGCATCGGCAGTGACGCATCCTGTGGGATCGATGGTGCCGTTACAATCGTTGTCGATACCGTCGCACACCTCTGGTTCGGGGTCGATGTTGCCCGAACAGACTAGGTGGCCGGACTCGCATCGAGTGGTCCCATACTCGCAGGGGCCCACATTGGTGACGCCGCATCGAGCACCCTCGTCGGTGAGGTTGTTGTCTGCGATGCCGTCGCAGTCATTGTCCAGGCCGTCACATGTCTCGGGCTGCGGTCCGATGTCACCCTGGCAGACCACATGTCCGTTTTCGCAGACAGTGGTCCCCACCTGGCACGCACCAAGATTGGTCCCGCAGAGATCGCCTGTGTCGAAGGTTGCCTCATCGGTTTGTCCATTGCAGTCGTTGTCGACTCCGTCACAGACCTCTGGGAGGGGATCGATGCTGCCGCTGCAAACGAGATGGCCAGACGAACAGGTCCAGGTTCCTGTCTGGCAGGCACCTTCGTTGGTTCCGCAGGTTCCACCAGTGTCAGTGAGGTTGTCGTCTGCGACACCGTCGCAGTCATTGTCGAGGCCGTCGCAGATTTCGATTCCGTTGTTGGTCGGGCTGCAGGGATATTCGCAGCCATCGTTTGGATCGAGGTTTATGTCCACGAAACCATCCTCGCAGGAAACCATGACACAGTGATTGGCTTGGCAGTCCATGGCTGCATGGGGCCGGGAACAACTGTTGCCGCAGGCGCCACAGTTGTCCGGATCGGAGGATACGTCCACGTTGTCGTCGATGAGGCCGTTGCAGTCGTTGTCGATGCCGTCGCAGATTTCGACTCCGTTGTTGGTTGGGCTGCAGGGATATTCGCAACCGTCGCTTTCATCACCATTGAGGTCCAGGAAGCCTTCGTGGCAGGAGTCGATGCGACATTGGCCCGCCCGGCAGACAGACTCGGCGTTTGTGAGTGCGCAGTGATGGCCGCAGCTTCCGCAGTTGTCCGGATCGCTGCTCAGATCGAAGTCTTCGTCGGTTTGTCCGTCACAGTCGTTGTCGATCTCATCACAGAGTTCTTCTCCCCCGGCCGAGGGCAGGCATTGATACTCACAGCCCGTGTCTGGGTCACCGTCCAGGTCGTAGGTGCCTGGGGCGCATCCATAGAATTGGCAGACACCATCCTGGCAGGCAGTAAAGGCCCCTGGTCTGATGCAGGAATTTTTGCAACGCCCGCAATTTTCCTGATCCGTCTTGAGATCGAAGATCTCGTCGGTAAGACCGTTGCAGTCGTTGTCGATGCCGTCACAGATCTCCAGGCCTCCGTTGGTGGGACTGCATTGGCCCGAGTCTGGTTCCACCGTTCCTCCATCTGCCTGCTTTGGCATGTATCCGTCGATGTCTGGGAATTGATAGGGATCGAACTGGCAGCCGGACCAGATCGTGGCCAACCCGGTCAGGAGCAACAGCCCCATCAGGGTTTTTCCAGATCTGGTTCGGGGTTCGACCCGGGACGTCGGGCCCTGGTTGCGGGCTGCTGGTCGGAGTTGGGCGGCCCAGGTAGGTCTCTTGCGCAGGATCAGTCCTACCAACCCGAGGAGCAGCATCCAGACCGATCCGCTGTCTGTGGGGCCAGTCGAGCCGCAGGAACAACCACCCGCCCCGGTGGCCATGACTTTCTGGCCTGCGACGCCCGAGACGTAGCCTTCGGGGTCGATGCATTGACCATTGTCGCATCGTCCGCCCAGGGGACAGGTCACTTGATTGCATGGATCGTCGATGCAGTCGCCGTCGAGGCAGACACGATTTGCCCCACAGGTGACTCCGACACAGGGATCTGGTTCGCATAGGCCATCGCGACAGCGATTGCCCCACCCACAGTCTTTGTCTCCACAGGGATCATCGATACAATCGCCGTCGTGACAGGCCTGACCCTTGGGGCAGACGACATGCTCACAGGTGGCCACGCATCGGCCGTCTCGGCAAAATTCTTTTGGCCCGCATTCGACCTGGGCACAGGGATCGTCGATGCACTGGGCATTGCGGCAGATCTGACCTTCCGGGCAGCCGAGGCCGTAGCAGTTATTTTCTACGCAACCGCCATTGACGCAGGTTTCATTGTCGTCGCAGATTATCAAATCGCAGACATCCACACAGTCCCCGTCTCGGCAGACCTGGCCTTCGGGGCAATCCACCCCGTAGCAACTCGTGGGGACGCAGAATCCGTCCTGGCAGGACATGCCCCCCGGGCACTGGAATTCGCCTTCGTTGCAGGTGATGCGGCATTCGCAGTCCAGGCATTGGGAGCCTGGGGGACAGACAGCGTCTTCGTCTGTGCTTCCGTCGCAGTCGTTGTCCCGGCAGTCGCATTCCTCGGTGGATGGGCCCTGGGCGCCGTCACAAGTGAGCTGTCCCGCCACGCAATGGATGACTCCCAGGCGACATACTCCCTGGTCGGAAATGCCGCAGGTGGCACCGCCGCCCGGGTCCTGTTCGTCCACCTGTCCATCACAATCGTTGTCCCTGCCATCGCAGACTTCATCTTGCGGCCCCACGGCACCATTGCAGACCAGACTGCCGCCGACACATTCGTACCGGCCTGGACGACATTCTCCCTCGCTGCTTCCACAAGGACCTCCCACGTCTGTGGGGTCGTCGTCGACGGCGCCGTTGCAGTCGTTGTCGAGGCCGTCACAGACCTCGGGCCTGGGCCCCACTGCACCTTGGCACTGCAGCAGGCCGTTGATGCAGACCATGGAGCCTGCCTGGCATGCACCCTGGTCGCTGCCGCAGGCAGCCCCTGCATCGGTGGGGTCGTCGTCGACGGCGCCGTTGCAGTCGTTGTCGAGGCCGTCGCAGACCTCGGGTCTGGGGCCTGTCGCCCCCTGGCAGTCCAGGTGCCCGTTCACACAGACTGTCAGGCCCGATTGGCATTGTCCCACGTCTGTTCCGCAGACTACGCCCACATCGCTGAGATTGTCGTCGGCAGTGCCGTTGCAGTCGTTGTCGAGGCCGTCACAGACCTCGGGCCTGGGGCCTGTTTCCCCGATGCAGACCAGCGATCCATTGCGGCACTGTGTGGTTCCCGGACGGCATTCCCCGGTGCTCCTTCCACAGGGGTTGTTTTCGTCGATGGGGTTGTCGTCGGCAGTGCCGTTGCAGTCGTTGTCGAGGCCGTCGCAGACCTCGGAGGTCGGGCCTACGGCATTTTGGCAGACCAGGTGTGCATTGACGCAGGCCAACGTGCCCGGTTGACATTCGCCGACGTCCGAGCCGCAGTCCCCGCCGGCATCGGTGGGATCTTCATCGGTCTCGCCGTCGCAGTCATTGTCCAGGCCATCGCAGATTTCCGGTTCCGGCACACAGGGCGGCGTGAGGCCCTCGACCCGGATGGTCATGTCTGTAAAGTCGTTGTCGCCGCCTCGAAACAGGTCTTCGAAGGCAAAATAGAAGCGGTTTTCCTGCACTTTCGAGGTGTAGACGAGAAAATGGACGTAGTCGCCATCGCCGTTCAGTTCTGATTCTGTGTAATAGAGGTGGCCCAGGAGATCGGGGGGATCGAAGTCGCCGCAGTTGACGTGGGGATCGGAAGTGTTGCCCTCGGGGGTGATGAGAAAGAAACCAATGAAGCCACCGTGCCAATGGCCTTGGTTTTCCTCGTCGCAGAAGTCCACCTCTTTGGTCGTCCTGGGTTCGTCATTGTCGGGCAGGCAGGTAAAGACGCGGTAGAGGGTGGTGGGATCGTCGACGTTGTACCAGCCGAACGTGTTTTCATATCCAGCCTGTTCCTGGATGTCGATGAATGTTACGTTCTGGTTGGTGCCGCATCCCGGTGGCATAAATATTTGAGGGAAAATGTAGGCATCACGGATTGCGTCGAGGTACAAAGGGTTGTTCGGATCGGTGACGCCTTCATCGCTTTCGAGTTGTCCCTGCAGCGATGTGCTGGTGGGCACGATGGTGCCGTCCACCTGGCTCACGGTTCCGACTGCATGGCCCCCTGGTAAGAGCAGGGATGCCAGACAGAGAAGAGAAAGAATCTTCTTCATGGCGGTTCTCCCGGGTTTCCTTATTGGTTTGGGACGCACCGTTGTGTTGTTCACGTAGGGTGATTATAGCAATAATTGGTAGTGGCGGCACAGGACTTATGCAAAGATTCATTGGGGACCAGACAGCACAATCCGAGGTTTCCAATCCTCTCGGGCCTGGGGTATAAAGGGCGGTGGAAAGGAGAGCGCGGTTCATGGCAGAGGACGTGACAGGCAGGGTGTTGGTCGTAGACGATTCGGCTGCCATGCGGCGGCTCGTCTGTGATGCCTTGGAAATGGAAGGATTCGAGACAGTGGAGGCATCCTCGGGGTTTGCTGCCATCAAGGAACTGGCGGCCCAGTCATTCGATCTCGTGGTGACCGATATCAACATGCCGGAACTGACTGGTCTGGATGTCATCCGGTATTGCAAGTCCCGTCCTGCCAGTCCCCCGGTGGTCGTGATTTCCACAGATCAGGCAAAGGAAGACCGGCGGCGGGCTCTGCGACTCGGCGCTCTCGACTACGTGACCAAGCCCTTCGATCCGGAGGACCTGGTGGCCCTTTGCCGACGTTGTATAGGGGCAGGCGAATAAGGGGGGGCTGTCCATGATGGAGACAGGGACTCGGGCCTTTCAGGAATTCGTTGCAGAGGCCCAGGAACTCGTCGAGGACCTGGCGCGGATTCTCATGGGGATGGACCAGGCTCTTGGTTCAGGAGTTTCCTTCGATCCGGACCATATCAACGAGGCGTTTCGGGCCGTCCACACGATCAAGGGGTTGTCGGGAATGGCTGGGGCCGAAACCATGGCCCACCTTGCCCACGTCATGGAAGACCTCCTCGACAGTCTGCGAATGGGGCGGATCGAGCCTTCCCGTAAGCTCATGGACATTTTGCTGGAGGGGGTGGATCGCCTCGGTGCACTCCTGGCAGCCTCTCAAGAGGGGCGCGATGCTGCATTGGATGAAATCGAGACATTCCTCACGCGTCTCGATGCAGCGGCCGCCAGTCCGGCAGGGGCGGCCTCGGCTGATGAGCCCGCCCTGGATCCCGGCCTGCTCGGCGTGCTGACGGAGTACGAGGAACATCGCCTCCATCAGGCGGTTTCTTCCGGCAAGACCCTGTGGTTCTGCCGGGTGGCCTTTGATTTTGCATCGGTGGATCAGGACCTGACCAAGCTCAAAAATGCCCTCAAGACGATCGGGGAGGTGATTTCGTTTCTTCCGGCGGACGATGACGGAGACGACGAACGGCTCGCCCTCGACGTCCTCGTGGCTGGTCCGGCCGACGAAGACCTGCTTCGTCAAGTGGTTGCCGGGGCAGGGTTCGAGACGGTCGTGCGCAGTGCCATGGCCCGACAAGAACCCGAGCAGCAACACCAAGTTCCCACGGAACCAGGTCCGAAGCCGGTGGGCTCTTTGCTGGCATCACCCCAGCCCGAGCAGTCGGGGCAGGAAGAGTCGCAGCCTGCCGTATCCGAAAAAGTCGTCGAAGAATCCATCAGGAGTATTTCGAAGACCGTGCGCGTGGACATCGGCAAGCTGGACCAGTTGATGAACGTCGTGGGTGAACTCAACACCTTGTTCGTGCAGCTCGACGAGGCGGTGGATGCATGGACCAGGGAAGGCGGCTCTCACCAGGCAAGGCACCAGGTGGCCAGGACGAGGCGGGCTGTCGCGCGATCTCTGACGAATCTCCAACAGATGGTGCTCGACGTCCGGATGGTGACGCTGGAAAGACTGTTCGACAGGCTCTCGCGGGTGGTCAGGAAGTTGTCGCGTACCACGGGCAAAGATGTGGCCTTTTATGTCAGCGGCGCCGAGACCCCTCTGGACAAATTGATCATCGAGGATCTGTCCGATCCCCTGATGCACGTCATCCGCAACGCAGTGGATCACGGGATCGAACCACCCGAGGAACGAGCCGGGCTGGGGAAAGCTTCAGAGGGCATCCTGTCTTTGAGGGCCCGCCAGCAGGGAAATCACGTCATTATCGAGGTGGAAGACGACGGCCGGGGCATCGATCGCGACAGGGTGATCGAGGTGTCCGTGGAAAAGGGTCTGGTGACAGAGGAGCAGGCCCAGGCCATGACTGATCGCGATGTTTTCAATCTGATTTTTGCACCAGGTTTTTCCACTCGGAAAGACGTGAGTGAGACGTCGGGGCGGGGGGTGGGGCTGGACGTGGTCAAGACGAACCTGATGCGCCTTTCAGGCCTCATCGACGTGGATTCCACCCCTGGCCTGGGTACGAGGTTTACCATCACTGTGCCCACCACGTTGGCCATCGTGCGCTCCTTGACCGTGCAGGTGGCAGAACAGGTCTATGCCGTCCCACTCAGTGCCGTGCTCGAAGCCGTGGCCATCGAACCTTCCCGCATCGAAACCATCGGGAATCGGGAGGTGATCTCTTTGCGGGGGACCACGCTGCCCATTGTGCGCCTCGACAGGCTCTTTGGCCTTGGTGCCAAAAATGGCGATCAGGACAAAAAGTTTATCATCGTGGTGGGGCTGGCCCAAAACCGTGTCGGGCTTCTCGTAGATGATTTGTATCACCAGCGAGACATTGTCATCAAATCTCTGGGTCCTGTCCTGGGTCAGGTGCCGGGCATCGCCGGGGCGACGATTTCAGGGGCCCAGCAGGCCCTGTTGGTTCTCGATTTGGCCTCTTTGATGGAGACGGTTCTGGAGGGTTGAAAAAGCGAAGCGACGAGCCTCCCAAGGAGGCAGCACGAAGCGTTGGTCATTTCGGCTGGCGACGCTAAGGGGTTGTTTCGACGAAAGTCTCAAGACGCGATGCATCGCGACGAGACAGTCGTCCAAGACGGCTGCCGATAGACTTTGACATTCTATAAACCGCCAGATATTATCTCGCGCAAAGAAGCTAGGCTACAAACGAATTTACATCCCGGAGGATTTCCATGGGACAGATGATCGGATACCTGGCCATCATCATTGCCGGTGGGACGTTCGTTCTCGCAGGTTTTATGATTTTGGTCGGCCTCATCAAGGGTGCGATCGACTCGAAGAACAAGCCGGAGGTGCCGGATCCACTGGAGGGAGATCCCAATGTATTTTCCTCCAAGGCACAGCCTCTTGGGCGCTCTGAGATGACGCCTTACGAGCACCGGTCCACCAAGATCACCCTGGCGTTCACCCTGGCGGCAGTCAGTGGCATGCTCGCGGTCTTGGGATTTTCCGCTTACGGACTCAAAGAGATGTCCAAGGGGGTCAAGACCACCAAGGCCATGCGAGACGAAGCCAAGCTGTCCAAGAAGCCGAACGCGGTCAGTGAAGAGGCTGCCATCGAGGACGAAACCGTGCAGAAAAAGAAAAAGGCTTCTGCGTTCGACGTGAACGCAAAGCCGTAGGGGCTCTGGTTCGCCCGCCTTCTTTCCATTCGTCTTTCCTGTCTCCCGTTTTTTCCGATCGATCGAATCTCGATGAGGCTGTTGCTCTCGGGTAGGTGGCGCAGTACCTCCAGGTTGCGGAATCTTCTACGGAGAGCGCCGTAACCCCCAGTGTCGTGCTCGTCAAGTGGCCCGGATTCTCCGACCCTGCGTGACTGGCGAGGGAATCTGCCTGGGAGACTTTTGATGCCCCCGTTCTGTGGAATTGCAGGCCGCTCATGCCGTTTGTGCCCCTGGAGGGAACGCCTGCTTGATATCGATGACCCAAGGCACAGGAAACCCTGACCTGGTGGACCGAAGAGAAACCGGGAATCGAGAGGAAAGACTGGATGGGAGAAGAGGGGAGCGGGCGGGCCCAGGTCGTTGGCCGGGGCCCGGAGAGAAACTCAATGGGACATGGAGTCCACGAATTCCTGGTTGGTCTTGGTCTTGCTGATCTTGTCGCGCAAAAACTCCATGGCATCGATGACGTTGAGGGGATGGAGAAGCTGGCGCAGGATCCAGACGCGGTTGAGGATGTCGGGGGAGAGCAGGAGTTCTTCTTTCCTGGTGCCCGACTTGTTGATGTCGAGACAGGGGAAGATCCGCTTTTCCATGAGCTTGCGGTCCAGGTGGATCTCGCTGTTGCCCGTGCCCTTGAATTCTTCGAAGATGACCTCGTCCATTCGCGATCCGGTGTCTACGAGTGCGGTCGCGATGATGGTCAGGCTGCCGCCCTCTTCGATGTTTCGCGCGGCACCAAAGAAGCGCTTGGGTTTGTGCAGGGCGTTTGAGTCCACGCCACCAGACAGGATTTTTCCCGACGGCGGTACTACGGTGTTGTATGCGCGAGCGAGTCTGGTGATAGAGTCGAGCAGGATGACCACGTCGCGGCGGTGTTCTACGAGGCGCTTGGCCTTCTCGATGACCATTTCCGCCACTTGGACGTGCCTGGCTGCAGGCTCGTCAAAGGTGGAACTGATCACTTCTCCTTCCACCGAACGGGCCATGTCCGTGACTTCTTCCGGACGTTCGTCGATGAGCAGGACGATGAGGACCACTTCCTTGTGGTTGTGGGTCACGGCATTTGCGATGTCCTTGAGGAGCATGGTCTTTCCGGCTCGAGGCGGCGAGACGATGAGACAGCGCTGGCCTTTTCCGATGGGCACCAGCAGGTCAACGATCCTGGTGGACATATTTTTGGGATCGAATTCAAGATTTAGTTTTTCATTGGGGTAGAGCGGAGTCAGGTTATCAAACAGGATCTTGCCACGCTGGGCGTCGGGCGGCTCGAAGTTGACCTGCTCCACCTTGAGGAGTGCAAAGTAGCGTTCCCCGTCTTTGGGGGGGCGAATGAGGCCGCGGACTGTATCGCCAGTCCGCAGGCCGAAGCGGCGGATCTGCGATGGAGAGACATAGATGTCGTCTGGGCCGGGCAGATAGTTGTAGTCAGGGGCGCGCAAGAATCCGAAACCATCGGGAAGGGTTTCGAGGACGCCTTCGCCGTAGATTTCTTTTTTGTTTTCCGCCCAGCTTTTCAGCAAGGCGAAGATGAGATCGGAACGACGCATGTTGGGGGCATCGGTGATGCCAGCGTTCTGGGCGAGCTGGGTCAGCTCCTTGATGTTCATCTTCTTGAGTTCGGTCAGATCCATGACTCTCCTCTTTCGATGGGCGCTGCGGGTGGGGTGTGGGATCGGCTTAGGCCGACAGTCCTGTGGGTTCCCCTTTTGGGTCGAACCACCACACACCAGCGAGCGGAAGGTGGGTCTCGTGCCTAATGGCTAAGTTCCTCTTTTCGGGTGTTCCTGGTTTTGTTGTTTTCAAAAAAAACGGAGTATTCTCTTGTTTTCGGCGAGTTTTACAGGCGAAAACATACCGATGAATGTGTTTGTGTCAAGAGTTTTTCTCTTTGTTGCAGAACTGTTTTTGCGAAACGTATCTGGAGTGAGTTGTCTTTGGTCGATCGATTTTGGCCGACGAGGTTTTGTTCGATCGCAGGAGGTCTACTATGTCGGAAGGTGGTCAGCAACGGAATCGTCGTCTTTATGCCTTGTTCCATGGGCGGGTTCAAGGAGTGTCTTTTCGGTATTTCGTGACGCAGCAGGCAGGGCGACTTTCCCTGGTCGGCTGGGTCAGGAATCTGCCGGACGGATCGGTGGAGCTTCTGGCCGAGGGGCCCAAAGATCGACTCGAAGCACTTTTGCAGGTCTGTCGTGTTGGTCCCCCCCTGGCGAGAGTGGATGCCTGCGAGGAGCGATGGGAGCAGGCCCAGGGAAGCTGTGTCGGGTTTGAAGTCCGGCTCTGATAGCGGCCGTTTTCGCATTCTGGAACCCGGCGCATCCTGGGGTAGGGCTATCGTCTGCGTCGCCTCCAGACCAAGGCCAGGATCGTCGAGAGCAGTAGGATCCAGGAACTGGTTGCTGGATTCGACGCGTCGTTTCGGCAGGCACAACCGCCACCGCCTGCTGCGCTGACTTTGTAGTCTTGGGGGCGGGCGGCATCTGCTTCGGCGGCATCAGACAAGGGACCGGCGTCTGTGGGAACGATGGCGGCATCCCTGGCAGCGTCTGTTCCCTGTCCTGCATCGGGTTGTACCTCGGTTTCGTTGACGCATTGTCCCCTTGCGTCGCAGACCGCTCCGCTGGGGCAAACGATGAGCCTGCAGGGATCGTCGACGCATCGGCCGTCTCTGCAGACGCGACCCAGCCCGCAGGATACGCCGCCGCAGGGGTCTTGTGCGCATTGTCCGTCTACGCAGACGCGACCAGGGGGGCACTTGCTGCTGTCACAGGTCATTTCGACGCATTGTCCGTCCAGACATTCGAATCCCTCGTTGCATTGTACGTCCTGGCATGAGTCGACACATTGTCCGTCGCGGCATGCCTGGTCCCCACAGGACAATGCCTGGCTTCCGAAACAGGCATCATCGACGCATTGTCCATCGCGACAGATTTGTCCGTCTCCACAGAGCGTGGGATCGAGATAGCAGTCTGGAGTCTGGCATTCGGCACGGCAACCCTGATCGTCGCAGACGATGTCGCATGCCTGACTCTCGTCGCAGTTGGTATTGGGACAGGGGTCGTAGCAATAGCCATCGGATTCGTTTCCCTGGCTCACATCGCAGATCAGCCCGGAATCACAATGCGAGGCTTTGCAGGGATCGGAGATGCAAAGGCCTTCCACGGCATAGGTTCCTTGAGGGCAGCCGTCGGGCGGTATGCGGTCTGCGCATTCCCCGTAGAAACATGTCTGTCCAGGAGGACATTGCGCGCCTTCGTCGATTCTGCCGTCGCAGTCGTCGTCGAGTCCGTTGCAGGTTTCAGGGGTACCCACCTGGTCCGGGACGCACTGGTCCTCTCCTCCGACGCATTCCCAATGTCCCTCACAGCAACCGGTTTGACAATCAGGGACCAGGCAATCTGACGGGTCGTAGACCACGTCGTCTATCTCTCCGTTGCAGTCGTCGTCGAGTCCGTTGCAGGTTTCAGGCTCCGGCCCCACACCTCCCGTGCAATATTCTTCTGTTCTGTTTCCATTGTCTGGATTGGGACCGCATTCCCAGTGGCCGGGCTGGCATTGACCGACGTTGGGAAATCCACCACAGCCGCCGGCCGGAACCTGGTAATCTGGATCGTTGGTGTCTATGAGGCCATCGCAATCATTGTCGATGCCGTCACAAATTTCCACGGTGCAGGGGCAAGAGCCATCCGGGCCGGTAGCGTAGCTTGGATCGTTGGTGTCTATGAGGCCATCGCAATCATTGTCGATCCCATCACAGATTTCTTCTGGTACGGGGGCACCGCAGGGGCCTCCACAGGCATTTAGTGGGAGGCCTTCGTCGGTCTGTCCGTCGCAGTCGTCGTCGATGTTGTTGCATTGTTCTTCGGCGCACCATTGGGGAAACGCAGAACAGGCGTTCTTGACGCCTTCGTCGGTCTGTCCGTTGCAGTTGTCGTCGATCCCGTTGCAGGTTTCTCCTTCCGGCACGGCCTCGGCGATGATCTGGGTCAAGGCTGCCTTGACCTCGTCCTGATTAGTGAAATCTGCCTCCCAGGCATGGCCCGTGCCCCCGGCCACGGCGATGCGGTCGTTGTTCGATCCTGTGCCGCCCAGGCCCGTGTTGGTCAGCACGTACGTCCGGACAGGATAGGGATGCCCACTGTGGGGCACGAACGACAGGCAGGCCTGGCGGATGGGATTGAACTGGGCACCGCCAGAGCAGTCACTGACCGATGTGGGCTCGTGGTCGAGATTCGAAAGGTCGCTGTCACAACTTTCACCTCCGTCGGTAACCAGGATGACGATGTTGTTGCGGCAGGGCAAGACATTGGGATTGTCGTGCGGGATCACGTAGTTGTCGAAATAGAGTCTCGCGTAGAACAGACTCCTGCCAAGCGGGGTCCATTGATTCGGGATGGCCTGAATCTCTGGGTCATCGATGTTGTTGTTCGCACAATGCGTGTAGTGGTTGAGCCAGGTCATGATCTCCAGGATGTTGCCGTCGTCGGGATCGAAGGCCGACGGACCCGGGGGATCGAGGCCCTGGCCGGGATCGGTCACCGGCACTACGATGGACTCCGAGACAGACTGATCGAACCATGTTCCGTAGCTTGTCTCCTCGTTGTGTTCGCTCAGCTTGCAGCCTGGGTGGCCATCGTCACCACCCCACTCTGCTGACACGATGTGGTAGTAGCCAGCGGTGGAACTGCCGAAGCTGCAAGAATCCAGGTTGCAGGCGTTTTCCTGGTGTGGAAAGCGTGCCAGGCCGAAGTTTGCTTCGTCCACGCCAGCATAGAAGAGGGCCTCGGCGATGGCAGCCTTGAGGTTGTAAATCCTCGTGTCCCGGCCAGAGGATCCGTTTCCTACCGGAGCGATCTGGCCATCACAATAGACGGCCCCTCCACCGGAACGATCGAACATGCTGCCCGAGGTGTCGAAGACGATCAAGATATTGGGCTTGACCGGCTGGGCCGTGGCTGGCGATGAAATGAAGATACCTCCAACGATCAGGATCGTGGCAAGGCCTGTTTTATGTTTCATGACGTCTTTCCTCACGACTTTTTCCTAGTTGAAGAGATCTCCGGCATAGCAGCAACGAAATCCCACCGACGGCAGGTGGACCTCGGTTCCTGCTGGTGCCGGTGCAGTCCCGTCGCATTGGAGCCCTGGGGCCCGAGGGTCGCTCGTGCCCGGATTTTGATAACTGATGTTGTTGTATGCACCGCCTCGAAGCTGGAAGTCGCCGCTGGTGGTGCGCACCCATTCTTTCAGGTTGCCGCTCATGTCGAAGATGTTTCCCCCATGGGTCCCGGCAAAATTTCTGGCACAGCCAGTCAGGGCGCCGGTGGGCTGGGGGCCGATGGTATTGATGCTGTCGCCGTAGTCGTAGCCGTTGCAGGTGAGGGGTTGGTAGCCGTTTCCGTAAGGGAAGTCCTGGGATGACGTTCCGGCGCAGGCCAGATACCACTGGCTGTCGGTGCACAGGTCCCATCCGGGCCCGAGGCGCTGGCACAGGGCCCTGGCCTCCACGTCCCCGGAATGGTCGAAGTCTTGGTCCGTGACATTGGACCAGGGCATCCTGTTGGGAACCGAGCAGGGCCTGCCGCCGTCGCCCACGCCTTCCGAACTGCTCGTGGCGTTTGGCCGGCTGGCTTCGTACGCAAAAATCGTAAAATTGCCGCTGGAAACATAGACGAAGGCACCGAAATTCGAGATGTTGGAGTCGCCTGGTGTCAGCTCATCGACCTCTCCATCGCAGTCGTTGTCCTCTCCGTCACAGGCTTCGGGGGACTGGTTTGCCATGTTCGGGACAGCGTCGCACTCCGTGCCGCTCTGGTCGGCGGTGCAGCGATAGTGGCCCTCCTGTCGGCACTGTCCATATCCCGCCGAGCAGACCTGCCCCACGTTGAAAGCTTCGTCGGTCTGCCCGTCGCAGTCATTGTCCAGCCCGTCACAGCCCGTGTCAGCCGTTTCGGGGGACTCATAGGTTTGGCCATTCGATGCGGCATTGGCGGCATAGTCGCAGTCCCAAAAGCCGCCTGCGGTGCATTGGGCCTGCGTGCCGGCACAGACTCCATTTTGGTTGCATGTGGGAGCCCCCTGGGGGTTGTCATCGATGAGACCGTTGCAGTCGTTGTCCCTGCCGTCGCAGATTTCATTGGGAAGGTCCTGGTTGCAGGCATACTCGCAGCCGTTGGTCACGTCACCGTCGATGTCGTGGTGGCCTGGTTGGCACACAGCCACCTGACATTGTCCGGCCACACATTGAAAAGACGCCACGCTGGGGTCTGCATAGTCGACGACGCAACTGTGGCCGCAGGAGCCGCAGTTGTGCACGTCCGTCTGGAGATCGAAGTCCTCGTCGGTCTGCCCGTCGCAGTTGTTGTCCATCCCGTCGCAAAAATCGAAGTTGGAAGTGGGAACGCAGTCGGATTCGCAGCCGTCCTCATCGATGGCATTGAGGTTCGAAAATCCCGGGTCGCAGGACACCACGGTGCAGTTTCCGTCGCGGCAGCCATGCAGGGAAACGTTGGGGAGATCGCAGACATTGAAACAGGATCCACAATTTTGTGGGTCCTCTGAGACAGCCTGCCAGATGTCGGGGTCGTCGTCGTCTGTGAGTCCGTCACAGTCGTTGTCTCTTTGATCACAGATCTCGCCCAAAAGGCTCGGCTCGCAGGCGTCTTGCTCCACCACGGAGCCATCCGCCAGTCCAACATGGATTTCTTCGTAGGTCGACAGGTGGCATGCCGCCGAGCCAAGATACAACACAGCGACCCATGCAGCCGACAATCGGTTTCTCTTCATGATCCAACACCTCTTCGATCTCGTGGATCGACTCCACAACACGTTGTGTTTCTCTACGAGATCAATTTATCATGAGTCGATGAGACTGAAACGTATAAATTGGCGCTTTGCTAGACGCAGGGATGGTTTGTCTGCTTCGTCTTCCTCGACGAGTCGAGGGAAAGAAGCGAAAGGGGACGAAAAATTGGTTCATCGTATGGGCTCAGACGAGTTTTCTCGAGACCCGTTCGCCCCGAGGGCCAAGGCGCTGTTTCTGTCACGTCTCGTGTTCGATGGGCTTGGTTTGGCCGTGATCCTGGTGCCGGCCTGGAGTAAGGCTCTCGGTTTGGCAGTGCCCACGGCGCTGGGTGCGTACCTCTTTTTGCTGTCTGGGCACACGGTTTCCTACCTTGCCATCTCCACGAGGGCTGCAAAGCCGCTGACTTTCCTGTCTCTCTGTTTCGACCTTCTGGCGCTCATGTTCCTGGGGATCAGAACTGGTGGACTGCACAGTCCTCTCATGCAAGGACAGCTCGTCTACACGGTGTTCTTTGCTCTTTTGTATCCTTCACCTCTGGCCATCCTGCCGCCCTTGCTCGTCTTGCCCATCATGACCAAGGTTCAGCAATTGCTGGGCATGGAAGTGGTCCCCAGAGACTTGTTGCTCCTCCTGTGGAGTGCTGTCTTGAATTCGATCGTGGTCGTGGTGGTGGTCTACCTGGACAGAAAACGCGAAGGATATCTTACCGAACTCCTTGATCTCCAGGCAGAACGCAGGAAAGCTGCGGTGGAGGCAGAGCGGAATCGTATCGCGAGAGAACTCCACGACGGGCTGGGTGCGGTGTTGTCTGGTATCTTGTTGGAGATAGAATATCTCAGGACCAAGGTGGGTGGGCAGGGAGTGGACGCAGAACTCGACGAAATCGAGGAAACGGCCTCAGAGGGCATGGCGGAGATGAGGGGGGCCGTGGCCATGATGCGTCGTGGCGGAGATTTGGCCTCGATTTTGGAAGACTATGCGCGATCCTGGTCGCAGCGCACTAAGGTCGATGTGCTCCTGGAGACTGTCGGATGGTCCGAGGATGTGCAGGCAGACGTGGGCTGGTGTCTGTTTCGCGTATTTCAAGAGGCCTTGACCAACGTGGGGAAACATGCTGGTGCATCGCGTATCCAGGTGCGCCTCGAACTGCTCGAAACACAAATCCGGCTCATGGTTTCGGACGACGGTGAGGGGTTCGACCCCGATGCTGTTTCTCCTGGAAGATATGGCCTCGATGGGATGCGTCGTCGTTTGGAGAGTTGCGGCGGGCGGTTGGATATCACCTCAAGCCCTGGTGGTGGGACGACCTTGGAAGCCGTCGTCTCGCCGGGCTCGCACGTCCATGTTTTGTAGGGTAGTGCATGTGCTGGGAAGATCGGTGGAAGCCGTTGTCTCACCGGGCTGGCGTGTGCGTTGCCAGTGGGGGCGAGCAGGGGGCGGCGTCACGGGTTATCCCTCCTGTTCGATTTTGGAAAAGATGTCGTTGAGTCTTGCGTGGAGTGCTTGTTCGTCGGCTTCGCTCAGTGTCTGACCGGCGGTAAACATTAGTAAGAAGAGCAATTCGTTGAGAGCCTGGTAAAGATAGTCGGATCGGTTTTGGACATCGAGAGTGTGGAGATTTTTCAGGAGTCTGTCTGCAGGGAGGCTGCCGTCATCGTTTGGTTCGATTCCGTCGAAAAGCCGATCGTAGGTGGATTCCCCATGGAAAAACGACGACAGGCCGGCCTGGAGTTGTTCGAGCTTGCCCCGAGTTGAGAGTTCAGTAAAAATCTTCTGGTAGACGTCGTTGAACGTTTCGACCACTTCGGTCAGGGCTTGTCCTGAAGAAGTGGGTTTGAGTCCCCTGGCAGCGTCCGCCTGTTCCTTGATGTGCACATAACGAAGCTGAAGGAGATGAAACAGGATTTTGGTGGTCTCGAACTCCCCCAGGTGGCTCTCTCTGCCGATATCTTTGAGCGTCCTGTGTCCATCGACGAGGGAGTAGACGAGATGCTCTCGTTCCGAAAGATTGCGGGGCGGGACATCGGGCCTGATTTCCACGACGCTGTTTGAGGAGGGGAGTTTCTCCCTGAAGAAACTCATCTCGTCGATTCTACGGACTCCTTCCATAAGCAAGTTGTGAGTGCTCAGGTTCAGCGAGCCGGAAAACACACTTTCGTCCTTGAGCGTGTAGAAATAAAACATGCCTTTGCGCATGAGGAGGAGACTGTAGAAAATGTCTTCTATTTGTCTGCGGATGGCCTGGTAGAGTTTGTGTACGGTGAGTACGCCCTGGTCCACCAGCACTTGTCCCAGTTTGCGGGCGCCGGAGTCGGCCAGTGCAATTTCCAGTTGCGCCTGGGACACGATACCGTATCGAAAGAGCACGGCGCCGAGCCGATCTTCTTTTTGGTTGGACACTGCCATCCGGACGTCCCCCCTGCGAAAATAGAGGCTCTTTTTGACATCGTCGGACAAAACGACCAAGACACCGGTTTTTTGATTGCCGAACACGAAGTTGATGATGTCGATCATGTCCGTGGGCCCATGGACCATCCCGGTGATGGCCACGGATCCGATCCTGCCCAGACTGCTGTCCGATTCCTTTCTGTCTGTGAGAGGCCCGGTCCGTTGCAGCACGAGGAGTTCGTCGGGTGTGGGCACCACCAACCAGGAACCGGCGCGGGTGGACATGTGCTTCCTGGCCCGTTTCCCCTTCGGGACCATGCGGCCCTTTTCATCGACGATGGCCAGCCAGGACGGCGGGCCTTTTTCCTTGCGATTCATCGGACACCTCGCGATGCGTCGGCCAAAACGGGGTCATGATATCATAGGCTCGTTTTGTTCGCACGAAATCGACCAAGGGCATCTTTTCGAGCCTGCTGACGTTGTTTGGGCCGTTACGGCCGCAACATGGTCAGTGAATCCGGCCTGAGCGCAAAAAGGTATCGACATGTTCTTCATTGTTTTCAAACCCTAAGAATTTCAAGCCCATTCCTACGAGTCGCTTCACCGCCGACCGTCCGGAATAGCTCAGAAAGTAGTGGTTCTTGACAACGGCTCGGGCCACGATTTCTCCCTGGCCGTCCTGCATGAGGAAATGGACCTGGACGCGCGCGCCCAGGGGGAGCACGTCGCGGCATTCGATGAAAATTCCGTTTTTGGATATGTTCCGGGCAATGCAGCGCTGCTCTCCGAACTCTTCACTGGTGAGGAGAACAGTGAACAAGGCATCGAAGCGAAGTTCAGTTGGTTGGGCATAGGATTCGACTCGGCGGTCCATGGGCCACCTCCAGAATGGCTTGGCTCTGTCTGCGACAGACCGAGGGATGATGGGGAAGCGTTGTTTCATGGTGAAATAGTACCAGGGTGTGTCAATATAGTCAAAAAACCTACAATGTAGGATAAGGTAAGACACGTCTTGTCTGCAGGGACTCTTCATCGGATCCTGCAAAACAACCGCAATTTTGAGGCCATACGGTTTTCAGCACGACGACTTTGGTCCTCTGCGGACAGGGCTTGTCGCCGCGCAGGGGCCATTTCGCAAGTCGTCGAGGAGGATTGTCACGTGGATTGACAATGTTTTTGTGAGTTTCTCATGTCTAGAAAGCGCCTGCAGGTGGCTGACATTCCTTTTCGTAGTGGATGGCTGATGTCGTACAGAGGGCGACAGTTGGGTTGGAAGCAATCGGTCAAAAGGACCAGGCGGTGGTGAGCCCGACAGTTCCCGGTCCGACAATGGGAAGGATGGAAGCCTGTGATTTTCCTTTCGATGGCTTGTGTCGTTCCAGGAGATAGAAAACGAGGCTCGTGGCAGCCAGCCCCCCGGCCAGGCCGAAAGAGATGTCGGCGGCCAATGCCAGGTGCTTGGCGTTGGAGCGGATTTGTTTGTATGTCGTCAAATACCCAGCTTGGAGGCTGTCGTTGGCATCGTTGGCGCGGATGAGAGCCGCCACGCCGAGGCCGGTGGCCAGGGCCAGGAGCGCTCCGGCGGATCCAAGCGTGACCCATGTCGTGAGATACCGAGTCTTGCCATGGCTTCGGGTGCGCTTGACATTCTGTCGGGGCCGTCGCCGGACCGTGAGAGGGAGGCGGAGTTGTTGGCCTTGGGCCAGTGCCACGGCAGCATGGAACAATTCGTCCCCATGGAAATGGATGGACACTTGGTGGCTTCCTGGGCTGGTCCGGATCGCCCCATCAGGCCCTGGGACGGTGGTCTTGCCGTCCACCATGATCCTGGCGCCCTTGGGCAGCTTGCCAACGAGGAGAATGGACGTGGCCGCAAGTCGAGCCTGAAGTGCCCGAATCTGCATGGTCACTTCGCTTCGGTTCGGTGCATTCGGCTGGGATGCGAGATACTTTTTTCGGTAGTAAATAGCCTCTTTCAGGTTGCCGAGTCGCTCGTAGCACTGTGCCATGTTGAAAAGGAGTGCGGCCTTCTTGGAGAGCTGATACGATGTCTCGAATTCTTTGAGTGCCGCCCTGTATCGGCCTTGGCGGTACTGGGCCGCTCCAACCTCGAAATGGGCCTTTGCGAGCTTGATGGCTTCGTTGTCTCCTCGTCCTTCCCGTTCGAATGAGACGAGCACCGACAGGAAGGCGGTCACGAAGAGGATCCCGGCTGGCAACCGAGAAGATCGCACGATGTTCATGGCTTCTCCATCGAGGGCAAGGGCATCAGCGGCATCCTTCGCTCCCTCGGTTTCGAGACTCTTGGGGCCGACGGCGGCCTTTTGTCTTCTTTGCGCGGCCTGTCTGCCTTGCCTGGTCTGGCTCGATACTAGCCACATTCCAGGGGGGGTTGTCAAATCTCGTTTGCTTCTTCTTTATAGGTGTTGAATCGAAGGTCCGATGGATATCCCGGATTCGAATCCCTGATCGTCGAAAGAGACGCTGGCGCGCGCTGCTGCCCCAGGAAGGCTCGGCAAAAAAACGCCGGATACGACGGCCGATTTGATGCTCTGCAACGTTTCCTGCTTGACCAAATTTGCATTTTACGAGATAAAGTAAAGTTACGAAGAGACGAAAAATGCGTGCCGACACCAGGTATGCAAAAGTCAGCCGACGGAGGGGATTGTCGTGAGAAAAAGAGATCTCAAAAGGTTCAAAAAAATCCTCACGGAAAAGCGAATGGCCCTGCTCAGGAAGGCGAGGGCCACATTCGACGAGGATATGACCCTTGATAAAAACGAACTGCCCGACGAAATGGACCTTGCCGCCACCGAGTATCTGCATTCGTTTACTTTTCGATTGAGGGGGCGGGAGAAGACGTTCCTCAAAAAGATTGATTTGGCGTTGAAGAAAATCGATGAAGGAACGTTTGGTGTCTGTGAGGAATGTGGTGAGCCCATCGCGGTGAAACGTCTCGAAGCCAGACCGGAGACCACGATGTGCATCCGGTGCAAAGAGGAACAGGAAAACCGGGAAAAGGCATACGGCTGAGTTCCCTGTCGCGTTGAATCGATTCGCTCATCGTGCCTGCGGATTTTGAGCGGTTATTCGTTGTTCATGATGGCTCCAGAAAATCATCCAGATATCGTCGTGACGTCGCGGGTCAATCTCCTCGACCTGGTTCGCAAACGCTGTCCCGGCTGTCCTCAAGTAGTGGTTCCTCCAGGGGCCGGACAGGAAGCAGATATCTGGCGATGCAAGGTGGTGGCCGGCCGACACTGTGTCACGGTGGTGGGTACCAGTCGTTGTGTCAGGGCGCCGGCTGCTGGGGCTCCAAGTGGGCAGGGCGCCGGCGAAATCTGAGAGTTCCTCCTGCTTGCGTTCTTTTGGGATCCCGGGGGCCGTAAGGCCCTCGATGGGCCGGTCATCGATTGTGTCTCTTCATGGACCGGTGCACGTGACGCATCGGAATGGCTGAACCGAGTGATATCGGTTCTCGGTGCGGCCACCTCGTGGTTCCTGCTGTTTGCTTTGTTGAAAAGAAAGACGACCCCCGGTATAGTTTTGGGGCTCGTTTGGGCGAAAGGCGCAAAGCCTCAGATAGGCTTGGTCGTTGATGTGGCGGCTGGGAGGCCGGGGAAATCTCCAAGGAGGGTTGTCGTATGGCAGGCGAGAAAACAAAGGCCGGGCCAGTCGGTCTGGTGGGATTTGTGGCCGTGGTCTTGGCTCTGACAGTGATGTTTCTCGTGAAGTACACATTCAATGGTCCGGGCCTGTCGGTCACCTGGCCGCTTTTTTTCCTGGCCGTCGCTCTGTGGGCATTCGTTGCCAAATACTGGGAGTTGGCGATCGGTCTGGGTGGCATTTTTGGTGTCTGGTTGGCGGCGAATCTCGGAGCATTCTCTCTGAAAAAAGCCTGGCCTTTCTGGTTGTTGTTCGTGATCTTGGCTGCCCTGGTCGGCTACTTGAGGGCCAAGGGCCGACAGGGGCCGGGGCCGAAGTCCAAGGTGCGGGATTGACGGCTGGATCTGCGACGACAGGGTCGTCGCGGCTCGGGCTGGCACGTTGCTTGTTACGAGGAGGTCTCTATGGCGATACTTGATTATCTCATCCCGGGCTATAAGGGATATCGACTCCGACAGGAAAGTCGCGAGACCGACAAAGCCCTTCGAGACTATATTTCCAAGCTGCTTGCTCAGGATCATCAGCGACTCGAGGACATCAAGGTGCAGCTCACGGGGAGCGGGAACCTGGCGGCCTTGAATCCCGCGGACCAATGCACCAAGGTGCTCACCAAGGTCCGAGATCGCCTGAGGTTTGCAAACTATGGGTTTTCCGCGCTGTTCGAGAAGGGCCAGGCCAAAGTGGATCATGAACGTCTCGAGCGTGTCGAACAGTTCGACAAGGAACTCGTCGAACAGCGAGAACGGCTCGCGGCACAGATCGAAGAGGTTCAGAAAGTCCTGGACGAGGGAGGCAATGTGGCCGCTCAGTTTCGTCAACTCATGGGCACGATCCGAGGGATGGACCAGCACCTCGATGCGAGGGAACAGATTATCAGAGGCAACGAACCTGGCCCCCAGGGCGGTTGAAGTCTCCGAGACAGCAGCGGTTTTTTCTGGACAGGCCGGCATTGTAGAGAAGGAGGCCTTGTATGGCACTCATTGAAGTCATCGACGTACAGGATTCGACAGGCGACAATATCGTTTTGCGGTTTCCCGAGCATGGAGATGCCGACATCAAGCTCGGCGCACAGTTGGTGGTGCGCGAGAGTCAGGTCGCCATTTTCTACCGCGGCGGCCAGGCCCTCGATATCTTTGGTCCCGGGCGTCACACGCTCAGCACTGCGAACCTGCCACTGCTCAACCGCATCATCAATCTTCCTTTCGGCGGAGAGACGCCGTTCAAAGCAGAAGTCTACTTTGTCTCCACTAAGACGTTCATCAATAAGAAGTGGGGCACCAAGGAGCCCTTGCCGTTTCGGGACCAGGTGCTCAAGGTGGTGCGGCTCCGATCCTTTGGAATCATGAGTTACAAAGTGGTCGACCCCCAGTTGTTCGTCAACAAAGTCGTGGGGACCGAAGGGCGCTTCAATACCGATCAGATCAATGATTTTTTGCGCAACGTGGTGGTGGGCCGTCTCATGGACGTCCTTGGGGAGAATCTCAAGACGTTGCTGGACCTGGCGGCACTCTACGACGAAATCGGAATTGCGACCAAGGCCAGGACTGCGGATGATTTCGCCAAGTACGGTCTGGAACTCGAAGACCTCATCGTCAACGCCATCAGCCCTCCCCCGGAGGTCCAAAAGAAGATCGACGAGCGCTCTGGTATGGGCCTTTTCGAAGACAACATGGCAGGGTTCCAGCAATACCAGATGGGCTATGCCATGCGGGACATGGCCCAGAACGAAGGTGGCAGCGGAAATATGGCCAATGCCGGTATGGGTATGGGCATGGGCCTTGGAATGGGATTCATGATGCCTGGAATGGTAGCCAATGCCATGCCTGGAATGGCCCCGGGATATCCCCCAGGGTATCGTCCCGCGCCTGGTGCTCCTCCGCCGGGACAACCTCCGGCCGGCTATCCGGGACAGATGCCGGGAGGGTACCCGCCGCCGGCAGGTGGGCAGGCCCCGCCCCAGATGGGGGCGGCTGCTGCCGGTGCCGCTGCCGGTGCGGCGGTAGGAGCCGGCGCTGCACCACAGGCTCGGGCAGGCCAGGCGCCTTGCACCAAGTGTGGTCAGCCGGTGCCGACCAATTTCAAGTTCTGTCCCTCCTGTGGTACCCCGGTCTCTCCGCCCCAGCCCGAGGTCGTCTGTGCCAAGTGTGGGGCCAAGGCAGCCGCTGGCAGTAAGTTCTGTCCCTCCTGCGGTGCTCCGATGCTTCAGGATCAGACCTGCCCGAAGTGCGGGGTCAAGGTACCGGCCGGCAGCAAGTTTTGTCCTTCTTGTGGTCAGCAAATTTCATGAGGCGCCCGGGGTTGTTCCGGGATGATGGGGCGCGACCATGTGGGACATGATTCGGCGTCGATACGACGAGTGGCTGGATTCGAGACTCGACAAGGACTTCGTACAGAAGCTCCAGTCCATGCCCACGCGCCAGAACGAGTTTGGTTATGATCCTTTTGGATTCAATCGCGACGACGCCAAGATCGCGGTGCTCTTGAGTCGTTGGCTCTATCGGTATTACTTTCGGGTGCAAGTCTTTGGGATCGACAATGTCCCACCTGGTCGGGTCCTGCTCATCGCCAATCATTCCGGGCAACTTCCCTTCGACGGTTGGGCGATTGCATCCTCGCTACTTTTCGATTTCGATCCACCCAGGCTGGTGCGATCGATGATCGAATTCTACGTGCCCAGCCTGCCATACGTGAGCTACGTTTTCATGCGTTGGGGCCAGGTGGTGGGCACGGCCGAAAATTGCATTCGATTGCTCGACGATGACGAAGCGGTGCTCGTGTTCCCCGAAGGGGTACGGGGCATTGCCAAGCCTTTTTCCCAGCGCTATCGGCTCCAGAGTTTTGGCAGCGGATTTCTTCGATTGGCTCTGCAGACCAAGGCTCCCATCGTTCCAGTCGCAGTGATCGGCGCAGAGGAACAGGCACCTTCATTCAATGTGGAGCCCCTGGCAAGGTTGTTCAAGGCACCTTCTTTTCCTATGATGCCGTTGCCCCCGTTTTTCCCCATCATGCCCCTGCCGGTGCGTTATCGGCTCCACTTCGGCAGCCCCATGCTGTTCGATGCCGATCCGGATATCGAGGAAGAGGAAATCGCGCCGATGGTTGCAGAAGTGCGATCAACGATCCAATCCTTGGTGCATCTGGGCCTCAAGGAACGAAAACACATTTTTTGGTGAGGGGCCATGGCAACGGATCCAAGACCCAAGTTGGTGCTCACGGGCATTGCCGGGAGACTCGGGCGGTTGTTGGCCAGGAGGCTGCACAGAGATGGGCACTACCACGTCGTGGGTATCGATCGTCGGTCCCTGCCCGGGAGGCCTCCCGATGTCGAGGTTCATGAAGTGGACCTGCGCTCGAAGCGCACCAGGGATGTGATCCGACGGACGAGGCCCAAGGCCCTCGTTCATCTCGGCCTGCTCCACGATCCACATCGCAGCGCCAAGGCACATCATCGATGGAACGTGGAAGGCACCGCCAGGCTCCTGGATGCTTGTGCTGCCTACGCGGTGCCCAAGGTGGTGTTCCTCTCGACCCATACCGTATACGGGGCCAGAGCCGAGAACCCCCAGTTTCTCACCGAGGAGGCTCCTTTGCTAGGAGCCCAAGATCTGCCTCAAATGAGAGATCTCGTCGAGGCCGACATGCTCGTCTCCTCGTTTTTCTGGAAACACCAGGACATCGAGACCGTGATCCTGCGTCCTGTTCATATTTTAGGACGTGTGTCCAATGCCATTTCCAATTACCTGCGTCTGGATCCGGTTCCCAGGCTGCTCGGATTCGACCCAATGATGCAGGTCATCCATGAAGAAGACGTGGTGGCGGGGATTGTGTCTGCGCTCAGGCCGGAGGTCCGGGGCATCTTCAATCTTCCCGGCCCCGGAGAGATTCCTTTGTCCGTGATCCTGCGGGAACTGGGTCGATCGACGATTTCTGTCCCCCATTTCTTGGCACCGACGGTGATGCGGCTTCTCTGGAAGATGGAACTGTCCGTGTTTCAGGGGTCGGAACTCAATCATTTGCGCTATGTATGTATGGTCGATGGCAGCAGGGCCCGTCGGGAACTGGGCTTCGAACCTCGTCATACTTTGAGGGAAACCATCCTGGCCGTGGACGATGGGGCTGGTTGATTGGTGGCTTCGCGGCGAGAGGGGCACCTAAGACATTGGGAATCGGGATCGGCAGGACAGCAGGCGCGTATCGATCCCTCCTGCATCGAAACTGGCTGGTCGGAGATCCCGTCTCGGGCGGTTGTGACCGTTGGTTTACAGTTTTTTCTCGCAATGGTAAACCGTTTTTGACTGGTCCAGGGCATTTTCCAGACGTCTGGAATGTTGCAAGTGCTTTAGGGGATAGATGGGGCAGTGTGGAGCGAGGAGGGAGGGGTTTTTTCAGAACCATCGCTCTTGGTACGACCATTGCATTTGACAGGGCATGGTGAGCAGAGAAAAACAGGACCGACAGGTCACGATCACGTAAGGAGGTTTCCCATGAGATGGCACACGAAATTGGCACTTTTTGCCTTGTCCGTCTTCGCACTCAATGGATGTTACTGGATGTACTGCGATGACGATGGGGGGTCAGCGAATCCGGATTCTTGTGGGGCGGGCAACTACGAATGTTACCCAGGAGATGCCTGCCAAGTCTGTCATCCGTCAGGAGATGTCTGTGTCTGCAATGATTCCATGACATGCGCAAGCGACTTCGACTGCCCCGAAGGAGAAGCCTACTGTGACGACGGAGTCTGTGTGGGAACTTGGGGCTGTGTCGCAGACTGGGATTGTCCTCTTGGAGATCGCTGTGACCAGAACCGGTCGGTCTGCGTTCCGGAAGAAGACAATTGCCAGGGGAATTCGGACTGCCCTGCGGGCCAGGTTTGCGGCACAGACGGCCATTGCCAGGCGGCCTCCAGTTGCCAGGACAACAGTGATTGTGTGTCTGGCCAGGTCTGTGATTCCAGGGGAACCTGCGTGGATGGCCAGGCATGCCAGTCGGACGACGATTGCCAGGATCCCGCGTTTTCGCGCTGTGACGAATCCTTGGGCCTTTGTGTGCAGCCCGGCCAGGAGAGCTGTCTGGGCAACGATGACTGTACCGAGGGCTTTTTCTGTAACCAAGAAGGGCGCTGCCAGGCATCTGGGACCTGTGCCACTCATGCCGACTGCACCCTGCCGGGCCTTGGTTATTGTGATGCCCGCGGCACCTGTGTGCCGTCCCCTGGAGCGAGCTGCACCACGTCCGACGACTGTGGGCTCGGACAGGACTGTGTGGATGGATTCTGCCGTGATCTCTCCAGCGGTGGGGGCTGTCAGTTCGATGAACAGTGCTTTGGCGGTCAGGGGATCTGTGTGGATGGTGCCTGCCACGCTCCATGCACCACCGAGGACCAATGCGGCACTGGACAGACATGCAACGATGGATATTGCTGGACCCAGGAGGATGCCACCAACGGCTGCCACTTCAATGCGGATTGTGCGGCTGGCCAGGCTTGTGTGGACACCGTCTGCGTGGAGTCGGGCTGTGTGACCGACGGTGATTGTACCGACTCGGGCGACCATTGTGTCGACGGTTTCTGCCTGGCCAATGAATCACGGATGCCGGAGTGCACCACTGGAGACGATTGTACCGCCGGAGACGACTGCGTGGAAGGTGTGTGCCGCAAGCCCTGTACCGTGAGCGACCCGGACTGCGTCTCTTGCGGTATGCCGGTTTGCCACATGGGATACTGCTACGACGTGGTTCCCGAATGCATGATTTCGAGTGACTGCGAGCAGGGCGAGGTCTGTTCGGACGCCCAATGTGTGCCGGCCCAGTAGGCCATCGGATGTGAGACCCCTCTTTTCGTGACGAAGTGAGGCGGCTCGCGATGCGAGCCGCCTTTTTTTTTGGGGAAGGTGACCTCCAGGATTCTTGGTCCTCGTTTCTGGGTCACAGGTCTATCCGGTCCAGAGGTGGGCGAGCACGGGTGCATGCCAAGTCATGGTGGGACTCCAGTGGCAGGAGCTTTTGCCCCGGCCTGCGCGAAGGCGGTTCGATGTCTTGCGCCTCTGGGAGCCGCACTTCGAGTCTCATGCCCACCTCGCAGTGCTTCCGGGCACCTGGGAGGAGACCTGGTGATTGCTCTGTAGGAGGGAAGGCTAGACTATCTTGAATCGTTTGCTATTGAAAAGTCAGACTATCTCGGACGCCGGCTGGGGAGCAAGTCCTGCTCGACTCCTGATGCTCACGGCGTCACAAGGAGAAACCGATCATGCTGCGAGCCTGCATTGTGTCCATCGCCCTCGTTGCGGGTTGCTTGTGTGCCTGCACCAGGTCTGATGCCGGTCATTCGGTCTCCTTCAGGCAATCCAGGTCCGATGGTGCTGCCCCAAAACATCCGCCGGTCTCTGTGGCGTCACGACCATCACGACAGACATCCGCCATGGATCGACTCAATCAGACATTGGAGTCCTGGGTCAAAGCGGCAGATCGGGCTTCGGTGGCCACGGCCGTTTTGAGAGGGGTGCGTCGGCGGCTCGTCGGGGCCGACCTGTGGAAGGCGATGCAGTCTTGTCATTGTCTCACCAAGGTCGGTTGGTATCCGTATTTTCTGGGAATGGCCCGACTGGCCGACATGATCGCGGCATTGACTGGACAGCAGGTTTCCAGGAGGCAATTGCAGGGTATCGTGCATCGCTACAACGAGACGGCGTTGGCCTACAATGCCGTCAGGACAGCCTCGCCGTTTTTGCCGCGCAGTCGGGTCGCGCTTTCGGACTTGGATCCAGGGAGCTTCAATCATTGGCTCGATGAGATTTTGTTGGATCTTCGAAAGGCCGTCAGACCGAACCGCGTTGCCCTGTTGGGAGGAGATGAGCGAGGCCACGTCTTCGAAGCGTCGGTTCGGGCGCTGTGGATCGCCGAGCGAACTGAGATGTCCCTGGCACGGCTCTCCAGGATGTCCTGCCGTCGGACCCGGCCCTGCCGCCCCTTGGAAACAAGAAGGGATCGGCTGGTGGGGCTCATTGATCAGGCTGCGAAGTTATGCAAAGACGCGGCTCGAGTCAACTTGCTGCAGGGATTCGACAAGTCACGTCTCGATGCCTGCCTGGATTCCTGGAAACGTCTCGATGCCCGGCTCGCTCGAACGCAGAAGGTTCCACCCCGGTGAACTCCTTGGCGGGACTGCCTGGAGACGAGGAGGCGATGTATATGGCTGACTCTGAAAGGCATTGGGATGTGATCGTGGTGGGGGGAGGTCATGCCGGATACGAGGCGGCGTTGGCAGCTCGTCGTTTGGGCTGTGATGTGCTCCTGGCCACGCTTCGAATGGAAACCATTGCCCAGATGCCATGTAATCCTGCGATCGGAGGATTGGCCAAGAGTCATCTGGTGCGGGAAATCGATGCCATGGGAGGCGCCATGGCATTGGCTGCAGATGCCGGCGGCATCCAATACCGGGTCCTCAACACCCGCAAGGGGCCAGCAGTGCGGGCCACCAGGGTGCAGCAAGACCGGCCGAGTTTCACCGCTGAAATCCGAAGAATCCTGGGAGAGTCCGGGGTGGATCTCATCGAGACGGAGGTCACCGGCCTTCTGGTGGCGGAAAAATGGGCATCGGCTGGTGATTTCGTTCGTGGCCCCAGGCTGGTCAAGGGGGTGGTGGACGCCCAAGAT
Source organism: uncultured Myxococcales bacterium (assembly GCA_964539505.1). Lineage (GTDB taxonomy): Bacteria > Myxococcota_A > Polyangia > HGW-17 > SLPX01 > CAZIJS01. Next base: position 41,335 of record CAZIJS010000002.1, read on the forward strand.
AGGCGATATCTTGGCCGGAGTGTGGTTTTGACCACCGGAACATTTCTGAGAGGGATGCTGTATGTGGGGCTGGAAAAGACACCTGGTGGCCGTATGGGAGAGCCCCCCTCCATGGGATTGGCTCGGGCATTGTCCGATCTCGGGCTGAAACTGGGCCGACTCAAGACAGGGACACCCCCGAGGTTGGTGCGGGCGAGTTTGGATCTTGCCTCCATGAAAGAACAGCCTGGGCTGGTGCCTCCACCAAGGCTGAGTTTCCATGGCCCTGGGCCGAAGTTGCCGCAGGTCTCCTGCCATGTGACGGCGACCAACGAGCGCACTGCAGAGATCATTCGGTCCGGATTGAATCGTTCGCCGCTCTATACGGGGATGATCGAGGGAGTGGGCCCGCGGTATTGCCCTTCGGTGGAGGATAAGGTCGTCAAGTTTCCGGAGCGAAAGAGTCATCATGTGTTCATCGAGCCCGAGGGACTCGACGATCCCTTAGTTTATCCCAACGGGATATCCACATCTCTGCCACTGGATGTTCAGAAAGCGATTTTGGCCACGATCCCAGGGCTGGAGCGGGCCGAGATCGCCAGACCGGGATACGCGGTGGAATACGATTTTGTCCTGCCCACACAGCTCGAACCCACGTTGGAGACCAAGGGTATCGGTGGCTTGTTCATGGCCGGACAGCTCATCGGCACTTCGGGATATGAAGAGGCCGGAGCATTGGGTCTCATGGCCGGCATCAACGCCGCGCACCGGGTGCTGGGCCGCCAGGCAGTGGTCCTGCGGCGTGACCAAGGATACCTGGGAGTGCTCATCGACGACCTGGTGACCAAGGGCACCAAGGAGCCCTACCGGATGTTTACGTCCAGGGCTGAATTTCGTCTCCTTTTGCGTGAGGACAACGCCGACGAGCGACTAGGGCCCGTTGCCCAGCGACTCGGTCTCCTCAGTGAGTCGCAGGAAAGGAGCTTGTCGCACCGCATGGCGCTGGTGCGAGGTGAACTGGAGCGGCTGGCATCGTTTCAGGTGACTCCCGATGCCCGGACCAATGGCCTTTTGAAAAGACTCGGAACCACGCCTTTGCGCAAACCCATGCGCTTGGGCGAGCTGCTGCGACGCCCCGAACTGCACTACGAGGATTTCGTAGCCGTGGGGTGGGCAGACCCAGAGTTTCCGATGGACCTGGGGAGACGGGTGGAGGTCCAGGTGGCTTATGCGGGATACATCGAGCGACAGCAGGCGCAGGCAGCTCAGCTTCGCAAAAACGAGGCCCTGGAAATACCGAGAGACTTCCATTATGATGGTTTGCCAGGGCTCAGTCTGGAACTTCAGGAAAAACTCGGCACGGTTCGTCCTCGGACACTCGCCCAGGCGTCCAGGATACCCGGCATGACGCCGGCGGCCGTATCGGTTCTTCTCATCCATCTCAAGGCGTCGGGAACGAGTCGTGTGTCGTAAATCAGGCAAAGCATCCAGCGTTGTTTTTTTCCTGCTGGCCGCTTGGGCGGCTCCTGCTTGGGCGGGAGGCATGGAAATACCCGCGAATGGGACCAGGAGTCTGTCCCGGGCCGGTGCCAATGTCGCGGCGGTGGCCGATCCTTCGGCCATCGTGAACAACCCTGCGGGGCTGGCGGGAATTCGCGGGGCGTCGTTGCTCTTCGACAGCAATCTCGTGGTGCCCGACCTCTGTTTTCAACGCTACGGAACCTATCCCGGAGAACCAGGCCCGAACACCTATGACGGGCAGCCATACCCTAGGGTCTGCAGGATGAATCGGGGCACCTTCTACATCCCCATGGTGGCGGCCACCTATGATTTCGGGCTGGATGACTGGACATTCGCCATCGGCGGATACGGGCCCCACTCGCCTTCCGGACGAAAGTACTTTCCGGGGCAGGTCACAGTACGCGACAGTCTCGGTCATCCAGTGAGGGCACCGGGCCCCACCAGATACCAGGTGCTCAGCCAGGACGTCCTGGTCATTTTCTTCACGGCGGCCGCGGCCTGGAGGCCTGTTCCCTGGCTGGACGTGGGGATCGCGCTGCAGCCAACGATCAGTGACGCCAAATTGTCCATGAATGTCCCCTACAACGCGTCTATCTTGGACCCGGACAATGACATCTTCTTTGCTGTCCATACCAAGGCCTTCGCTTTCACCGCCTTGTTTGGAACCAAGATACGGCCCTCCAGGAATATCGAGATCGGCCTGTCGGCCTGGCTGCCGATTCATACCGTCAGCAAGGGCGATGCCACCATCCAGTTGCCGGCTGGGTTGCTTGGGTTCGCAGGCCCCTTGGTGATGTTCACCCAAGACACTGAAGTCGACATGGTCTCGGACCTCCCCTTGGTGCTGCGCAGTGGCATCAGGTACCGATGGCTCTTGGGCAATGCTCCCGAGGCCTTCGAGATCGCTGATTTGGAGCTGGATTTTCAGTGGGAGCGCTGGAGCGGGGTGCGCAGCATCGATACGCAGGTGCATGGAGAGGTCCTCGGAGAACCCCTTGCCCTATTTCAACTCGCCCATTTCTACAAGGATACCATCAGCCTACGTCTTGGCAGCACGTTCACGATTCCCAGGCTCCTGTTCGGTGGGCGGTTGGGTTTCAGTCTGGGGCTCTATTACGACAGCGCCGCTTCCCCGCTCGAATATACGAGGCTTGACTACCAGGCCTTTTCGCTCATCGGTTTCGGTGCGGGGCTGTTCTATCGAATTCGAGGCATGGATTTTCACCTGGCCTTTTCCTATGTCGTGGGAGGCAGCGGTTGGCCTTGGAACTTCGACAGGAAACGCAAGGTGGAGCGGTCCTGCATCACACCTGTAGACCCCTTCAACAGCCCGCCACTCGAGCGGTGTGATCCATCGGGAGATGCCTGGAGGGAAGAAAGCGACATTGCGCGGGGTGAGACGGAGCTGTCTTACTTTGTCGCGTCCCTCGGGTTTACGGTGTATCTCGACGACTTGGTTGGTCGCAAATAGCGGGCAAGAAAGACTCAGGGGTGTTCCGTGGTGCGCGGAGTCCGGGCAAGCCATTCGGCGATATGGACGAGACTCCTGCCTGGCGGATCCACGAACGCCATGCCAACGTGCCATCGTTCGTCCCGTCTGCGGCACCATTGGACCCTTGCAGGGAGGCGCAACGACAATTCGGATCCAGGCAGGGAAAATTCGAGTTCCAGGATTTGCGACGCCTCCAGTTTGCGGTCCAGCTCGGCCGACAGTCCACCCAGGCCCAGGTCCAGGATGTGGCAGGGAAAGTTTTCGTGGTTCCTGTGGACGAGACAGTCCAGGGACACCGCCACTCGTTCGTCTTTTCTGAATGATTCGTCAGTCACTGTTTTTTCCTTGGGGCCTGTCGGTCCATTCCACGATTTCTGTCTGTCCTCCGCGGAGGCGGAACTTTTTGTAGAAGAGGCGGCGGCTCCGTGACAGGTGGATGGACAGGTCATTGGTACCAGGCGGCAGTCGCAAGCGGACCGGGCAGTTGCGCCCCGTGTCGCGTCCGTTCAAAAAGATCCGGTAGACTGCGGGACCATGGCACTTGGTGTCGATGGATGTGCCTCGTCGGGCGATTCTTGCGGGACTTGGCACGAGAGGCAGGTATTGTACGAAGCGACGGCCACCCCATCTGCTTCTGGTCAGTCGTCTTTCGACGACCCGATGGAGGGGGAGATTCAGGATGAGTTCGCAGGCGCCTTTCCGGGGCAGCCTGATCCGCAGCGGAGTTTTGCCCATCCTTTTTCGTCCGCAAAGGACATTGGCGCCTTTGGGTTTCGTTATGATGTCCACGTCGGTCTTGGCTCGTCCACCTCGATGCTCTACCGCAAGAGGACCATCATCGGTGGTGTGCCTCGCCGATGGGGATTGCGCCGTCAAAGATTGCAAGTGTGGTGAGCGACTGCTTTCACCCATGTATTCCAGACGAGTCTTTGTTCTCGGTGGCCTCCCATGTGTCCTTTTCACTGTGACATCGGGCTGCATGGGCCCAGCGGTCTGTCGGTGGGCGATGGGACCGGAGGTGCCCCGTGACTCTTCGATGTTTTTGCTCTCGACAGCATGCTTTCGCGAATTTTTTTGCCACTGTGCAGAGGGAGGTGGGGTCTCCTCTTCGGAACGGTTTTGGGCCCAGGCGAGATACACGGCAGATCCAGCCACCACCATGGAAAGGATGGCCAGAACGAGGATCAGAACATGGCGTGATGTCCAGGTTTCCGGCGGATCTTCATGGGCCACCGGAACAGTCTCCATCCTGGGGGTGAAATGATCGGGAGAGAGGGGGTATTCGGGTTCCGAACTGGAGACGACCTTCAATGGGGGAATCTGGAGTTTTGGCGGTGGAGTCACAGACAGGGGTGCAGGGGGAAGTTCGTCCGGCGTGGGCCGACCCGTTCTGTGCTCATGGATGTGCAAGAGGGATGGAGACAGGGACCTCCTTGGGTGCCCTTCGATATCCTGGATGCTGGTCGCCGTGGATTCCTCGGGTTCTTCGTTGTCATCGGTGATGGCAAGACTCATGAACATGGGCTTGGTGGCGATCATGGAATCTACTTCCACGTCGTTTGATGTGCTTCGCGGAATCGTCCGTTCCTCTGTGTCCGGGTCTTTGCTGTCCCATACGTGATGTTTCCTGTCCGGGGTGGTGGGTTCTCCGTATTCTTCGGTCTGATCAGCCCTCTGTTGGTCCTTTTTGGTGTCGAGCGCCTGAGTGAGAAAAGCAGCCAGATTCGTCTCATCCACGAATCGCCCACGAACCATGAGAATTTGAGCCAGTATGGAGCGAACCTCGTCGGCCGAGCTGTATCGCTGGGAGGTGTCCAGGGAGAGCATTCGGTGGAGCACCGGCTCGAGGAGCGGTTCGACTCCAGGCAGAGGGGGCACTTCGGCCTTTTGGACCTTGGTCAGGATTCCCGGGATTGTCTCGGCGTCGAACAGGGCTTTGCCCGTGAGCATTTCATAGAGAAGAGAGCCCAGGGCAAAGATGTCGCTGCGGCAATCCAGGACTTCACCGCGCACCTGCTCAGGAGACATGTATTCGTATTTCCCTTTGAGTTCGGTGGAACGCTGGGTGCCCGGTTCCAAGAGCGCCTTGGCGATACCGAAGTCGAGGACTTTGACCTGGCCTCGACGCGACAACATGATGTTTGATGGGCTGACATCGCGGTGCACCAGACCCAGAGGGCGGCCGTCGTCATCTGTGGCCGTATGGGCATAGTGCAGGGCTCTGGCAGCCTCCATGGCTACGAAACAGGCCATGTGCCAGGGCATGGTCTGTCCCCGGTCCGAGAGCATGTCGAGGAACTGGCGGAGCGTGACTCCATCGATGTATTCGAGCACCATGTAATAGGTGCCGTTGTCTTCGTTGAGTTCCAGGATCCGAGCGATGTTGCCGTGGTCCAATCGGGCTGCCAGCGAGGCCTCGTGGATGAACATGTCGAGAAAATGGGCCTGCTCCGCAAGATGGGAATAGATTTTTTTGATCGCGTAGTCCTTGTGGAATCCGGCGACAGTGTTGAGTCGGGCGCGGTAGACGGATGCCATTCCTCCCATGCCGATGAGTTCGATGCAGTCGTATCGCCCCAATCGGAATGGAGCGAGTTTGTCAGGCATGGATGCAGATTCCTCGACGGTCCCGGACGGCTATTCCGGAACCACGGCAGTGACCCAGCGTTCGTAGCTGACCACCACCTCGGACGGGTGGAGGGGATCGAAGTCCTGTCCCACGAACACGAGGGTGTTGGCCGATGCCCGGTAGTCGAAACCGTCGCGGCGGCTTCGTTCCAGGGCCTCACCATCCTTGGAGCAGGCGATGGAAACACTGATGGGCACGTGTTCGAGCACCAGGGGTGACGAATTGGCCACGATGTTTTCGATCATCAATTGCATGGTCGGGCCCAGGTCCTCCTGGCATACCGAGCCGATGATGCCCCCGGTCTCGTTGGCCAAGTCGGTATACCCGCGACCCATTTCGTCGGCGGTGCTGCAGCCGGAGGGTGGTGGGGACACGATGGCGTGGGCCGTTCCCATGCCTTCGGGATCGCTGGTTCCCGTGAGCAGGTCCAGGGTTTTGCGATACATTGGCGTGGCTCGCACGCAGGAATCATCGACGGGTGTGTCGTTGAAATCTTCGGCGCAGCCCTGGTCCTCGAGTTCGTCGGGTCTTTCGTCTGAGACATAGATGATGACGAGCTGGGCTTCGGAGCGGATGAACTTGGGGTCTGCCGCCGCCCGCGGCAGGTGGTTGTGGATGGCATTGTACCCCTGGGTCAGACCGTATTCGGCTCCGCCTTCTTCTTCGCCGCCTCCCCAGGGCTCGATGACACAGGCCTGGAAGGCGTTGAGATCCCCGGGGCCCAGGAAATAGTCGCCCGAAACTCCCTGGCCGGTGCAAAAACGGCCTTCGTTTACTTGATTGACGTCCACCACGCCCATGCGAAAATCCAGCCCATATGCTTGGGCGCGGTTGAAGAAATCCACGGCATTGGAGGCCACGCTTTGCTGCTCGTCACTCATGGACCCGGATTCGTCGATGACCCAGATGACGTCTGCCATGGGCACGGTGGCCACTGCGTATGATTCACATTCCGCCGTGGTGCCGTCCGAGGGGCCGGCCAGGCCTGTGCCGTTGGAAAAGTCGTCCATGTGATGGATGGTCTTTTTGTCGTAGTCGGAATAATCCGACAGCCTCGATATGCCGCCCATGATCACGATCCATTGCGGGCCGCTTGGGTTTTCCCCTGAAACCTGGGAGCGGAGCTGTACGGTGAAAGACAGCACGAACCGAGAATCGGAGGGGATCGTGATGGGGTTGCCCTGGTCGTCGACGAAATCGCTGCTGTCCGGAAGGCCAGTGAGGTCGTCGTCGTTTCTGCCCAGGAGCACGGCGACGATGCGGTTTCTGAGTGCAATGATGTTTGTGGAGGACATGTCTCGCAGGTCGATCACCGCCGAGATCACGGTGGGCATGAGGTCGTGGCTTGGGCGCGAGGCCCCCGATGCTCTCATGGAAACATGGTCTGCTCCCAGTGCTGCCACCAGTTCCGTGCGGACAGAGAGGGCTTCGTCTTCTACTGTGTCTGTCGCAGGTGCCCTGGCCAGGGCGAAGCCACCAACGGCATCCCGGGGTTCTGGAAGAACTCAAATCACCATGGCACTACCGCAGTCCGAGCCGTTCAAACAATCTGAATCTTCGCAGTCGATCAGGTGGTCGCCGTCGTCGTCTTTCGTGTTGGTGCAGTCTTCCCCCTCTTTGTTGGTAATGGCGATTTCGCGATACCGTGCCTGCAGGGGCATGGCCACCTGGAACTTGTCGGTGTGTTCATAATGCACGGGTTTTCTGCCCAGGGGATGATCTTCGGTGGCCTGGTTGCATACGAAGCTGCCCTCTTCGCCATCGGGGACTCCGTCTCCATCCGTATCTGGATTTGTGGGATCGGTTTCACCTTCGGCGCATTGGAACGAGACCGGCGGATCGCATTTGCCGGTGGCCAGGCAGAACTGGCCCGCCCCACAGCTTGCGCCCTGGCCCGTGGGATCGCAATCCTGGACGCATGTGCCGACGAGTCCGTCGCCGTTGCGGTCCTCGTCGCTGTCGAGTACACCGTCGTTGTCACTGTCCCGGTCTCTGAAATCCGGCGTTCCGTCTCCGTCCGAATCCACTGGGGGCGTGTTGGGATCCTGGTCGCCGGCTTCGATCTCGTCGGGAATCCCGTCTCCGTCGGAGTCTGCATCGGCATAATCCGCCAATCCGTCTCCGTCGGTGTCTATCCCGTATTCGCCATACATGCACCCTTCGTCCCGATTGAGGATGCTGTCGCTGTCGTCGTCCCCCCAGATGTCACATTGGTTGGTCCATCCTGCATCCGCTTCGCCCTGGTTGCTGTTTTGTTGGACAGGAGCAGGCGTCGGGCAGGCGGTGGTGAGGAGCGCTGCGAGGAGGCTCGCAAGCAAAATGATGGTTTTTTTCATGATAGATACCTCGTGACCTTTGTCTGTCCGGCCATGAGCCGATAGTCTGCTTTTTTGACACTATGCGATTCAATATATGGGAATCTTTAGGTGGGTTCAATTCCTATCGGCGCTCGATTGACGAATCTTGGAGACTCGCATATAACCGCAGACAACGTTGGTTTCGATGAGGCGTCTCGCAGACGAGGGGTGACGAAAACATGCAACGAAGAGGTTCGAGGAGCTTCCTGCTGTTGGCTTTGGCGTTTGTGGTCCTGTCTGCTTCGAGCTGCAAGGTCACAAAGAAACGGGTGGACAAGTGGCGCGAGCAGGGAGACACAAAAAGACTCAAGAAATGTCTTGCCGACAAGAAGTTGTCTGGCGAGATCCGCAAGCATTGCGGCATGGCGTTGGTGAGTCTCGACAAACTGTTCGCGGTGCAACGCATGCTCGCCCGTGTTCAGAAACGCAGCCAGTCCGAGGCCGCCAGGGTCGCCGATGCCATGGCCGGCGCCCTGGTGGGCCGCGTCGAGGGGCTCGAAGACGAAGGGGTGCGCGCCAAGGATGCTGTTTTCGTGCTCCGACCCTTCGTGTCTTCCGGGGTGCGGGCAACTATCGATGACAAGCTGATATCGTGGATTTTGGCCAACTTTACGTCTGGTGCCACGGTTGGTGAGCATTCCGCCCGCAAGATCCTCAAGACGCTTGGGGCCGCCGGTGGGGATCGTCTGGCCAGGCTCGTACCCCTGGACCACCCGAATCTTTACGCCATTGCGACCATGATACGCAAGACCGCTTCCGATCAGGCCAAGGACGCCTTTGTGGCACGTCTCGTGGGGTCTCTGTCCAAAGGAGGATCGCAGCTTGCCAGGCCGGACGTTCTCTACGCCATTGGTCAGGTCTGCCGTCCCGGTTCGTTGTCCTTTCTGCGCAAGACGGCCCTCAAGGGCTTCAATTACAAAGTCAGGCGCAACGCCCTCATTGGTTTGCAGCGTTGTCCGGACAAGGGTTCCATCACGGTGGCCGAGGCTGTTTTGTGGGAGATCCTTTCGAAGGACCTGCTGGATCAGCCGGTGGATCTGCCGCATTTTTCCGATGGCAAGCCCGGTGTCATCGGTCAGTGCTTCAATCTCCTCGACGCCATTGGAAAATGGCCCGAAGAGAAGGCCACGTTCGTTCGGCTCATGACGGCGGTCAATGCAAAGCCCCTTTCGGACAAGGCTCAGGCACAAAAACTACTCATTCGTGTCCAGGCGGCGCAGTATGCGGTTTATATCGGGGGAGTCGAGGGGCTCGAGACAGCGTTGAGCCGGTTGCCGGAAGACATCTACCCAGAGATATATGTGAACACTCCCGTGTTGGCGGTGGTCCAGGAATTCGGCCGGCCCCCCAAGCGACAGGCTGCGCTCAAGGTGCTTCGCACTGCCTTGAATAAACCGGGGCTGGTGGCTAAGATGATAGCCATCAAAGCGTTGGGAAAAATTGGCGATCCGTCCAGAGACGTGGCGGTCTTGAAGAAAATGTCGATGGATCGGACGCCTTTGAAGGGTTGGGAGCAGGGACAGACCCTAGGAAACCTGGCTTCGAAGGCGTTGGAAAAATTGACGACGAAGTGAACGGTGCGCCTGGATGGGTTGGGTGGCATCGTGTTGGTCGCAACAGAGGAAGTGGGACACATGGACCAGAGCAAGAAAACGATGCGGCATTTTTACTGCCGCGATGTCTTGTGGGACACGTTCGAGCAGATGGCCAATGATTTCGACTGCTCCATCGACTATCTCATCAATGAGGCCATGCGATACTACGCTGCTAGCAAGAACTATCTTTCCCGCCAAGGCCAGGCACCTGCCAGGGCCCCGGCCGGTCCTGCCGTGCCGCCGGCCCGTCCACGGCGGGAACCCGCTGCTCCCGCTCCCAGACGGGGGGCTCCTCCACCGCCTCCGGTCAGTGGGCGCCGTTCCATGGGGCGTGGCGGTGGCGGTTTTGGGGCCTCTTCATCGAGGGCCTTTCGCCACACGCCCAGACCCGGTGCCGAAGTCGCCCCGGTGCTCTATTTGACATACAACGGGCAACGGTTTCCAATCGACAAAGACCAGTTTATCATCGGCAGAGGATCCAAGACGTCCGACCTGGCGATCAAGGATGGCAACATCTCCCGAAAGCACGCCGCCGTGATCCGCCGCAACGGTGTCTTTTACATCAAAGACCTGGGGTCGACGAACGGCATCGACTATAAGGGAATGCGTATCGACAACAAGCGTATCGAAGAAGGGGACGTATTCCATTTGTGTGATCACGAAATCCAATTCACCTTCAAGGGCTGAGTCCGCGCATCACCCCTCCCCAATCGTTTGTTCGGCGTTCAATGGATCCAGCCACCATCTCATCTTTCGAAGAGCGACTCCAATCCGTCGTCTGGACATGTCCGGTCGACGAAAGAGACTGGGACGATTTCGAGGAGTTCCTTGCTGGGATAGCAGAACAAATCCAGGGGCGGCTGCGCCAGTGGTTCGACAGCCTCGTGGCGTCTGTACAAGAACGTGATGGAGATATGCTTGCCCTCGATGCAGCCAAGGGGCTTCGCCTCCTGGCGGAAGCCACCTTGGAAGATCCAGGTCTGGTCGCTGTTGGAAATTCATCTGGGCGCCGGGTCTTGGTGGGGAAACAATCTGATTCCCTGTCGGTTCTCAAGGGCTGTGGGCCCAAGACGGCGGCTCTCCTGGCGGAGCACGGGATCGATCGCATCGAGGATCTCGCCCTGCTGCTGCCCAGGGGGTACGAAGATTTTCGTCGGGTTTTCAGACCCTCACAGGTTGCAGAGGGGATGACCGCGGCGGTGCAGGGTCGCCTTGACAAGGTCGTTTGGGCCGGCCCACGGAGTCGCCGTCATCTCGAGGCACATCTCGTCGACGAAGAAGGCGGCAAGATCGTCTGTCTCTGGTTCCGGGTGCCCCGGGGCATGGTGAGCCGTCTGCAGTCTGCAAACGAACTGACGGCGGCAGGGAAGATATATCGGTTCAGGAACCGGCTCCAGATGGCGCATCCCAGGATGCTGAAAGACGCCGGGCCTCGATTCTTGCCCAGGTATCCACGGATAGCAGGCTTGGGAAACCAGCGTCTGTGGAATCTCTGTCGCCAGGCTGCCCACCTTTGTCCTGACGACGGAATTCCTGAATGGGTGGTGGAGGAGTTGGCATTGCCCTCCTTCCGTGACGCCTTGGCGCTGGTCCACGATCCACTTCTGGAGGGCACTGCTGCGGACATGGATCTGCTCGTGCAGGGGCGGCATCCAGCGCAGGAGAGACTCAGATTCACCGAGATTTTCATGGGACAGGTCCAGCTTGCTCTGCGCAGAGAGCGCCTGTCACGTCGGCCGGCCAGGCCATATCCGGTTCTGGATGAAGACGATCTCGATCGACATCTTCCGTTTCCTCCCACGAGAGCACAACGGCGTGTCATTGGGGAGATTGCCGAGGACATGGCGTCACCACGAGCCATGCAGCGTCTCTTGCAGGGGGATGTGGGAAGCGGCAAGACCATGGTGGCCTTTGCCGCATCGCTGCAGGTGCTCGAGCAAGGTCACAAGGTGGCACTCATGGCGCCTACGGAGATCCTGGCTGAACAACATGCTCAGGTTCTTGCGGGCTGGATCGGCGAGGAATACCCAGTGGTTCGTCTCACCGCATCCATGCCGGCCGCATCCCGGCGTACGGTCGAAGTGCTCTGTGCAGCATCCGGACCGTTGGTGGCGGTGGGCACCCACGCATTGCTCTCCTTGGACATTCGAGATCTCGGGCTCGTGATCGTGGACGAGCAGCACCGATTCGGAGTGGCCCAGCGCCATCGGCTCAGGGCCCGTGGAACCGGGGACCGCGAACCGCATCTCTTGGTGATGACGGCCACCCCCATTCCCAGGACCCTTGCTTTGACCATGCATGGTGATCTCGATTTGTCCGTCATCGACGAGATGCCGGAAGGCAGGATTCGAGTAGACACGCACCTCTACGAAGTGGCAACCAGACGCGCCGGGTGGGCTCACTTTTTCGAACTGGTTGGTCGGGGGCTTCAGGCCTTCGTGGTCTGCCCTCTGGTCTCTGAGTCCGACAAGACCGGCCTGGCCTCAGCCGAGCAGGTCGCAGAACGCCTCGGGCGCCGGCTCGATTCGGTGGGTCTCCTCCATGGCCGTCTGTCTGCACAGGAGAAAGCACGGGTGGTGGAGGCGTTTCGGCAGGGTGATTTCCAGGTGCTCGTGACCACGACTGTGGTCGAAGTGGGGGTGGACATACCGTCGGCCGCCGTGATGACCGTGGTGGATGCAGAGCGCTTTGGTCTGGCCCAGCTTCATCAGCTTCGCGGCCGGGTGGGCCGAGGTGGCGTGGCCGAGGCTCATTGCCTCCTCTTTGCCGGTGAGTCGGCGGATGACCGATCCCTGGAGCGACTGTCGGTGCTCGTGGAGACTTCGGACGGGTTCGAGATCGCAGAGCGGGACCTGGCGATCCGAGGGCCGGGCCAACTCACTGGAACGCGTCAGGCTGGAACGGACTCCTGTCTTTTCGGCCCAGGTTTATCCGACATGATTTCCAAGGCCCAGGTCCAGGCCCGTCGCCTCGTGGCTAGGGATCCAGAACTTGTCCATCCAGAGCATCAAAGGCTCGCCGAGTTGCTGGCTGCCCAGTCGGCAGTGGTCTTTGGCGCCGAGGCGGGTTGATCGTCGACTGCTCCCCGTTGTATGGCTCTGGCTCGTTTTCACAGCAAGATGCAGGAAGGGACCGGCTGGTTTGAGCAACCAGTGGCTGGTCGCCCTCGGGTTTCCCGACATCCGCGGGACCTACCAATCCACGTCATAGAGGGAAGCGTACTTGTCGCGCAGGTACCTCGAGAAGGGTTTGGCCGAGGGCGGACGGCCCGTGGCGCGCTCGATGAGTTCGCCAGGAGCCCAGCGTCGCCCCGCAGAGTGGATCTTGCTTCGGAGCCATGCGACGATCGCCGAGAAGCGGCCCTGAGCGATCTGGTCGTCCATGTCGGGGATGTCGTGGCGCAGCGCTTCTGCAATTTGGGCGGCGTAGAGGTTGCCCAGAAGATAGGTTGGAAAGTATCCGATGAGGCCCATGCTCCAATGAACGTCCTGCAAGACGCCTTCGACATGGCTTTTCGGCTCGATGCCAAACAGACGCTTGCTGGCCTCGTTCCACGCTCCCGGTAGGTCACCAACCTGGAGATCTCCCGAGACGAGTGCACGCTCCAAGCGGAATCGGAGCGCAATGTGGAGGTTGTAGCTCACTTCGTCTGCTTCCACGCGGATCAGGCTCGGCTGGACAGAGTTGATGGCACGATAAAAAGCGTCGAGTGGTACATCTCCGAGACTGTCGGGAAACAGTGCCTTGAGCTTTGGATAAAAATGTGTCCAGAAGGAAAGACTGCGACCGATCTGATTCTCCCAGAGTCGGGACTGGGACTCGTGCAGCCCCAATGATACGGCTTCGGCCAGAGCCGTACCCACCCAGTTTTTGTCCAGACCCTGTTCGTAGAGTCCGTGTCCGCCTTCGTGGATGGTTCCGAAAACGGCCGTGGGCAGGAAGCGTTCATTGTATCTCGTGGTGAGTCGCACGTCTCCTGGGTCGAACGACGTGGTGAATGGGTGGGCAGATCGGTCCAGGCGGCCGGCCTGGAAGTCGAAACCCATGGCATCGAGCACCATGCGACAAAACTGCTCCTGGCCTGTCTCGGGATACTGCCGCTCGAGCAGCGAGCGATCCGGCTTTTTCCTGCTGTCCTGGATGGCGGACAAGGCCCGTGAGGCCTCTTGTGCCACGTCGTCGATGACAGGCGCGATGTCTCGACAGGTGGTCTGTTCTTCATATTCGTCCAGGAGGGCGTCGTAGGGTTCTCCGCTGTCCGGCCAGCCAAGCGCCTCGGCCTGTTCGCGTTTCAGCCCGATGATTTCATCGAGGACCGGTGCAAACGATTCGAAATCGTTGGACTGTCTCGCTTCGATCCAGATGTGATGGGCGCGGCTCGTGACGGAAACGAGGCGTTCTACCAGGTCCGCCGGCATCCTGGCGGCCCGATTCCTATCCCTTGCGGCCTTGGCCACCACCAGGCGCTGGTCTGGGTCCAAGGCCTCGGTTTGTGCCTTTTCCAGGAGATCGCCCAATTCTTTGGATGTGATGAGACGGTGTGCTTCGGTTGCCGCCAGGGCGGCCTGTCTTGCCCGTGCCGCGTCTCCTTTGGGTGGCATGAGGGTCTGCTGGTCCCATGAGAGAAGTTCGGCAATGGCCTGATAGTCGTGGATCGTCGTCAGGAGGGTTTTGAGTTGGGAAAACGACATGGCTTCCTCGAGTGAAGAGATTTTTGGTAGGTTTCATCTTAAAAGCCCAGTTGGCTGGGCCATGTCTGGTCAGTCACCGAGCAGCTCCGCAAGACCCTTGCCCGCGGCCCAGGCGAGCATGTCGGCCCATTCTGGATGACCATCGAGTCGGTTGTCCAGTTCAGGGATGTTGTCTACCTGGAGGCTCGTCTTGGAACCGGAGAGCCTTTCGAGGGCACGCAGTGCCAGGTGGAGTTCACCGGCCATGCAGAGCCCGATTCGTCGAGCAGTGGCTTGGACGGAAGACCAGTATCTTCGGGCGGCCTGTTCGGGCTCGATGGTGGCCAAGTAGGCCAGTGCATCTCGGTCCAAATCTTCCCGGGCATCCAGGATTTCTTTGAGTTCGGCTGCCCGGCCAGAGACCTCGTCGTCATTGACGACAGCCTGGAGGGCCGCAAAGACATCCACATGCATCGTCTCGTCTCCGGTGGCCAAGAGCCGGTGGCCCGGCCGGGAGAGTTCCATCGCATATCCGAACAGGAAGCGAACTTCGTTTTGTACGAGGCGTCTTGCGAATTCCGCCTCGAGAACGATTTGTGGTGCTCCATCGACGGGGGCTGCGATGACCATCGATGCGGGGAGATTTTCGGCACGCCAGGCAGCAGCCTGTTCGATACCCAGACTGCCGGACACTTCGATGAGGACCCGGCCCAGACCAGTACGTGCGCCGACCTGTGAGGCACCGGAGAAAGATTCCACCCTGGGCGTTTCCACTGGTCTGGCCTCTTCCAGCAATGCCAGGGCACTGGTCACGGCCGCAACCTGGTCTGGATGGCG
The DNA here is from genome assembly GCA_964539505.1 of uncultured Myxococcales bacterium. GTDB lineage: Bacteria > Myxococcota_A > Polyangia > HGW-17 > SLPX01 > CAZIJS01. The sequence continues at coordinate 56,415 of CAZIJS010000002.1, forward strand.
TACGAGACGAGCCAGGATGTCTTCCGACAGACTCGGGACGGGCGATTTGTCGTATTCTTTGCGCATCTCACGGAGTCGGCTCTTGAGTTCTCGGTCCACCTTGCGCACTTCGGCCAATGGCGACAAAAGGACCCAGGCCTGGCGGCGCTTTCCTTCGGCAAGGAGGGTCTCGCCAAGGCGCACGATGGGTTCGAAATATGGAGGTCCCACCACCACGAGTTTTGCAAGCACATCCTTTAGTGCATCGCGGCGATCGTCTCTGTCTCTATAGAGCGCTTCGAGTTCCGCGAGGACTTCCTTGGTGGGTGCGATGTCTGCGGCCATCCGAAGGTAGGCTTCCCGGCGTTCCTCGTCCTCGAACTTGTCCCGGGCGATGTCGGCCATTCTAAGGAGAATCTTGGCACGTTTCTCCGGCCCGGCGAGTTGTTCCAGGGCTTCCAGGATTTCCAAGAGTTGGTTCCATTCACCTTTGCGTTCCAGAACCTGTGACAGGCCTTCGAGCGCTTCGAGGGATTCGGGGTCATACGAAAGCGCCATGTCGAAGGCTTCTGTGGCCTGCTCTTCCATGCCTTCCTTGGCCATGGCGATCTGGCCGCGGATCACCCACAAGGACGCGAGGTCTCCGGGATCTTCGACGAGTCGCAACATCCTCGTGGCCAATTCTTCTGCCTCTGTGGCCCTGCCATCGGTTTTGAGGTGACGTAAAGCACGCCAGAGGGTGTCGAGATCTTCGGCGCCGGCCTCCAGTGCTCGTCTGTAACAAGCGCCGGCTTCGTCGAAGCGTCCCAGACTGCCTTCGAAAAGTCTGCCCAGTCTGCTGTAGACAGAGGCCTGCACTGCGGTCCGTTCCTCGGCCACCAATGCTCGCAGGTATGTGCGTCCTGCCTCCGCGAAGCGGTTGACGTCCATGAGTTCATTGCCCAGGCCCACCAGGGCACCGGAGTGGAGGGGTCTTGTGTCCACGGCTCGGCTGAATGCTTCCATCGCCTGGTTTGGCTCGCCGAGCCGAAGGAGACATTCGCCCAATTTGTAATTGAGATCTGCAAGTCTTTCCGGCTCCAGGCTGTCGAGGTCACCGCGTTCCAAGAGATCCGCATAGAGTTTTGCCGCGCCCTTGTAGTTTTCGGCGGCAAACCGTTCGTCGCCCACGGCAAGGCCGGCACGGGCGTCGGTGGGATCGAGTTCGTAGGCTCGGTGTTCCAGGGAAGATGTCATCTCTTCCCTTCCCGCCCTGCGCATGGCATCTGCACATTCGTGGAGACGCCCCACTTCTTCTGCGAGTCGGTCACCAGGCGATGTCGCCCTTTCGAAGGCCTGGAAGGCATTCCATTGGGCCTTGGCATAGTTGGGCCAATCGAAGCGCTCTCTGGGGATGGATACGAGCTTGTCCCAGGCCGCAACGTTGTCGGGCCAGAGGACCACAGCCTTCCAGAGCCATTCCTCTCGTTCTTCGGGTTCACGGATGGATTGAGCCTTTTGGAGCAGGGTTTCCGAATCGGCTCGGGGATCTTTTCCGTCGGATCCAGGTGCCAAGGCCGCTTGCTCACGCCAGTTCTTGATGCGTCGGCCGAGTGCCTTGAGGGCGTTTTTTGCCAGGCTGTTGGATTCGTCGAGCATGCGCGCCTTGCGGTAGTACTTGAGGACGTCTGTGTGGCGCTGCAGGTGCACGTCACAGATTTCGGCAAGGTGACAAAACACCAGGGACGCGATGTTGTCGGGATATTGAGAGGCCTCCTTTTCACGCCACAGGACGTATTTGTCCCATGCGCCTCGATCGGCGGCCAGGGAAGCCAGTGACAGCAACGCCGTCCGACTGCCCAGTTCTGTGTCCGCCAGGAGTTTATAAGCATGCTCCGCTTCGTCCAGGTCTGTCAGGCCTCGTCGATAGATGCGTCCCAGTTCGGACAGGGCCCAGTATCGGCGCATAGGATTTCTGGCCGTGGCAGCGACGCTCTCGAGTTGTTCGGCCAGTTCCTGGTACCGGCCCTGAGAGCGCAAGTTATAGGACAAGAGCACGAACGTTCGTTCGTCGTCTCGCGAGATGCCGAGGATTTTCCTGCAGAGGGTCTCCACACGTTCGGACACGGCATCTCCGAGGTGATCGATTCGTACGGAGAGAGCCCTCTCGAGCAAACTCAGCCGGTCTTTTTCCGATTCGGTGACGTCTGCACGTTGTTCCAGGACATCGGCCAGGTCGCCCCATCGTTCCTCCTTTTCGAGGAGCTGCAGGAGCCTCGCATGGCCTTCATCGGAGAGCAGTTCGGGGGGCAGGGAGCGGAGCGTTGCAATGGCTCCCGCCCGGTCTTCCAGGATTTCCACCTGGAGAGTAGCGATTTCCAGGGCCACCTCCATGGCCCGCTGTCCTTCGACCCGGTCCATTTCCAGTCGGAGGAGTCTGAGGCGCTGTTCCTGCGAGAGCCGATCCGACATAGAGTCCATGGCCTGTTTTGCCGTTTCGTTGCCCGGTTCCAATTCGAGGACCTGGGCATAGGCAAGGAGCGCCTTTTCCGGTTGTGCATGCTCCATGGCCAGCTCTGCCAACTCGATGTATTTCGAAACTTTGTCGCTGCCCTCTGGTGCATTGTCGATCCATTGCTGGAGGCGGTGCTGCAGAGCCTCTCTGTCTCCGATACGGCGTACTTCGTCGATGCATGCATCGATGGATTCCAGATTGCCCGGGTCGATGGACACGATGCGTTGATGCACCTCCACCGAACGGTTGGCTGTGTCATGTGTTTGGGCGATCCCTGCCGCCTTTTTGAGCATCACCACTGCCTGCTGCGGTTCGCTCCTGGCTGCGGCCAGACGAATGGAATCGACCATCTGGTCCCAGCGGTCAGTCGCTTCGGCGAGTTTGTCGAGGCGTTCCAGGAGCCCTTCTTCTCCTGGGAAGAATTCCATGGCAAAGGCCACCAGGTCTTGTGCCCTGTGGCGTTCGGCCAGACGTTTTTCGTAGGTGTCGGCCACGGCGACCATAGCCTGGGCCCGTTCCTCGGTAGCCTGCCAATGAGCCGTTTCGAGGAGTGGCAACCAGCAGCTCCACTGGTCCAATTTCTGGGCGGCCTTGGAAACCACCTCCTCGAGTTTGGATTTCGGGCTGATACGCGCCATGAGCACGAGTTGATGGAATGCCATTTCCCGGTCATCCATCTTCCCCAGGGCGATGTCGTGTCGTTCCCGGACCAACTCCACGGCACGGTGATCGTCTACGAGGGCCAAGACGCTTCCAATGATCGCCGCCAGGTCCTTCCAGAGATCGTGTTGTTCGGCGATGGCTCGGGCAAAATTCCAGGTTTCTTCATCGCTCGGTGCCAAACGCAGAATGCGACCACACAAAGCCATGGCCCTTCGGCCCTGTGCCATCTTTTCCGCGGCGAGCCGGGCCTGTTCCTTCATGGCATCCAAAGCTCGTTCCTGTGATTCGGCGAGTCGGACGGCAGCGCCGAGCAGGGCCATGACGGGTTCGTAGTTTTTGGTCTCTTCGGCGATCCGTTCCAGGGCACTGCGAGCTCGACCGTCTTCGGAAGGGTGGATCATGGTTTCCTGGACGAGAGCCACGGCCCGCTGAGAATCATTGATCTGGTCTGCACAGATCCTGGATGCGCGGAGTTTGAACGGAACCTCGTTCGTGGATCGCAGGGCGAGTTCATCGAGGAGGGCGATGAAATCTTCGATTTCATCAGTTTCGACGGCCAGCTTTTCGATGTCGTCGAGCAATGCATCGTCTTCGACGCTGGCGATCTGTCTCAAGAGACGATATTTTGCCGTACCGTCATCGAGTTTCTGACAGACCGACCGGACGAACAGGCCCTTGTCGGCGTCGCTCGAGAGCTTGTGCAGCATGAAGTCGGCAAGGGTCACGATCCATTGTTGGTGTCCCTCGGTCCGCCAGACCTCGCTGAGGCCGAGCGCGGCTTGGATTGTCGGTTCAAGGCGAAGACTCCGTTCATAAATGGCTTTGGCCTTGAGGGGGGCTGTTTCTGCGAGGCTGGTTGCGGCTTCCAGAAGGATTTGGGCCTGCCGCCCGGTGTCTTCCATGGCCGAGGCCCGACGTTCCATGAACAGAGATGCCCGGTCCGAATCTCCCAAAGCAGTCAGTGCCTTTGCACATGCGTCGAGTGCCTGTTCATCGTCTGGTGCAAGATCCAGGACCCGAAGCCAGGCTTCCAGGGACCGGGCCGGGTCCTTGATGTTCTCTTCGAGGTTGCGTGCCGCGCGTCGTGACAGATCGAGCGCCTTCTCGACGTCTCTGGTCATGGCAATTTCACGCACATAGGCCCGATCGAGCGCATCGAATTCCTGTCTGCGCAGGAAAATCTCCATGAGTTCCCGCCGAGCCTCCTCGTCCGAAGAATCCAGGACGAGTACGTCTCGCCAACAGTTTTCGGCGGCCACATCGTCTTCGAGGTGATACGCAAACGTCCTGCCGAGACGGGCAAGGACGTCTCGGCGGCCCGACGGATCCCTCCTCAGGTCGAGTTGTTTGTTGAGGACCTCGGTGAGTTCGGTCCAGCGTTCCAGTCGTTCCAGTAGATCCGCCATGGCCTGCCAGGCTTCGAGATGGGATTCCCGGATCTGGCTGCAGCGCCTCCAATATTCCAAGGCTTTGTCAGGCGCAGCCATGGCCTCATCTGCGATTTTGGCCATCTTGGCCAGAATGGTCAATTTCGTGTCGGTATCCGAGATGGCATCCAGACGGCCTTCCATGACGTCGAGCAGTTCTTCATGTCGGCCTGCCTCACCAAGGGCCTTTTCCACCGCCGCCGCCGCTGCCTCGTCTTCTGGATTCATGGCCAGGATCTGGCGGTAGAGCACCGTGGCGTCGTCGTGTCTGCCGCCTTGCCACAGGCCCGCCGCCGCCATCCGCATCAAGGACAAGAGGCTGTCGGAAGCCAGCACGTCACGGACTTTGTCGATGAGTCCGTAGAGCCCGTTCCAGTCCTGTCGTCTGGCCATGACCTCTGACCGGGCCAACAGGGCGAGGGGATCCGAAGGGAGATCTGCGAGGATTTCGTCGAGCAGTTGACTGGCCTGGTCCAGGTCACCGGCGCCATAGATGCTGGTCTCTACGACCTGCCTCGTCTGGAGCCGCCGTTCGGCCGGCTCCAGGTTCTGTGCATCTTCCTGGAGGAAGGCCGCCAACTTGCTCCACTGACCAGATGTCCGATAGAGTTTGGTGAGAGCCAAGCGCACCTCTGGCGATTTGGCTCCCATTTGCCAGAGAGCCTCCCAGGCTTCCACTGCCAGGTCGGCCGCTCCCAGCCGCTCCAGGGCCATTTCAGATGCTCGCCTGGTGCGTTCCAATCGTTCCGCCGGATCCCAGGTGGCCTTGGCTGATGCGAGCATCAAGTCATAGAGGGCCTGCCAGTCCGCGTTTTTTTCATAGTATCGGGAGAGAAACTCAGTGGCCTCGCGGCTTGCCGGATCGAGTGCCATCAATGCGGCGAAGATTTTCGCTGCGCCCTTGGGGTTGGCGAGACGATCCCGGTAGATCCGTCCCAGGTCGCTGAGCAATGCGGATCTCGCCGAACCCTCCCTGGCCCAGGGAGCCTTCTCCAGGGCCTCTTCCGTGAGTTTGGCCAGCGCGTCCCAGCGTTCTTTCAGTGCAAGTTTGTGGGCCTGTTGTCCGAATGCGTTGCGATCCAGGTCCCAGTCTGACGCTGGAGCAGAAACGGCTTCTGGTCCTGGCTGATTCGCTGCAGTATTCTCTGGAGTCGAGGGCTGTTGCCGAGGGCTGTCGTCCCCGGATGACAGCCCAGCTCCTTCATCGGCCTGCGACTCTTCTTGGGACGAAAATTGTTCGTCGTCCGTGGCTTTTGGCGGCATTTCTTCCAGCACTTCGACGTCTTCTCCAACCTGCTCTGTTTGGTAGCCTTCGTCGATGAAAGATGCGTCTGGTCCCACCATGCCGTCCAGGGTGGTGCCCCCACTGACTTCTTTCTCGATGTTGCCCGTCCCAGATGCCATGCTCCCTTCGGGCATGGCATCATCCGGCCCTGGGTGATGATGCAGGGAGTCTCCCACGGCCAGAACCTGGCGGGCTATGTTGGGATTGGTCACGTCCAAGTCCTCTTCCGGGCCGGACAGGAAATTGTCGTCGAGATCCTCGTCGATGGATCGAGACTGCACGCTTTGCAGTGAGGCCACCGCGGTCTTCTCCATCGAGTCTTCCTCGTCCTCTTCGTCTTCGCCCCCGATTTCGCCGACATAGACTTCACCGGTGGCCTCTACCACCAGGAGATCGTCATCCAGAAACTCCACCGCTTCTTCTTCGATATCCTCTTCAGATATTTCTTCTCCAGAGGGGAGCTGTTCGCTTTTTCGTTCCGGTTGGTCTCCAGCCATGGGATCCAAAGGGGGGGCAGACGGGTTGTCGGAGCCTTGATTCCTGTTTCTTCGGGATCCGCGTGAGTCTCTCCTGCTCATGGATGCCTTCCTTCTGGTATGAGGTCTTCGGGAGTCAAGAGACGACCCTGTAGGAGCCCGGCAGAAAAATCGTCTGCCGGGGGACAGAAGCCGACTCGTGCAAAACCGCGTTTGCCATAAGGATGTTTAATGCAGTTTGAGTCGATACCGAGCCTTTGTGAGAGACTATCTCTCAGAGGTTTGTGCGTCAAGGCTTGTTGGGTACTGGGGGTTGTCTGCTGGAAGGGAGGATGTCGATAGCTTGTCTGGTCCATGCATGATTGATGAGACCAGCGGTTTTAGGTTGCCCGGTCCAAGAGGATCCCTATCGAGAAGGGAGCGGCCTGCTCCACAAGTGATTGTTTCTTCCGAGGAAAAGGATGCGATCTCCTTCGGGAGCGAACCGAGGCATGGTTTCCTGGATTTTGGGTAAATTCGTGAGTTGGACAAAATGCAGGGGCCCGAAATAGACCGGGGACTCCTTGTCTCGACTCAGGCTCCGTCCCGCCCTGAGATCGTCTACGAGGCGGGCGTCGAGGCGGATGGCCCAAATGTCGTTGTCTGCGTCGTCGCTGTGATCCTCGTTGTCATTGGTGCGCACAGCGGCAAAGGCAAGCAGGCCCCCATCCGGGCTGCAGGCAGGGTAAAGTTCAGACCCTTTCTGGCGTCGCTGACTCATCGGGAGTTTTCCTTCATGGGCCAGCAGGGCCTTCTTGACGTCGCCGGGTACCGTGATCCGGGCCAGGGGGGCCGTGAGATTGATGCGGCGTCCTGTTTGGCGGTCCTGCCAGATGAGATCCCGGCCGTTTGAGTAGACCAATGCATTCCACTTCGTACAGACAGTCCATCCATAGACTGCAGCGCCGCTGAGATCCCTGGTGCCCTCCGGGACAGACGACGTCTTCTTGGCACAGCCCCAAAGAAAAATGATCGCGGTGGATGCGAGCAAGGCCGTAGACAGCAAGGATCGGGTTGTATGAGACGACAGGGTCAGACGCTTGGAGACTGGTCGATTCATTGCTCTTCTCCCTCGGTGAGTTTGTCGGCCCGTCTGGCTTCGTAGATCACGTAGATGGCGAGAAAGGCGAACATGATGACACTGACATAGTTCGACCAGTCATGGCGGTCGATTCCCACGTTGAGGTCCCACCCCAGGAACTTGAACAGGGCCCCCACCACCCCCATGAGGGCACCGCCAGCAATGAATCCGCTGGCGATGAGCACCCCTCGGTCGTGACGACGAGATGCCGCCTTTTCGCTTTTTGCTCCTCGTTTGACCACCCAGGCAACCAGGGCGCCGGCCAGGATGGGTGCGTTGAGTTCCAAGGGGATGTACATGCCTAGTGCAAAGGCAAGAGATGGAACGCCCACCATTTCCATGATGAGGGCGATGGCGGCACCCACTCCGTAGAGTGCCCAGGGCACGGGCGACTCCGACATGAAAGTGGAGATCACCGCTGCCATGGCATTGGCCTGGGGAGCTACGAGCCGTTCCGGTCTGTCGGGTGCGAATCCGTACGTTTTGTTCAGGAGGATGATCACACCGCTGACCGACGCGGCTGCCACGATGGTTCCCAGAAATTTCCACATTTCCTGGCGTTTGGGGGTCGCACCGATCCAGTAGCCGATTTTGAGGTCGGTGATGAACCCCCCGGCCATGGACAGGGCCGTGCAGACCACGCCACCGATCAGGAGAGCCGCCAGCATGCCGTCTCTTCCTTTCAGCCCGGAGGCGATGAGGATGAGGCTCGACACGATGAGCGTCATCAGGGTCATGCCCGAGACAGGGTTGGTGCCCACGATTGCGATGGCCCGTGCCGCGACTGGAGTGAACAGAAAGCTGATGATGACCACCACGGCCAGGGCGATGAGGCTGAGCAGCATCGGGTTGTGCTGTCCCGAAACCACGAAAAAGCGGAAAAACACCCAGATGGCCAGGATGAGCAGAAGATTGATTCCCATCACCAGCCCCATGGGAAGGTCCCGGTCGGTTCGTTTCTGCTCGGTGGTGTGAGCGGCCTCTGCGGTGCCACGGAAGATTTCGCGGATCCCGACGGTGAAACTGCTGACGATGATCTTGGAACTTTTGATGATGCCCAGCACACCGGCCATAAAGATTCCGCCGATTCCGATGAGGCGCACGTAGGTTCCGAAGATCTGTTCGGCGTCCATGGATGCCAAGGGCAGGGCGTGGGTTTCAGGCGGTACCGGCAAGGTGACGAAATTGCCGAGCCAGGCCATTAGTGGAACGAACACGAACCAGGCCAGAAAGGACCCGGCGCAGATGATGGCCGCGTACCGCACCCCGATGATGTATCCAAGACCCATGACCGCTGCACCGATGTTGAAACTGAACAGGAGCCTCGCCTTGTGGGTCACCGCATGCATAAACGGCAAGAACCTGGTGCTGAAGGTTTCCTTCCAGAGATGGACCGCGCTCACGAGAAAGTCGTAGACCCCGCCCACAGCCATGGCGGTGGCCAGCACCTTGGCCTGGCTTCCGCCCTTTTCACCGGCCACGAGCACCTCGGTGGTGGCGGTGGCTTCGGGGAACGGCAATTTGCCATGCTGTTGTGCACAGAAATAGCGTCGCAGCGGGATGAGGAACAAGATGCCAAGCGCACCACCGAATAGGGCCACGAAGAACACCTTGAAGAATCCCACCATTTTGTCGAGGCCGAGAATGTAGAGTGCCGGCAGGGTGAAGATGGCTCCTGCTACGATCACTCCGGACGCGGCTCCGATGGATTGAATGATCACGTTCTCCAGGATGGTGCTCTTGCGCGGAAACACCGAGGCCATGCCCACTGCCAGGATGGCGATGGGAATGGCCGCCTCGAAGACCTGCCCGATTTTCAATCCCAGGTAGGCTGCGGCAGCCGAGAACAGTGCGCTCATGAGGACGCCCAGCACCACCGAGCGCATCGTGATCTCGGGGACCTTGTCGCCTGCTGCCACGATGGGCTCGTAGACTTCTCCTGGAGAAAGTTCCTTGTAGGCGTTGTCGGGCAGACCCTTGGGAGAGCCGTTCGATTCCATATGCATTCCTCCTGGTGTCATTGCCTTTCGGCTTTGCGGGCCCTTTTTTACCTTGCCTTCTTTGGGAAGACAACCGTTCGATCCATGCAAAAATGGCACTGGGCTTGGACTTTCCTTGACAGGTCAATGTCGCGTTTCTAATGTGGTGTCGGTTTTTGGGCCCGCTGCGCCATATTCAGCGGTTTGGGCTGGCTGCAACAGGGTTTTTCGGAGGGACGAAGCGAATGCTGGGACTTTATATCATTACAGGGGTGGTGGGTGGTGCGTTGATTGTGTTGACGCTGGTGGTGGGTGGGGATCACGATACCGACACCGACGCAGGCGGGGACATGCACCTCGATGGGGCGGATGTGCACGTCGACCATGTGGACCATGTCGACCAGATCGACCACATGGAAGGGGACGCCGACAGTGATATGGTGGTGGATGCAGGTGTCTGGCTTCCATTTTTGAGCGTGCGGTTCTGGACGTTTTTTTCCTGTTTTTTCGGCGTCACGGGAGCACTGCTCACCTGGACGGGGCAGGCCTTCATCGTTTCCCTGGTCACCGCACTCGTCGTGGGCATGGGGACTGGCTGGCTGGCAGCTTATGCCATGCACCGCCTTTCGCGCGACCAGGTGTCGAGTGGAGTGACGCCTTCCGACTATATTGGCCAGACGGGGAAGGTCTTGGTGCCGGTGGGCGGAGGCAAGGAAGGTCAGGTGCGGGTTTTCATCAAGGGGACGAGCATCGACCTGGTGGCCACAAGCGACTCTCCCGTTGCGTTGCCCCACAATTCCGAGGTCTTGATCATCGAGATGCTCGGGCCCACCGCCAAGGTGATAGCCGTGGAAAATGCACTTGGAGGATCCGACTCGGACGCACCTGGAAAATTGACCCAGGGTGGGGAAGATTCGGATCGAGGGAACGCTTGAGCAAGAGGTTCGTTGTTTCGATTCCATCATCGATGCGATCTTTTTCGGATCGGTGAAAGGTGATACGGAAGGGTTGGGACGTCTCATTGATGCCGTGGGATGTGGGCGATGGCCATGGAGAGGGGGGGCGAGTCGTATTGGTGCGAGTCGTATTGATGAGAGTGATGGACGGACGACTGGGGTGATGCCGCAGAAAGATTCTGGATGGTACCCTTTCTTGAGGAGGTGACAGGTCATGGATCAAGCAATGATGGTGTTGGAACTCGTGGGTATCGGGTTGGCCGCGGCCCTGGTACTCTTCGGGGTCTTGTACTTCGCGGTGAGTCGATTTTTATACATCGGCCGACCGAACGAAGTGCTCATTTTTTCGGGCCGAACCCACAAGGAGACTTTGAGCGACGGTCGGTCGGTCACGGTGGGATACCGGAAGGTCTTCGGTGGTCGTTCCTGGCGTGTCCCCATTCTCGAATCCGTGGAACGCATCGACCTGACGACCATTCCCGTGCGGGTCACGGTGCGCAACGCCTATTCCAAAGGGGGCATTCCCCTGACGGTTCAGGCCATTGCCAACGTGAAGGTATCCTCAGACCCCGCGAAGATTGGAAACGCCATCGAGCGGTTCCTGGGACGGAGTCGTGCCGAGATCGCCCAGGTTGCCCGCGAGACTCTCGAAGGGCATCTGCGGCAGGTACTGGCCGAGATGACGCCCGAGGAAGTCAACGAAGAACGTCTCGTGTTCGCCCACAAGCTCGAAGCCGAGGCCGACGACGATCTCAATAAGCTTGGGCTCCAACTCGATACACTCAAGATCCAACATATCACCGACGAGACCGGTTACTTGGATTCCATCGGTCGCAAACGTATCGCCGCGATCCTCAAGCAGGCCGAGATCGCCGAGTCGGATGCAGAGCGCGAGGCGGCCCAGGTGGAAGCAGAATCAGCCGGGAAAGCCGAGATCGCCAAGCAGGAGGCCGACAAGGCCATCTTGACCGCGCAAAACGAAATGCGTCGCGTGGTGGCGGACCTGGAAGCCCAAGCGCGCAGTGAGGAGGAACGCACCACGGCCGCTGCCCAGGCTGCCAGGGCGCAGGCCGAGCAGGAGCTTCAGCGGGTCCGCGCAGAACTCGAGCAGCGCCGGCTCCAGGCCGACGTGGTGGCTCCCGCGGAGGCCGGGCGCCAGGCACAAGAACTCATCGCAAAGGGCAAGGCAGCCTACGTGGCAGAAGAGGGTCGGGCCACCGCCGCAGTGCTCGATATGATGAACAGCGCCTGGGCCGAGGCAGGTCACAAGGCCAAGGAGATCTACTTGATCCAGCACCTCGACGCCATCGTCGGGTCGGTGGTCCAGTCCGTCAAGAAGGTCCATGTCGGGGAGGTCCATTTGCTCGACAGTGGTGATGGGGCGAGTCTGCCGGCATACGTGGCGGCCTATCCGTCCGTGGTCACGGCAGTGCTCAAGGAACTGCGGAACGCCACGGGTATCGACGTCACCGAGATGCTCTCCACCAGCGGCAAGATGGGTCGCTGAGGTCACGAGGAGGTGAGACCATGTTGAATGTGATTTCCATCGTGGTGGCCGCCGTTGTCGTGGCCATAATTTTGATTCTCTTGGCGGTCAAGAAGATGGTCTATGTTTGTCCGCCCAATGAAGTGTTGGTGTTTTCCGGACGACATCGATGGATTCGTGAAACCGTGCAGGAGGACGGCAAGTGGGTGGAGCGCCGCCGCAAGGTGGGCTATCGGCTCATCAAGGGGGGACGTGGGTTCCGGATTCCCCTCCTCGAGCGGGTGGACCGGGTGGACCTGACGAACATGATCATCGAAGTTTCCGTTCAAAACGCCTATTCCAAGGGGGGGATTCCACTGAGCATCCAGGGCGTGGCCAACGTGAAGATCGCCGGGGAGGAGCCGGTGATCAACAACGCCATCGAACGTTTCCTGGACAAGCCTCGCGAAGAGATCATCAAAATCGTCAAAGAGACTTTGGAAGGAAACCTGCGCGGGGTTTTGTCGACCTTGACACCCGAAGAGGTCAACGAAAAAAAAGATGCTTTCGTGACACAGCTCCAAGAAGAAGCGGTCAGGGACTTGCAGCGACTGGGCGTGGTCGTGGATACGGTCAAGATCCAAAACGTCTTCGACGAGGTGCGATACCTCGATTCCATCGGCCGTCAGCGCAGTGCCGAGGTCAAGAAGACCGCTCGGATCGCAGAAGCGGAAAACCGGGCGGCTGCTGCGATCCGAGCAGCAGAGAACCGCCGCGACACCACGTTGCGTCAGATCGAGGTGCAGGTGCGCACCGCACAGGCCGAGGCAGACAAGCGGATCAAGGATGCCTTGACCAGGCGTGACGCCGTGGTTGCCGAGGAGCGGGCCAAGGTCACTGCGGCCCTGGCAAAGGCCAATGCCGAAATCGATGTGCAAAAGGCCCGTCTCGAACAGGTGCGCAGGCAACTCGATGCCGATGTGATTCAGCCAGCCCAGGCCCAGGCGGATGCAGACATCCAGGCGGCTCAGGGGCAGGTTGCAAAGGTCATCGAGGAAGGCCGCGCCAGGGCTGCCAGCTTCAAAAATGTGGCCGCGTCTTGGAAAAAGGCAGGCGTTGCCGGCAGGGACATGTTCCTGCTGCAAAAGATGGATGACCTGATCCCCAACGTTCTCGAGGTTCTCCAGGACATGAAGGTGGACAAGTTGACCTTGCTGCCCAGCCAGGATGGATCCCTGGCCAGGACGGCTGCATCCCTCAACGAGCAGGTCAAAGCCGCCACGGGACTCGATCTCGCCAAGACCGCTTCACGGCTGGGAAAGTCGAGCTGAATTTCCCTCATTGTTCCTGGGGCCCATCCCTTGTTTCTTGGGTGATTCTTCGCGATAAGACCCATCACCATCCCTTTCTCCATATTTATGGGTGACGCCATTGCTGGCCGCTGTGCCAGGCCTTTGCGGGATTATCGCTCCGATGGACCGCTGCTGCCCGTCCTGTCATTGCGGCTGTCACGATGAAGGGCCCAGGCAGCCATGCAGAGACCCAGGATGGCTGTGCCGACGACAAAGAGACCCATCCCCGCACTGGTCTGCAGGTGGGTGGCTTGGGCGATGTCGGACCATTGACCGGCTTTTTCAATGACCAGGACCCGGTGCGATCCGACTTTCGGGATGTGCCCAAAGCCAGACAAGAGGTTCTGGATGGTTGCCAAGGTCAACAGGATAGCTGTGAGCAGAGGGAGGTAGATGACCTTTCTGCCGCGCCAAGAAAGCAGCGCTGCCGTGACGCTCACTGCCGCGGCGGCCCAGAGCGCCCAGATTCCATACTGGCCGTCGGAGGCCGGGGTCCAGAAAATCCGCTGGGTATCCAGGCGAAAAACCAGGGTTGGCAGACTGGTGGCCAAGGCTGCGACCAGGGCACTGCAGCAGAGCAGGGTGCTGGCGACGATCCGTTTGGCGCGTCTGGAGGAACTTGGAAACCGTGGTTGTTTTTTCCTCTTGGACATCCGTGGAATATTGCCGGAAATTTTTTCATAAGAAAAGCGGTTTCGACTGTGTTGTTTGCGTCACGGGCTTTGCCCCCCGGTCCTGGTCTCTGCGTCGAGTTGGCGTGGGGACAAAAAATGCACGCCTCGGGTGAGGCATGGATTGCAACGGTGTAACTCGTGGATTGACGGCTGTGTCTGTTTGGAACAAAGGCTCCAAAACACCACAAAACAAATGGAGAATTTGCGTAAAAGAAGAAGAGAAATCTTTTGACTTTTTGGAAAAAAAACATACTGTGGATCAAAGATACGTTGGTAAACGGCTTGGGTTTTTTCGGGCCGTAAATTGAGTAACGGTGGTTGGTGGTTGAGTGGCGTGAGTTAATGTGAAGAAAGGGGGTCGGTGATGAAGACTCTGACCAAGATCCTGCTTGTCCTGTCGGTTATGTTTGCCACTGCAGTGGTGGGTTACACTGCTTGTAGTGACGATGACAGCGGCAACAACAACAACACCTCGATGCAGTCCTAGTTTCGCAGTCTCGAAGCAAAATCTGTGTTGTGAGGTCTTCGCCGACCCTTTGGGGTCGGCGTCGCTGTTTTTGGAAATGGGCTAGTCGTGAGGGGCGCGGGTCTCTGGATGTCTTGAAAACTCAAGTTTTCTGAGGCGATAGAGGTTTTCTTCCAGGAGGCGTCGGTTCGCAGCGAGATTCGCGGACAGGACCCCAATGAGAAAGACATTGAAGCCCACGATGACGAATATGGCCGCCAGGAGCAGTGACTGCACTTTGCCCGAGCCCTGCCCCGAGAAATAGTAGTAGAGGAAGCGAATGCCTATCCCTGTGCCGGCGGTCACCAGGAGCGCGGCGATGGCCGAAAAGAACCGGAGGGGCGAGAAGAGTACGAAGAGACGGACCAGGGTGGCGACAGACCTCCAGATGTACCCAGTCATCGACCGAAAGAGGCGTGAGGGCCGCGTGGGGGGGTTGGGAGAAATGGGAACCGAGGCGACGGCCAGGTTCTCTTGACCTGCTCGGATGATTGTCTCGAGTGTGTAGGTATAGTTGGACATGATGTGGAGCCGCATGGCAGCATCCCGGGAGAGGGCACGGAAACCTGATGTCGCATCCGGAACCGATGTGTGGGACAACCATCGCACGACTCCTGAGCCGAGTTTTTGGAGTTGTCTCTTCAACGGGGAGAAATGGGCCACGGTGCCCACCTGCCGGTCTCCGATCACCATGTCCGCGCGTCCCTCCAGGATGGGCCGGACCAAATCGGGAATGAATCGGCCGGGATACTGCCCATCGCCATCCGTGTTGACGATCACGTCGGCCCCGAGTTCCAGGGCTTTTTGGAGACCGGTCTGAAAGGCCTTGGCCAGTCCATGATTGTGCTTCAAGCGAAGGATGTGGTCTGCGCCCTCCTTCCTGGCCACATCCACGGTTCGATCCCGGCTGCCATCGTCGATGACCAGGATTTCCACTCTGTCGATACCA
>CAZIJS010000003.1:0-65358 GCA_964539505.1 uncultured Myxococcales bacterium
GAGTTGACTCATGATTTTGAGTCGTGAGATAATGGCGTTTTTCAGCTTGATCGGGGGATTGAGCTCTTCGTAGAGAACGCCGTCGATCCGGTAGCGCACACGGAAGGATTTTTCGTAGGGCTCTACATGGATGTCGGAGGCGCCCTTCTTGATGGCATTGAGGAGAATGTAGTTGACCAGGCGGATGACTGGAGCTTCGCCGCTTTGGCGTTCCAGATCCACGACGTTGATGTCTTCGTCGTTGTCTCCGAAAGAGATGTCGGAGTCTTCGAATTCCTCCATCACGTCATCGTAGGAGACCTGCGAGGAGTAGTAGGTCTCCAGGGCTTCTTCTATGGCCACTTCCGATGCCACCACCACCTCGATGTTTAGTCCTGTGAGGAACTTGAGCTCATCGATGGCGAAGATGTTGGAAGGGTCGCTCATGGCCACGATGAGTGAAGCGCCGCGCCTGTCTACTGGGACGGCAAGGTGTTTTCGAGCCACGTCTTCTGGGACGAGCTTGATGATGTCGGGATCGATGGAGAATTCGGCCAGGTTGATGGAGGGCACTCCATACTGTTTCGACAGGAAATCGACCAGGTCGTTTTCCGCGATGAACCCCAGTTTCGTCAGGCTGTATCCGAGCCGTTTGCCCGTTTTCTTTTGTTCGTCCTGGGCCCGCCTGAGTTGATCGAGGCTGATCAGATTTTCACGAACGAGAAGTTCACCGAGTCGATTGCTCATCTAACGGTCTCCATCATCGACATCCCTGCCGTTGGGACTGCCGGGTTGCCGGACGACATGCCCAGGCGGGTCATTGCCCGCATTGGAGGCAATCGGTGGGACACAGATCCGGGTTCTCTGTCGGGTCGCATACGCCGTTGCCACAGACACAATCAGTGGGACAACTCGCCGTGGTCTCCCCCTGTTCACAGATGTAGTTGCCGCAGATGTTGTTTGCATTGCAGTCTGCAGAGCAAGAATCGATGGTCTCGTAGGCATCGCATTGGCCGTTGTTGTTGCAGCCTGGGGGGTTCAGCTCGAAACTCAGGACGTATTCGTTCATGTCTGCCGGCCGGATGAGCGCGCCGTCTGGACCGAACTGGTCCTTGGTATTCTTCGGCATGACCAGGATATAGTAGTATCCCGAGACCGTGGCGTTGATGGTCAACGTGTCGTTGTCATTGGTGGACTTGGCCTCCCCGATCTTTTCCAGGGTGCCCTGGGCGTTGGGCCGCCAGACCTCCAGGTCCAGATCCCTGCCCACGTTGTAGCTGTAGTTCACCGTCACCTCGAGCACCTCGTTTTGGAGGAGCCAGAACTTGTAAAAATCATTGTCTCCTGCAGGACAGATGGCCGCAGTTGGGGTTCCATTTTTATAATAGGCCCTGCGATAGCCCGGTTTGCTGGGCACGGTAGGACAAGAGCAGGGGGCATACTCCGGGCTGTCGGGATTTGCGCCGCAAGAAAGAGTGATCGCCAGTTCCGGATAGTTGTTGGGCTCCGAGTCCTGGTCCGATGCACCATCGAACACGAAGCCAGGCTGCATGCATTCGGGTTTCGAATCCATGCAAACACCTCCGTAACAGGAGTATCCGTCCGGGCATGTTCCTCCGGCTCCGCAGAGGAACGGAGAGGGTGCGAGTTCAGGGTTGTAGCAGCCCGCTGTCGCCAGCGCGCCGCCTACGAGAATGGTGACGAGTCTTTTCATGGTCGCTTCCTCGAGAGTGACTCAAAAAGTCAGTTCATAGCTCAGCCCGACGGTCTTCTTCCCAAGGACGGGAGTCAGAGCCTGCCTGGGCGCCTCGGCCTTCTCGGCGCTCTTGCCCACCACGCCGAGGTACTTTAGCCAGAGATACGTGGCACCACCAGCCGCGGCTGCCGCAACGACGTACGAGACGAGAGCACCGACCTGGTAGCTCTTGCCTCGGTCCTGGTGCTTCTTGAGCGTCGATGTAAAGGCGCTGCTCGGAGGATAGGCCCAACCGCCCCCTTCGCGCGGAGCGCCGGCATCGGCGATGTATTGAGCCTCGTTTCTGGCGGAGATGTTGAGCGCGATACCGCTGGCAACCAGGGCCACTGTGAGTGCAGAGAGCCCTGCTGCGCCGTAAAGGGTCCAAGAGGCGGCGTGCTTGCCTTCTGTGCCCTTGCCGCCCCCTTCCGAAGGGATAGCGGGCCCTGCCGTGCCCTTTCCACCAGGCGTCTGGTCGGAGTCGTCCATGCGTCCGCCCGGTTGCATGGGAGCATCTCGGCTGAGCAAAATGATGTTGGGGCTCGTGGCGGTGCCAGATCCTGCGATTCGTTTGCCGTTGCGGCCCACGGCTTCGATATAATATTGCAGTGACTTGCCACGCAGAAAGCCGTGATGGATGAGATAGCTGTAAATGCCCCTGCGTCCGGGTTTCATGAGCTTTTTGACGAATTGTTCCATGCCGGGCGGCCGAAAGTACACAAACATGCGCGCCCATTGGATGGTGTCGGGCAGTTCGGCCTCCACCAGGAGGGGCAAATTGGGCCGGGCCTCTTCGATGACCTCGTGGATGATCTCTCCGGGCTTGACCCGTTTGCGAGGTCTGGGCCTGGGGCGCGGAGCGGTGACCGCTGGCCGCGGTGTCGGCCTTGCCGGTGTGGTGGCGCTGGGCGTCGTGGCCATCCCTCCTGGGAGTCGGACCTTGCCCCCCAGCTCCTTGATGAGTCCTTCCACCTCCTTGCGTCTTGGATCCGTGAGCCTGGCCTCGTCCAGGAAGCGCTGGAAATAGATGAGAGCTTCTTCGGTGAGCCCGGCTTCCTTGTATGTGCGGCCGACGTAATACAGGACCAGGGGCACGGGGCGGATGCTGTAGGCCAGTTTGAGCTCTCGGACGGCCTTGAGATACTGGCCGGCCTGGTAGAACGCATAGCCCTTGTTGAAATGCTCCTTGGCCAGCTCGCGTGGGCTCTTGGGTCCGGCTTGAACGGCCTGTGTCGTCAGCAGGACCACAGCCAGGATCGTGGTGGTGTGCCTCATGATGTCGCCTCTCTCCTAGAGTCTTCGTTGGAGCCTGCTCGTCGTTGCAGGATCACTAGCCAAAGGGGTTTGCCCAATTGCCCTTCTTCCCGCCGCGGGGACGTCGTTGGCGCGGCCGGCGCGGCCGGCGTGGTTTGTGCGATCTGGTCCGCGGCCTTCGATGGGTCGCCCTGGGCCTGGTGGCCCGGCTGTGTCTCGTTGCTGGTCTGGTGGCAGGCTGCGTTGCAGGCCTGGTAGCCGGTTGCGTTGCGGGCTGTGTTGCAGGCTGCGTCGCGGGCTGCGTCGCGGGCTGCGTCGCGGGCTGTGTTGCAGGCTGCGTCGCGGGCTGTGTTGCAGGCTGCGTTGCGGGCTGCGTCGCGGGCTGTGTTGCAGGCTGCGTTGCAGGCCTGGTGGCAGGCTGCGTTGCGGGCTGCGTCGCGGGCTGCACCTTGAACCCAGGCCTTGTGGTGTTACCCGGTTGCGCTGGCTTCGTGACGGTTGGTCTGGTCGCCGCAGGTGTCGGGGCTTGGACGACTTTGGTTTCCTTGGATTTTCCGATCTGTTTTCCCAGATAAATGAGCGCGATCGCCAGGACGAGGGCTGCGCCCAGGATGGAGAGCCACTTGAGAGTCTGGTTGGCCTGGGCTGGCTGTGGAGCAGATACCGGGACCGCAGCCTTTTTCTTGGATGCGTCTTTCTTGGCAGCAGCCGCGGCTTTTTTGGCCTTGGCCTCTTCCTTGGCTTTTCGTTCCGCTTCTTGTTTGGCTTTTCGTTCCGCCTCTTCGCGTGCTTTCCGTTCTGCAGCCAGCTTGGCTTCGAGTTCCTTTTTCGCACGGGCTTCGGCCTCGAGTTTGGCCTTCAGCTCTGCTTCCTGACGGGCACGCTCATTTGCCTCGGCCACCTCTTGTTCTTTCTTGGCCTCTTCCACTTCCTCGTCGAACCAGGAATGAGCATCCTTGACGAATGCATCGACGATTTCCTCGCCACGGTCTTCGAGGAAATCTTCGGGGGCCTTGGATGTGTTCGATTGCGACTCTTTCACCACGCCTCTCCTTCGCGAAGTGACCCTGCGGTCCTTACAGTCTCGACCACGGCTGTTTGCGGTTTTGCTTGACTGCTCGTAGCAAAGCCCATTTTATAGTGCAACCCGATTACGGGAGACAAGCAGTTTTTGTCTATTACCGAGAGTCTTTGGGTACGCAGGAGCAAGAGTCATGCCGCAAGGATCGCGAGGTCGGCAGGCGGGACGCGGGCGCAGGCCGCCGCCCCGGAGAAGCACTGTGTCTGTGCGTCGTTCCACTGTTCGCATCGACCGGGAGACGGCCTTGTGGATTCGGGAGGGACATCCCTGGATCTTTCGCGATTCATTGCGGAGTTCCCCCAAGGCGCTGGAGGGCAAGACCGGATTGGTCGAGGTGGTGGATCGGACCGGGGCCTTCGTGGGTCGGGGCTATTTCGTCAAGGAGGGAGCCATTGCCGTCAGGGTGCTGTCGGTCCAGGAACGCCCTTCGTCGGTCACCGGGATCGTGGATCAGGCCGTGGAAAAGGCCCTGGCCAGAAGGAGACTCCTCCCGGCGGATCTCACGGCCTACAGGATGCTCAACGGGGACGGAGAGGGGCTGTCGGGGCTCGTGGTGGATCGATACGGCTGCCATGCGGTGATGTACCAGTATTCCGAAGAGGCCGAGTTTCTCGTCCAGCCGGTCTGTGCGGCCCTGGGTCGGCAGACCGGGCTGTCTGGGATCTACCTCCAGCGCAGATACCGGGGCGCCACTCCCGACGAGGTGCGTGAAGCGGCTCAGCTCGTCTGGGGGATCAAGGCCGACGTCGAGCAGATCGTCTCAGAGGACGGACTCCAATACTGGGTGGATGTCCGGGCGCCTTTGAGCATCGGCCTGTTTTCGGATCTGCGCGAGGTCCGGGCCCTGGTCAGGCGCCTGGCAAGTGGAGCCAGGGTGCTCAACCTGTTTTCCCACACGGGAGCCTTCTCCGTGGCTGCTGCAGCAGGAGGTGCCACGAGGGTGGTGTCGGTGGACCTGTCGCGGCGTTATCAGGCCGTGGCGCAGAAAAACTTCCGGCTCAACCATCTCGATTTGCGACCCCATGCCTTCGTTTCCGGTGACGTCTCGGGCTATCTGGCCCAGGCCGCCTCCCGGCGGTCAGAGCGTTTCGACCTCGTGGTGGTGGATCCCCCAACGTTTTCTGCTGGCCGCAAGAAGGCGTTTTCCGTGGGGCGGGACTATCCCGAACTCATCCGGGCGGTCCTATCGGTGCTGGCCCCTGGTGGATTGATTCTGGCGGCGAGCAATACGAGAAAGTTGTCCGAACCGGAGTTTCACCGGCTCCTGGCGGAAGGAGGAGCCATGGCAGGCCGTCCGCTCGTGGTTCTGGGCAGGTTTGGATTGCCTTTGGATTTCCCCGTTCCCACGGCACTCTTCGACGGTCACTACCTCAAGGCCGTGCTCTGCCAGGCCCAGTGATCTCCCCCCCTGACGCGCCCGTGGCGCCCAGAGGGTCATGGTTTCGATTGCGGGCAGGGTCATGGGATGCATGCGGCTTTTGTTGGTTTGTGGAGAGGGCGGTCACCAGTCCGGGCCCGTGGCCCTTCTTCTGACAACGGCGTCGGCCAGGACGAAGGCTGCCATGGCCTCGGCCACCGGAAGGATCCTGGGGCAGAGACAGGGATCGTGGCGCCCTTCGACCTGGATGGTCGCCTCGTTGCCCTGGTCGTCCGTGGTGCGCTGGGGTTTTGCGATGGAGGCAGTGGGCTTGACGGCCAGCCGGATTCGAATCGGGCCTCCAGTAGAGATCCCTCCGAGCAAGCCTCCGCAGTGATTGCTCTCCAGGCCCCCTGGGCCGATGGGATCGTTGGCCTGTGAACCGCGCAGATCCGTGATGCCGAACCCGTCGCCGATCTCTACGCCCTTGACGCCGCCGATGGAGAGCATGGCCCAGCCCAGCAACCCGTCCAGCTTGCCGAAGACCGGGTCACCCAGTCCTGCGGGGATGCGCACCGCCTCGACCACGACGACTCCACCCACCGAGTCCCCCTCTGCCGATGCATCGCGGATGGCCTGTGCCATTTCCTCTGCGGCCCCGGGATCAGGGCATCTGGTGGGGTGCTTTTCCGTCAGAGCCTTTGCAGCCAGGGGATCTGTTCGTGCGAGTCGGTCCCAGTGCGTGAGGTCCGCCTGGACACCTGCAATGCGCTCGACGGCCCCCAGGATTTCTACGCCCAGATCCGCTAGGATCTGGCGGGCCACAGCCCCGGCGGCCACCCGGGCCAGGGTCTCGCGTCCCGAGATGCGGCCCGACCCCCTGGGGTCTCGGATACCGTAGCGTGCCAGCATGGTGAGATCGGCGTGGCCGGGCCGAAACAGGTGGGCGATGTCGTCATAGGCCGAAGGGTTGTGATCTTTATTGGCCACGAAGAGGGTCAGAGGCGCTCCAGTGGTCATTCCGTCGTAGAGCCCCGAGAGAACCTCGATCCGGTCGCGTTCATTTCTGGGCGTGGTCAGATCCGACTGGCCGGGCCTTCGTCGGTCCAATTCCTTTTGGATGGCATCGAGATCCAGCGCCAATCCCGGCGGCACCCCGTCGAGGACCAGGCCGATGCCCGGGCCGTGCGATTCGCCGAACGTGGTCATTTTCAACAAGAGCCCGAAAGAGTTCGGTCCCATGGATGGTTCCTTTCAGTTTCGTCGACCAGGGTCCGAGACACTTCGTTCCCGGTCTCGCGGGTTTGTTTTTCGCTCCCGGCGCCACCTGTCCCAGAGCCCTTCCAGGTCTGCGACCAGGTCTTCGAGGTGCTCTGCGGCTTGGATTCTTCTGTCCGCGACTTCCTCGTAGAGAGTCCTGCGCATCGCCGCGATGTCGGCCAGTTCCTCGGCCGGTGGCCGTCCCGTCAGAGAGGGGCGATCACTGCCCGCAATCCGCGCTGCCGCCACATCTGTCGGAAGATCCAGCCAGACCACCAGGCCTGCACGACGCAGAGCGATGCGGTTGCTCTCGTCCAGGATGATCCCGCCACCGGTGGCCACCACCGCAGGTTGATCGAGGTCCTCGATTTGGGCCAGGGCCTGCCGTTCAGCCGCTCGAAACCGCGATTCTCCGAAGCGCTCGAAAATTGCCGACACAGACATTCCCTGCGCCGCCGCCACCAGGTCGTCTGTGTCCAGGAACAGACAGCCCATGCGACGGGCCAGGAGCCTGCCCAGGGTGGTCTTGCCGCTGCCCCGGATCCCCACCAAGACCAGATGGTCTCCTCTGTGGTTTTCGGCCATTCGTTCATTTCTCCCGGCTGCGGAAGCCATCGAGCATTCGCCAAAAATTCGGGTAGGACTTGGACACGCAGCCGGGATCGCTCACCTCGACGCCTGGAACCACCAGTCCCACGAGACCGAAGCACATGGCCATGCGATGGTCCGAGGCCGGGTCCAGGCGCGCCGGGCCGACCAGGGACGCCGGGCGGATCTCCCAGCCATCGGATCGGACCGCGATGTCGGCCCCGAGCTTTTGGAGTTCAGTAGCGAGGACCTCCAGGCGGTTCGACTCTTTGATTGCCAGGTGTCTCAGCCCGGACAGGACCGTGGGGGCCTTGCGAAACAGGGCGCAGACCGCCAGGGTGGGGGCGATGTCCGGGCTCTCTTCCAAGTCGAACTCCAATGGACCGGGGCTGTCGAGCCGCGCCAAATGGTCTGCGAAAACCCGGTCGGGCTGCAGAGAGTTTTGGTCGAGGTTTGGGATCTCCACCTGCCGGTTCGTCAGCCATCCGGCAGCCAGGGGATAGGAAGCCGAAGAATGGTCCGCCTCCACTGTAAAGTCACGGGCCACGTAGGGCTTGTCAGCGACGACATAGGTCGCATGGTCGCGACGATCCACATGGGCCCCGAAAGCCTCCATGACTTGAATGGTGAGATCCACGTAGGGACTCGACGGCAGGGGGCCGGTCAGGTGGATTTCGACACCTCCCATTGCCGGACCCACCAGGAGCAAGGCGCTGAGCTGTTGGCTGGACCCTGCTGGATCCAACTCGACGTGACGCAGCGCCCTGTCTTGCGGTGGTTCGATCCGGACTGGTGGACGGCCAGGCCTTCGCAGCGTCGTCACCTGGGCGCCCATCTGGGAGAGGGCATCGAGCAGGCCGGGCATGGGCCTGTGTCTCATGGCCTCCACTCCGTCGATGGTGACCGGGCCGTCGGCCAGCAGGGCCAGCGCCGTGGAGAAGCGCACCGCCGTGCCGGCGTTTCCGAGAAAGAGCGGATCACTGGGAGCGTGAAGTTGATTGGTTCCGGTGACCAGCAGGGCCTCGTCCGACCAATCGATGTCTACACCCATTTGCTGCAGCCCGTCGGTGAGATGGGCCGAGTCGTCGCAGCGCAACGCGCCGTGGATTCGGGACCGGCCTGGTGCCAGGGCAGCAGCCACCAGGGCGCGTTGCGTCACGCTCTTCGAGCCGGGGACCTGGACTCGGACGATGTTGCTCGGCGAAACGTGATCGCTGTTGGCTCCGGACATGCTTCTTCCTTCGGATGTAGGGCCTGGATTGTGCTGGTCTCCAGGAGAAATTGTTGTCATGGAAGGATAGGCGGTGGGTGGCGAGGCGTCAACCGACCTGGTTTGGCGGTGTTCTTGGCAGCACCCAGGAGGCGATGAACGGTGCTCTCGATTTCGACGTGGAAGCTTACTTGCAGGAAGCTGCCGGTCCGGTGATCTTCGAGTTGAGTTGTTTGCCGCAGTTTTTCATGGTCGGGTTGTGCTGGCAGAGATTTTTGCGCACCGTTTCTGCGTCCAGTCCGGAAAACATGAATCGGTTGTTGACGAGCCAGGTGGGACTGGCATCGATGCCGAGATCCTCCGCCGTTTTGAAGCTCTCTGTCAGGAGCCTCGTGCCTTCGCCTCTCTTGACGCAGCGGGCAATCCTCGATGCCCGGATGCGACCCGTTGCACAGCGCTTCCAGTCGTCGGACCGAGGGTTTTTGTTGCGGCACCAGATGTAGTCCATGTATTGGTAATTCTTTGGATAATGTTTCATGGCGCAAAGCGCGCGCTTGTCTTCTTCCACTTCCTTGGGGCCGTGCATGGAACTCAGGCTGCCGTTCGCTCGTTTGGTGCCGATGTAGTGGATGTGGAAATCGATCTCACCCTTGAAGTTGGTGAGGACTTCTTTCATGGAGTTGAGTGCCTTGATCCCGAAGGGGCAACGGGACATGACGAAGAGGTCGAGGCGCTTGGGCTTTTGTGTGCGGCAGACCAGTTTTGTTTTGCAGGTGCTGTCGGCGCAGTCCACCTTGCCGTTGCCCGTGTCGTCTTTGCCGTTGTCACAGATTTCGGCCGTAGGATCGAACTTTGCGCCCAGCCGCAGGCTTCGATAGGGTCCTGCCTGGGTCATCCAGGGCCGGAGTCGGGGATAGGCCTTGGTCTGTTCGACTCTCTGGTCGAAAAGGAGGGCTGGAAGGAATCTGAGCTTTGCCTCGCCAAAGAGCTGTTTTCCGTCAGGGCTGGAGTAGTCCAGGGTCCTGATTTTTGCTCCGGGAAACAGACGCCGCATGGAGCGAAGGAGCCTGTTTGCCCGGAGACAGATGGGCTGCTTGCAGCGCTGGTCTGTGAGCAGGGTGACCTGCAGGGTCACTGGCTTTTTCACCGTGACGCAGACAGCCGGTCTGCTTCCAGACATTGCCTGGCAGACGACGCGCATGAAATCCTCTTGGGACCGATTTCCGGAATACCGTCGATTGGCCACGTAGATGGTCGGGCTGCCGCGCACGTTTCGGGCCCTGCTCTTGGCCGCGGATTTGGCGAGCAGTTTGTCTCCATCCGGGCCGAACGCACAAGCCTTCAACGCCGTGCCATCGATCCCGGTCCTCTTGGCGCATTGCATCCATGAATTGGAGACCGTCCGGGGGTTTTCGCCTTGGCACGAGAGAAAGTCGAGGAATCGGTCCGGGGCGATCTCCCTGGCGCAGAGTTGTATCTTGTCACCCAGCACTTCCGCGGGACCATGCAGGCTGGAGAATTGGCCGGGACGACCCGACACGATGTAGTCGATCTGGAGATTCACCCGGTTGCCGATTTGCTTGACCGCCGGGATGAGGTTCTGCAGGGCCCGCGCAGCATAGGGGCACATGGACATCACGTAGATTTCCACTGTGACAGGCTTTCCCGGTGCCTGGCTTGCCTGCGAAGATTCAGGCCTGCCATCTGGTCGGTTTTTCTCCTGATGCCCTGCGGTTTTGCCGCTTCCCACGAAATCTCGATTGTGCTTTTTGTCACGGGCCGCTCGGGCCTTTGGTTCCGTCGATCCCTGGTGCAGGGTGCTCTTCGTGTTGCAGGCCGACACGAGAAACAGAAAAACCAGGGCAAGGGTGCGATCATTGCTAATCATGTGGTCATTTCCTTCTTTTAAGGTTGCGTCTCAGACATCGAGGCCGGCTGAGCCTTGGGCGCTCCTGCTGCCCACCAGTCAGAGGAAAATAGCCATGTGGTCTCTGCGAGTCGATACTCTTTTCCTTTTTATACGTTCTTTATCCGCGTTCGGGTCTTTTTTTTTCACGGGCTGTTTGGCAGGCTGCGTTGCAGGCCTGGTGGCCGGTTGCGTTGCTGCGAGCAGACGGATCAGCCGGGTTTGCGAAGAATCTCATCGGTGCGTTCGATCATCCAGGCTTCATCGGGAGCCCTGCCGGTCCAGCGTCTCATCTGCGCCCGTCCCTGGGCCACCCACATGTGGAGGCCCGACCGGACGAGGACGGCCCCGGCCTGCCGTGCAGCCCGGACCAACGGGCTTGGGTGGGGACGCAAGAGCATGTCGAAGACCACCTTGCCCTGGAGTAAGCCGGGGTCGAAGGGCAGGCTTTCGCCGTCTCGTCCCAAGGGGGTGGCATTGACCAGGACATCGAAGGCGATGCGCTCTCGCTCCGACCAGGGGGCGATGCTGCAGCCGAGACGTCGTGCCAGGGGCCGGGCCCGGTCGGTGTTGCGCACCGCCAAGGTGACATGGGCGCCAAGACCAGTGAGCGTCCAGATGGCGGCAGCAGCGGCACCTCCGCCGCCAAGGACCAGGGCACCTCGGCCGTCGAGCGATCCTGCTCCTCTGAGTGCCTGCCGGATGCCATGGACGTCGGTGTTGAGGGCTTGCCAGCCTTCGGGGCCATTCGGGTCTGGGCCGCCGGCCCGTTTTGAGCCGGCCGCAACGATGGATTTGTGGCAGAGCGTGTTGGCCGCTCCCACTGCCTGCGCTTGGGGATGGACGTCCTGGGCCATGGCCAGGGCTGCGGCCTTGTGCGGCATGGTCACCGAGGCGCCCACCAACCCCAGCCGGCGCAAGATTGCCACGCCGCGAGGAAAATGCGCGGTTTGGGCCGCCAGGTATTGGAAGGGCAGCCTCTGTGCTGCGAGCCATTCATTGTAGACCATGGGGCCGGGCGAGTCCTGGACCGAGGGACCGCCAATGAGGGCCAGCAGGTGGGTGGGCTCTTCCAGCCGCAGCAGCCTGGCTGCTTCGAGATCGATTTGCCCGGGGGCTGTGGCTGTCTGATTGCCTGCTGCGACGTAGGTCCAGGCACTGCCCAGACGGCGGTATCGAACGCGTCCCAGGGTCCCGGCCGGTCCCATGGGAACAAGGACGACTCGGCGCCCCGAGAGAACCGGGCCGAGTCCGTCGAAGACGTCCAGGTCCGCGACATCCTCCACTGATGCCGCCAGCTTGATCCACCGAGCGGGCAAGCCGGCCATTGCCTCGGCGCGTTTGCGCAAGGCCGCCCCACTCTGTGGGCCGACAGGCTGCCAGAAGTGGGACGAGACCAGGATGCGGCCGGGTCCAAAGCGGCGAGCCAGTCGTTCCATGTCCTGGCGGCGACTGTCCCATTCCATGTCCACTGCCCAGGCTCCGGCTTCGAGGGCCTTTTCCAAGAGGGAGATACGCGTCCTTTCGGGACCGTCGAAGGCGCCGCCTTCGCGTGCGGGTCGACAGGTCACTAGGATTCTATGTGACCGCGCCCTTTGCCGGATGAGCCGCAGGTGGGCGGCAACGTCCTGGGAATGGTCCAGGCGGACCTCGTGGAAAGGCTCGTTGCTCGTATCGAGTCTGGTTTCTGTTTCCTCGGCAGTGGGATCGGCTGCGGTGATGCAGAGCATGGAAAAATGTGAAAGAGCAGAGTGGAAGGCGCGGGGCATCGGCGGCTGTCGAGCCGATGCCCCGGTGACGTTGGGACTACTTGCAGGAACCCTTCGGGCCCGTCACCTTGGAGCTGAGCTTCTTGTTGCAGTTCTTCATGCCCTTGTTGTGCTGGCAGATGTTGCGCCGTACGGTTTCGGCATCGATACCAGAGAACTTGAAGCGGTTGTTGGCGAGCCAGGTGGGGCTGGCACCGAATCCGAGCTTGTTGGAAAACTCCATGCTGTCGGCCAGCAGCTTTTTGCCTTCGTCGCCCTTGGCGCACTTTTCGATTTTGGCGGCGTCGATGCCGTTTTTGGCACAGGACTTCCAGTCGTCGGACCGGATGTTCTTGTTGCGGCACCAGATGTACTCCATGTACTTGTGGTCTTTGGGATAGTACTTCATGGCGCAGAGTTCGCGCTTGTCTTCTTCCACTTCCTTGGGTCCGTGCATGGAACTCAGGCTGCCGTCCGGGCGCTTGCGGCCGATGTAGTGGATGTTGAAGTTGAGCTCGTTTTTGAAGTTGGCCAGCACCTCTTTCATTGCGTTGAGCGCCTTGATGCCGAAGGGGCAGTGGGACATGACGAACAGGTCGAGACGCTTGGGCTCTT
This sequence comes from uncultured Myxococcales bacterium, assembly GCA_964539505.1. GTDB lineage: Bacteria > Myxococcota_A > Polyangia > HGW-17 > SLPX01 > CAZIJS01. The sequence goes on from CAZIJS010000003.1 coordinate 12,734, forward strand.
CTTTGCGGCAGACCATCTTGTCCTTACAGGAGTCGTCTGCGCAGTCCACTTTGCCGTTGCCGGTGTCGTCTTTGCCGTTGTCGCAGATTTCCGCATTGGGGTCGAACTTGGCGCCCACGCGCAGGTTCTGGTACTTGCCCGCCGGGCGGAGCCAGCGCTTGATCCGGGCATATCCTTCCGCCTTCTTGACCGTGTCGTCGAACAGGACCGCCGGCAGGAACTTCAGTTTGGCCTCGGCATAGAGCTTTTTGCCCTCGGGGCTGGAGTAGTCCAGGTTTTTCACCTTGGCGCCGGGGAAGAGGCGCTGCATGGATCGAACGATCCCTTTGGCCCGCAGGCAAGCACGCTCTTTGCAGCGCTTGTCGTTGAGCACGATGATGTTGACGTCCACCGGCTTGGGAATGTTGGAGCAGGCAGCCGGCTTGCTTCCGGTCATGGCCTGGCACAGTCCGCGCATGAAGTCACGCTGGGTCCTGCCCCCGGCATAGCGCTTTCCTGCGACATAGATGGTGGGGCTGCCTCTGGCATTCCTGGCCTTGGCCCTGGCAGCGGACTCCTTGAGGAGTTTTTTGCCCTCTGGGCCGTCTTTGCACTTTTGCAGGGCGGCCTTGTTGATGCCCGTCTTCATGGCACATTGCGCCCAATTCGTGTGGACCTGTCTGGGGCTCTTGTTCTGGCAGAGGATGAAATCGAGATACTTGTCTGGGGCGATTTTTTTGGCGCAGAGCTGCACGATATCGCCGGTCACTTCGTTTGGGCCGTGGAGGCTGCGGAAGTTGTCGCCCTGTGGAGTGACGATATAGTCGATGTGGAGATCGACTTTGTTTCCCATTTTCTTGGCAACGGGGATCATGGCGTTGACGGCCCGGACCCCGAAGGGGCACATGGACATCACGTACATCTCCACCTTGACCGCGTCGGCAGCGGGCTTGACCGCGGATCCAGACGAACCTTTCTTTTCATTTTTTTGGTTGCCGCATGCCGATGTGAGCAACAAGGCGGCTCCTGCCAGCAGCGCATAGTGCATGTTTGTTCTGCCAAACCTCATCACGGTAACTCTCCTTTCGATACGATGGTCCCGGGTGCTCGACCAGCCCGTCTCGTTGGCGGGTTACGAAGCTTTTCTGGGCCGACCACGTTTTTTTCCGGATAGTTCGTTCCAATAGCATATAGCTGCATCTTTGTGGGCTTGAGTGGGCAAAATGTCAACGACAAAAGTTACGTATGGACGTCGGACCATGCGCAATTCACACAGCAAGCATAAGGACCCACGGCCAGCGCCGGGGCTTGGCACCTCGGGCAGTTCGTGGGCCCGACGCCGCGGTTCGATGGTTTCATAGGAGCCTGATTTTCTCCGGCATGGGGGGCGGGAACGGCCGCCTTGGTGGTTGGTGCGAGCCCCATTTCCAGGATTTGCTGCGGCCTGGATCCTTGGCGAAACAGGGTGACGCCCTTGCAGTCCAATGCGTGGGCCGCGAGGAAAATATCGAACACCACGTCCGGACTGCTCGTCTCGGGCAGATTGATGGTTTTCGAGACACTGTTGTCCACGTGACGCTGAAACGCCGCCTGGATTTCCAGGTGTCGCTTCCAACCGATCTCCTGGGCGGTCACAAACAGGCTTCGAAAAGCCTCAGGGATGCCTCGTGAGTCAGACAGGAGTCCTGTGGCCAGCACGCCAGGCGCCAGGTCTTTCCATGACAGGCCCCATCGCCTGGTTGCAGGTTCGAGGGTGGGCACTATTTCCTGGAAGATCCGTCCGTCCAGGGCTTTTCGCCGCATGGCCAGCGCGAAGTATGGTTCGATCCCGGCACTGCACCCGGCGATGATGCTGATGGTTCCCGTGGGCGCAATCGAGAGTCTGGTGGCGTTTCGAACCGGCGGCTTTCCTTCCGCTGCCAGCCGACTGGCGGCGAATTCGGGGAAGGGACCGCGCTCATCGGCGAGGGCCTGGGATGCCCTTTCGGTTTGCCGGGAGATGAAGGACATGATCCGCTCGGCCCATTGGACCGCCTGCTGTGAATCGTACGAAACATCGAGCGCCACCAGCATGTCTGCAAAGCCCATGACACCCAGGCCGATTTTTCTGGTGGCCCGGGACCGTTGCGCGATTTCTGTGATGGGAAATCGGTTGACCTCGATGACGTCGTCCAAAAACCTCGTAGAGATCCAGACTGTGTCAGCCAGGGCCTGCCAGTCCAGGTCCGATCCCTGGGTGAATTTGGCCAGGTTGATGCTGCCCAGGGTGCATGCCTCATAGGGAAGCAGCGGCAATTCTCCGCATGGGTTCGTGGCGCTGAGCCGCCCCAGGTGGGGCGTGGGATTGTCTCGTTCGATGCGGTCCAAGTAGAGGACGCCGGGATCGCCGCTCGCCCAAGCCGACAGTGCCATGATGGTCAGGATGTCTCGGGCTTTGATCGTGGCGGTCCGTTTTCCCGAGATTGGGTCCAGCAGGTCTTGGTTTCCTCCCTTGTCCAGGGCATCCATGAATGAGTCGGAGACAGCCACCGAAAGGTTGAAGTTCTCGAGCTGGCCGGGTTTCAGCTTTGCCGTGACAAACTCCAGGATCGCGGGATGGTTCACGGCCAACACCGCCATGTTGGCTCCCCTTCTTGGGTCTTCGTTGGCTGCCAGACTCGTGGCTTCATCGAAGCGCCTGAGGCGATCCATGGGGGAGGCCCGCCCGAGAGGAGAGAGAGGGGTCAGGTCGAATCCGGTTCCCCCACCCGTCCGGTGGATCTGGAGCATGTCCTGCAATGTGTCTTTCTGTGGTGATGTGGCGGGCAGGACGAAGCAGGCAGAAAGTTGGCCGCCGCCCTCGGTGGCATTCATGAGTGTGGGTGAATTGGGCAAAAAGGCCTGCCGGAGCATGACGAGGGTGAAGAGTTCCGCCCAGAGGTTCAGATCCCCGTTCCATTGCCTTTCGGCCTGGGCAACGTGCGCTGCAACCCTGTGGACCATCTCTTCCGGGGACTCTCCGATGTGACCATCCCTGTCCCTGCGCAGGTACCGGGCATCGAGGATCTCCCGGGCTGTCTGGGAAATCGCCAGGCTCCTGGGCGCTTTTCGGGAGAGTCGTTCCAACGCTGATTTGGGCTCGAATGTCAGTGGCGGCCTCCTTTTCATGCCTTGCGAATACCCCGGCAAGGGCGGTTCCATGTCCTTTTTTTCGTATCATGGTGCCTTGTCCAGCGGCTTGTCCAGCCCGTTTTTGCCTGGTCAATCCCGATGTCACTGAGCCACGTTGGCAGGGCGGCCCGAAGACGCCAAAAGCGGCATCGACTCGATCCAGGGGGCACCTTCCCCGTTCTGTCGGATGGGCATGACTGTTGCACAGGTATGCGCCGAGACAGGGCCTGGTGGCAGAAAAAAGCCACTGGTCCCTTGATTTCTGGACCCAAGAAAGGAGGCGCTGGATCCGCCATGTCCGTCCTCTCGGGATTCCTCTATTTTGTGGGGCTCTGGACATCTTTGCCAGCGACGGTCTGGCTGCCCACGCAGAGACCTCGTCCCCCTTGTCCGGTCCGTCATGTTGCCTTGTCCGATGCCGGGACCCTGGCGGTGTCCGATGGGCGGCGTGTCTTCGCGCTCCACCCAAGGGCATCGGCCTGGCGCCGGGTGGGATGGGTCAAGAACAGCAGCCAGGCGGGCCAGGACTTGTCCGTGACAGGGATGGTGTTCTGCCGTGATCGCCTCCTGGTCGCAGGATCTGGAAGGCTCGAAATTTGGAGCGAGAAGAGCCGAAGTGTCCTGGTGGGTCCGTCGGGACTCGGGAAACTCTCGGGCGTGGTGACTGCCGGTCGCAGGGTAGTTGCCTGGTCTCACTCGCGAGTCTGGGAGAGTCCGGATTGCGGCGGTCATTGGCAACCTCGGCCGGTGGTCGTGGGAGAGCGCCTCCAGGCCTTGGCGCTGTCTGGCCGCTGGCGACTGTGGCTCACCGACCGTGGTGTCACTGCATCCCTTGGTTGGTCGGTTTCGAGATACCATCGCCCCTTTACCGGCCTGAACTCTCTCGTGGTGGCACAGATGGAGAGAGGTCTCGTGGTGGCGGTGGGGGGCCGAGGGCTGGTGCGCATCATGTCCCTGACCACGGGGCGCCATCTTGCCCGACTCGTGGTGCCGGGCCGCCGTTTCGTCTCCGACCCCGGCGGAGGGTTTTGGATCATGGGTCAGGGGTTGATTCGGGTCCCGCCCAGCGGGCGGGCCCATCGTGCGGACATGGGGTTGCCTGCCCGCCCCATGCTCGCCGCGTCACATCACCAGGTGCTTGCCGTGACCAGAGCGGGTATCTACCAGCGCGAGGTCATCTGGTTGGCGCGGACTCGGTTGGTATCGGGCCGTCCCTGCCGGGTAAGTGGCTTTTTCGGTGCGGGGCACGGATTCGGGCCTGCGGGCCTGGCTTCGTTGGCGCCGGACCTGTCTCTTCGAGCCGGTGCTTTGCCCCAGGGAGAAAGCAGGTCCAGCATGGGCTTTGGATGGCGGGTCTTTATGGAACTGCTTTGGCGCCCTTCGTCCTCGACGAGTTCACGAGCGGAAGGCATCGGGATTCGAATACGTAGACGGAAGTTGCGCAGGGATCTGTCGTGGCGGCAGAGACTGTCGTCCTGCCGGCGATGGAAGGCTCTCGCGGAAAGGAACGTGTCCTGGAGCGTCGCTGTTCGTCTCGGAATTCGGCTCGGCCTGGAACGAGCAGCCGCGATTTTGGCCGGCTGGGATCTCGTCGCGCCGTGACCCGTGGGGACGAGTGCTCTGGCATGGCAGGTCCCGCAGGAAGGCAAGGGGTCGACAGACAAGTGCGGGCATGTGGCGGGATTGCAGCGGTGACGGGAAGCTGTTTGGTATCGGCTGGGATCTTAGGAGGATGGCATGAAGAACGGCAGTACAGCAAGACAGGACGGTCAGAAGCAGCAACGAGCAACGGCGGACGAACCGCCCGGCGCTGACAGGATGGCTTTGTGTGCCGGCCCTTTGGTGCGACGGGCGAAGACCGCGGGATTGGTGATCCCTGCAGTCCTTCTGTTCTGGTCGCCGGACCTGCTCGCGAGACGAACCAGGCGCAAGAGGGGATACCAAGCGTCTTGGTCTGTCAGAACGGCTGGGATTGGTGGTCGGGATGCATCCAGGAGAAGGCAGGGTGCCCGGAAAATGCCTGCGACGGATCGTTTTGGCAAGGCCTCCAGAAACATGGAGAGAAAGCGTCGTCAGATCTCTGCCGCCGAAGCCGCAAGGCGGGCCAGAGTGGCGGCCAGGGCCGTGTCTCGGGCCCTGGCCCGATTCGACTGGGAGCCTTCGGTGCGCGAGGTGCAGCGCAAGGCATTGGCGTTTGCCAGGCTCCACAAACCCGGTATCACCAAGTCCAGGATCCGTGGTGCCGCCGCCCTTCCCGAGTTGCGGATCGGCGTGGATCTCGGTCGGCTCCAGACATCCACGTCACGCCGGGAGGTGGGCAGTCCCGTCCGGCTCACCGATCGAATGGATGCCGACCGGACATGGACGGTGGAGGCCAGATGGCGCTTGCATCGCTTGATCTTTGATCCAAACGAGCTTAAGCTCCAATCGGCGCAGTTGCGAAGAGGTGAATTGCGAGACGAACTTTTGGCTCATGTCACGCGACTCTATTTTCTGCGCCGGCGCCTCCAGGCCTTGGAGGTTCTTCAGCCGGCCAGGACCTTGCGCACTGCTCTGGCTCGACGCCTGTCCATACAGCGATTGACAGGCGAATTGGATGGCTTGACCGGTGGTTGGTTTTCAGCAAGGCTCCGCAAGCGCGAGTCTCGCAAGTGAGCCTGGGCCGGTAGAGAGGGAGCGGATCATGGCCCCAAAAGGCCGCTACTCAACACCTCGTGCCCACCCACGATTTGCCCTGGAGATGAATGCCAGGGTGACCACGGAAATGGGGCGCTACCGGGCCAGGACTCATGACCTGAGTCGGGGAGGTGTTTCGATCTACCTTCCGTTCCCGTTGGACGTGGGCGCGACCTTCAGCCTGGATTTGATCCTGATGTTTGGAGAAAACGCCCAGTCCGAGCCCTTGACCCTGGCGGCGCAGGTGGTTTGGTGTACCCACAAAGCAGAGGGCTACCAGGTGGGGGCTTCCTTTTTGACCATGGATGCCCAGACCCAGCAGTATCTCCAGATGTTTCTCAACTTTCTCTCCGAAGGGGTTTCATCGGATCCGTTGGAACGACAAGCCTTGGACTCTGGGCCGGCCGAGGGCGCAAAATGGTATGGTGATTGACGGCGGGTCCATGCACGGAGACAGTCGCATACTTGCGCCGAGCGAGTCGGGGCACCGGGCGGCAGAAAGTGGTTCGACGAGTCGAGAAGAGAGGCAATGCAGCGAGAACAACGAAGATATCCCAGATACGACGTCCGAATCGGTGCTGAAGTGCAGACAGCGGACAAGGCAGTCACTTGCACAACGAAAAACTTGAGCCTGGGCGGGGTGGCCCTGGACCTGGATCGCGCCCTTCCAGAAGGCCGTCCAGTCCTGGTGACCCTCTTCGTGGTGGTCGACGACATCGAGGACCTGGCCACCAGGCCTGTGGAGGTGTCGGGGACCCTGGTGTGGTGTCGCCAGGTGGGGCCCGAGCGGTTCGAGGCCGGGATTCGGTTCGATCCGTTGGCTGAGGGGCCCAGGGGCTCTTTGCAGCAATTGCTGTCTGTTGGGTCGCGGTGAAAGGGGTCGGGTGATGCGGCGTTTTTTGTGGATCGTGTTGGCGGGATGCCTGGTCACATCACAGGCCAAGGCCAAGGAAACTTGGAGTCTGGTCTATTCGAAGCCGGGCCAGGACAATGCAGTGTATGCGCTCTGGGCGGTGGACGGGAGCCATGCTTGGGCCTTGGGGGTGGATTCCAGCGGCGGCAGCTCCAGGCCCTTCGGAGTGCGCACATCCAACGGGGCATCTTGGGCGGATATGATTCTTCCTGCCGGCGGGGGCGGCCAGTTTGACCTGACCATGTTTCTCATGGTGGCCTTTGCCGACGAGAACCATGGCTGGCTCTATGGGAGTCACGTTTCGATGAGCGGAGCCGATCCTTTGCTCTATGAGACCACCGACGGAGGTGGCTCCTGGACCGAAGTGACGGCTCCGAGCAAGGGATTCGAAGACCTCCAGGCCCTGCCGTCGGGCCAGGTCTACGGGGTCGGTGAGTCCATGGTTTTCATTGGTGACGCAGGTTCGTACCAGGAAGTCACCGCGCCGGTGCCCTCGGGCATGCACCTGGCCTCCATTTTCATGCTCAATTCCCAGTGCGGTGCAGCCCTGGCTGTTTCCGACGAGGACAGCGGGCAGGAGACAGGGGCGCTTTTGTGGACCTCGGACGGTGGCGGCTCTTGGGCCGTGCGCAACCAGGACCTGGGATTTTTGCCCCACCGGGTCTTTTTCGTGGATGGGCAGAAGGGCTGGCTTGCAGGCGAAGTCGGCGGGGCCGGGTTGTTGGCCTGGACCGAGGATGGGGGGCAGACCTGGACGCAAGTTATGGCGCCCGACCACCCGGCGGTCATGGGCAATGAGACGGCGCCGGTGACGAGTTGTGTGGGAGTGCGTTTCTTCGATGACCAGAGGGGCGTTGGGCTCTGTTTGTCTTGCACTGCAAACTGCGACGATCAAAGTGAGGGCAGCCCTTCGTACCTCACAGTCTTTTTGCGCAGCAACGACGCGGGGCGGACCTGGACCATGGATCCCGACTACGAGCCCCAGATGACGGCACCTCCCTTCGGTGACATGGTCAAGTATTCCGGGTTGATGGTTTTGGCGTTTCCCGATCCGAACCATGGGTTTCTGGCAGGGCAAAATGCCCTGATCCTGCGCTACGAGGCTGCGCAGCCCGAGTCGGATGGTTGGAGCGAGTTTTCCTGTGATTCGAGCAATTCCAACACGAATTCCAATGGCAACGACAACTCCAACAACTCTTCGAACACCAACAATGGTTCGGGCATGGACGATGGGGGCACGGAACTCCAGGGCTGTGGTTGCCGGTCCCAAGGGCCGGCCGGCCCGCTCGGCCTGTTTGCCGTTTTGTTTGGTTTGGCCCTGATGCTCCACCGACGCCGGGTCTGAAACCCGCTATCCAAAAGAAAGATTGCCGCCATGGCTTGGACGACCCGCGGGCAGGCCCAGGGCCCGGAGAACCTGGCTGCGCGACAGACCACCAGGAGACTGCTCCTGGGCGGGCTGCCCGTGGGGGCTGGTGCCCCTGTTTCCGTCCAGTCCATGGTCCGCAGTGGACTCGCTGACAGCGACGCCGTCCTGGAAGAAATCCAACGCCTTGCCGGGATTGGCTGTCAGGTCATCCGTGTGGCCCTGGTGGACGACAGCCAGCTCGACGCTTTGGCCAGGGTGGCAAAATCTTCGGTTTTGCCCCTGGTGGCTGACGTGCACTACCCCTTTCGCCTGGCCCTTGCCGCCTTGGAGATGGGCGCTCATGGGGTGCGGGTCAATCCCCTCGTCCCCTGGGACAAGCATCTGCTGCGCGATGTGGCTCGCCTGGCCGAAGAGCGTCGGGCCGTGATCCGGGTGGGGATCAATGCAGGGCGTTGGCCTTCGGACCTCCCCTTGACGCCCCAGGCGCTTGTGGATCGGGTCCTGGAGAGGGCAGACATGTTGGCCCAACGAGGGGCCGACCAAATCAAGTGTTCGGTCAAGAGTTCCGATCCGGCCATGACTTTGCAGGCCAATCGTCTCTTGGCCCGGCAAGGTCCCTGGCCGATTCACCTGGGCCTTACAGAAGCAGGTCCCGGTCTGGCCGGGGCTGCGAGGTCGGCCGCGGTCATGGGGCGGATTCTTTCCGAGGGGATCGGTGACACCATCCGCGTTTCTCTGTCCGGCCCGGCATGCGACGAAGTGGTGGCGGCCAGGGAGATTCTCCGGGCCCTGGGGCTGTTGCATCGAGGGGCTCTGGTGGTGTCTTGTCCGGGGTGCGGACGGTCCCATGCAGATGTGGCCGAGGCGGCCCTGTTCGTGCAGCGGGCCCTGGCTGGGGTCGAAGAGCCGATCACCGTGGCGGTCATGGGCTGTGAGATCAATGGTCCCGGAGAGGCTGCCGGAGCCGATGTCGGAATTGCCGCCACGAGCAAGGGCTGGCAGCTCTTTTCCCAGGGCAGCAACAGGGGGGCTCTTTCCTGGGAGGAAGGCCCCAGACGCTTGGTGGCCTTGGCGCTGGAGGCGACCCGAATCCAGAACCACTCCACAGGGGAGGAGAACCAGTAGGCACCGAATCCGGGGCAGGGTTGAGCAGGTGGGGCCGCATGGGTGGTGTCAACGGAAAGCCGCGTTTGTGCGAAAGAAGCGCTGGTCAATAGTAGAGAAGTTTGTCGATGTTTCTGCGTTCCCAGGTCCTTGCGCGGTCATAGTGGGGAAAGGATTGTTCCTTGGCCCGAAATTCCGGGGTGTGGAACCGGCGCTTTCCATTGACCACGGGCATGGGGAATATGTGATGGAGCATCTCGTGGTACACCACGAGTTCGATGAAAAAACGGGGTACGAAGGGCCGATCCAAGGCCGGATGGATTCGAATGAGCTGGTCTTCGACCGAGTAGGATCCCATCTTGAGGCTTCGATGCTTTTTGGGCCGGCGCCGGGAACGTTTGCCCCAGGTGATGGCGATATCGAGCGTGCCGTCGAAGTAGCGATGGTTCAAACCGTCGAAGATTTCCTTGAGGTTCCAGACGTCACCTTTGGGGTTGAGTACGGGCTGGTTCCTCTTGCGCTGCGGGCTTTGCTTGATGCGATCTTTGTGGAATTCAATGTATTCGTTGAGCAATGCCGAGGCTCCCGGGTCTTTTCCCATGGCATAGCGGGCCAGGGCCCGGATGATTCGAGGCTCGGCATCCAGGAACATGTGATGCACGCGGAGCCGGTAGCGTCCAGCCTTGCGTTGCACCGAAATGAGGGTGCAGCGATTGTCCGTGACCACGAGGTCCAGCTCTCCGTCCAGGTGGGCGGCAATGCGTCTTCGGAGCCGATCCTGGGCCGCCGGGTCGTCGGGTTTGTGGAGTGGGAGGATGGCCTGCGGAACCATCTGGACCGCTCGCCTCGATGGCTTGGATCGACGCTTGGTACGCAGTCCCGATGTACGACCCGCGGCATCGGACCCGGCAAAAGGAAAGGTTGTCTGTTTCATTCGATTCTTTGCCATCTCCAGAGAATACGGCTTCGTGGCTCAGGTCTCATGGTCGGCACTGTGGCGAAGACCTGGCCGGCTGTCCAATTTCTCGATCGAACCCGGCGCGGCGAGATCCGGTCCTTGACGCCCTTCGAGCGAGACAAAGAAAGTATAGCCCTTGTGGGTGTATGTGGCAAATTTGCGCACCTTTTGGCGGGCTGGCTAGCGACAGCATTTAACTCTTGGCATAATCCCTGTGATGGCTCGATCACTTGTGGTGTGTTCGCGGGGCTTGACGAAAGAGCAGACCAGATCCTAAAGTCTCGTGTCTGCTGTCGGTGGACGGTTTACATCGGGAGGTTTTCATGTCGATTGAAGGGAATGGGATGAAAGCGCTGGCAGAGGAGACGGTTTGGGCGTTGTCGGTCCTGGTCCTGGGGCTGATGGGGATGGGCTGTTCGGACGATACCACATCGGGAAGTCCGGACGCTGCGCGGGACGTTGGGATTGTTTTGGATGGAGCCATGGACGCAGGCCCGACAGCCGATGCTGCGGACGATCAGGACGCAGGGCGGCTCGGCGATGCGGCAGCACCTTCGGATGGAGGGGGCCAGGATGCCGGGGGCGGCGAATGCGACAACTGGCAGCAGCGCCATCCGGAATGGATTTTTTGTGATGACTTCGAGAGTCACGAACCCCTGGTGGGGCCGGGGCGCTACTTCGAATACGACGATGACGACGGTGACTGTCATGTCGAAGATGGTGTGGGGGTCGGTGGCAGCCGCGGTCTGAGTATTCTGTGGCAGGCAGGAGAAGTGCAGGCCGGGGGCCTGAAACTGGCTTTCGGGAGAAATCCACAGGGTTATATGGACAAAGGCATCCGGTCCAATACGGATTTTCGAGAAATCTATTATCGGATGTACCTGCGCAACCAGCCCGGTTGGCAGGGTAGCCCCGCCAAGTTGTCGCGGGCCACGGTTTTCGTTTCGTCGAGTGACTGGTCGCAGGCCATGATCGCGCATTTGTGGAGCCACGGTGACGTCTTGCTCATCGATCCGGCCAGTTGCGTGGATGCCAACGGGAATGTCATGTGCCAGGGCTACAACGACTTCGACCATCTCGACTGGCTGGGAAACCAGGACGGATCGACGCCCATCTTTGCTACGGACCACTCGGGGATTTGGTACTGCATCGAGGCCCACGTCAAGCTCAACGATCCCGGTCAGTCCAACGGCGTGCAGGAGTTTTGGATCGATGGTCACTTGGAGGCCAGGCGGGAGAATCTGAACTTCGTGGGCACATACAACGACTATGCTCTCAACGCGGTGTTTTTCGAAAATTACTGGAACGATGGTTCACCGGTGGAGCAGGGCCGCACTTTCGACAACATCGTGGTCTCCACCGAACGCATCGGTTGCCTGTAGGGCCTCGAAGGTTCATGCTTCGTCCGTGGCGGCTTCGATCCGCTCCGACGCGGTGATCCTGGGGGGGCTGGCGATGGGCCTGGTCGGTCTGGTTTTCTTGCGCCACTGGTCCCTGCCCTGGTATGTAGAGGGTCCGTCGTCGAGACCGATCTCTGGAACGTCTCGACCATGAGGTGAGGAGACGAGATGAAAAGGCTCTTTGCGTTGCTGGTGGTTTGGGGGCTGCTCATGACAGGGGCTGGGCCTGCTGGGGCCCAGGAGGAGTCCACGGTTCGTGGGCTTGGAATGGGAAACGCCCTGACCGCGTCTGCCGCCGGTTCCGGCGCCCTGTTCTACAATCCAGCCGGGCTGAGCACGGTTCGTGCCTACACGGTGGAGACGTTCTACCAGTTTGCCGTTCAGCGCCAGGGGCACCTGGCTCATGCCTCTGTGGTGGATTCCATCACTTCGAAATGGGTCCATGCCGGGCTTTTTTACGACTATTTCCGTTCGCGCCCAGAAGTTTTCGAACCAGCAGTAGGGCGATCCGTCCGGCTCAGAAAGCAGCGACACGAGACAGGATTGGCCCTCTCCGTTCCCTTTGCCAACATGGTCAGTCTGGGAGTTTCCATCCGTTATCTCCATCTCGAAACCCTGTCCCGGGCTCCCAGTGACGAAGATCCTTCCGAGGCCGTGGATGCCACGGTTGAAAAGAAAGACACCGTGGGCTTAGATGCCGGTGCCCACGTGAGTTTCGGAGGGGGATTCGCCTTGGGGGTGGCGGGACGAAATCTCGTGCCCACCCATTCCATCGATGCGCCCATGACCTTGTCGGTGGGTGCGGCCTATGCTTACCATCGCCTGTTTCTCGTCACCTCCGATTTGGTGTTGGATTTCAATACGCCCGAACGCAGGCAGATGGTGGGGGTTCGGGCCGGGGCGGAGTTCTTCATCAAGGGCATGTTCGCCTTGCGGGCAGGCACCTGGTACGATGGCTGGCCCCAGTCGGTCTATGTGACTGGCGGGTTTGCTTATGTCTCTCCCAAGGTTTCCGTGGAGTTGGGGTTGGCCCAGCAGGCCGATGGCGGGATCGAGACCCAGTTCGGTTTATCTGTGCGTTTGTTTTTCAACCAGATGTGATCGCCATGAAGCGATCGTCCAGGCACAGTGCTCGGGCCCAGGAGGAAGTCGAACTCGTCGAGCGGCTCAAGAAAGGTGACGAGGCGGCGTTTGCTGAAGTGGTCCGGCGCCACCAGGACCGCATCTTCAGTCTCGTCTATCGCATGGTTTCCAATCCCCAAGAGGCCGAAGACGTGGCCCAGGACGTGTTTATCTCTTTTTACACGTCCATCGAGAGTTTTCGCGGAGATTGCAGTCTGAGCACATGGCTCTATCGGATAGCAGTCAATCAGAGCAGAAATCGGCTCAAGTATCTCAAGATTCGTCGCGAGCACCGAGACTCCAGCTTTCACGAACGGCAGCAGCGGGGCATCGAGGAGAAGGAGACCCTGGCTGGGGCGAGTTTTCAGGCCCATGTGCCCAGGCCGGACCATCTCGCGGCAGGCCGGGAACTCGAGCGCATCGTGGCCGGAGCGCTTGATGCACTCCCGCCCGATCAGCGTTCCCTTATCGTGTGTCGAGACATCGAGGGGTTGTCGTACCAGGAAATGGTCGAAATCTTCGACCTGCCCCTTGGCACCCTCAAGTCCCGGCTTCACAGGGCCCGGTTGGCCCTCAAGGACGAGGTGAGCCGCCGCTGGAAGTGAGGCGCGCGGCCCGACAGGATGGACCATGACTCACGAACAGGTCAGAGAGCGACTCAGTGACTACATCGAAGGATCGCTGTCTGAAGAAGAACATGGCCTGGTGGAGGAACATCTGACCACCTGCGATTCCTGCCGGGCCGAACTCGATGCGCTGGAAAAGACGCTCTCCATGCTCTCTTCTCTGGCCCCGCTGCAGGCGCCCGAGGGTTTCGCTTCTTCGGTACGCTACAAGATGCGGCGTCGTGGGCGCAGGCAGCGGCGCACAGAGGTCTCCCACGGACTGCGTCAAAAAGTGCCCTACGAGACCACGGCCGTGATCATGCTCTTCATCGTCATGGCCATCTATCTCATGCTCTTCATTTTTCGCAGCCTGGATTTCGAGTTCGAGCCGTCTCCACCCAAAGAAGCGGTCCCCAGCAGGCCGCAACCTCGGCCCATGTCGCCTGGCCGTAATCCGCCGACTCGAGGCGCTCGCGCGCCGCGCGGGCCTCTCCCTGACACCACGATCGCGCCTTCTCGATCCATGGCCGTGGAACGCAGCAGGCCGGTTCCTTCCAGATAGAGCCCCCCTGTGAGGATGTCTCCTGTGTTTTCTCTGGGGGTGGCTCAGAGAGGCTCGTTGTAGAAGAGCGTGATCGCGATGCAGTGGAATGCTTCGTCCGAAGATTGGGTGACCACCGTGTCTACGACCTCGACCTGCGGGTGCTTTCTCAGCCAATGGGTGACCTTTTCGCCGAGCTGCTCCCGCTCCTGGGCCATGGTCGCACTGAACACTTTGACGCCGTTGAACTGTTTCATGCTGCCTCGACCTCCCTCGCGACCGCGTCTCGCGTGGCAACCCTCCTGTCTTCGTGCTGTTCAGGAGATGGTCGCTCGTTTCGTCGTTTCGCTACAAAAGCCATCCGACGTTTTTTCAAGCGAGGACTTTGTAACCGCGCGAAACAGGTAAGTCAATTCCCATGCTGAAAGGCATGCGGCGACTGTTTGCGTTTTTTGTGGCATGGACTAAAACGCCTTTCGTGCCCGGGCAGGGACCATGGGCTCTGCCGGCCGCGAGGTCTGTCGTGGCCGCCCCCGATTCTCGATGGTGGCGCTGGGTCGCACAGTGAGGAGTGGACTCCATGTTTGCATATATCGACGAGTCTGTAGGCGATGTGCTCTGTCGTGAGCACAAGCTCCGGCATTTCGACAAGGATGGCCGCCCCCTGGGCTGTCCTCCAGATGGGCAACCGTATTTGAGCATGATAGGCCCGGTTCCCTTGCCCGTCCTCGTGGGCGGAGAGGAGATCGTGTTCCATTGGTACCCCTTCGTGCGCCGCTCCGAGCTGGCGCACATCGAGCAAGTGGCCGAGCAGGTCCGGGCCGGTGGTCTCAAGGACATCTGGCCGCTGGTCAGCTCGTACATGGTGGTCAATTCCGTGCTGCTCTACGGACCCTTTGCCACTGCCAGCAGGCCCCTGGTTCGAGTGCACTCCACCTGTGTCACTTCGGATATCTTCGGATCGCGGCGTTGTGAGTGCGGTCCCCAGCTCCATCAGGCCATGGAACGCATCGTGTCGGAGGGCGTGGGCGCCGTCGTCTACATGGCGGGCCACGAAGGTCGCGGCATCGGCCTTTGGGCCAAGGCCGTGACCTATCTTCTCCAGGACATGGGGCAGGACACCTACCAGGCGAACGAATCTTTGGGCCTGCCCGCCGATTCGCGCAACTTCGAAGACGCCGGCGTGGTGCTCCGGGCCCTGCGTCCCGAAGGGGACGGCATTGTGCTGCTCACCAACAATCCCCTCAAGGAGCACGATCTGGAGGCCGCTGGTGTGGAGATCGCAGCCGTCGAGCCGCTGGTCTGCGGCCTGACCCAGCACAACCGGCGGTACCTGGCGGCCAAGGCCGCCCACGGCCATCAGATTCCCATGGATTTTCTTCTTGGAGAGAGCAAGTCCCGCCGGGAGCAGGATCACTGATTCGACAACGAGGCCGGCTGCGGCTCAGTGGATGGAGATGTTTTCATTGCCACGATCTTGCCCCGCTTCCGGGTGATGGTCCAGAGAAGCCAACCTACGAGGAGCCAGGGCCACGACGGAATGGAGGCGTCGGCACTGCGACAAGAGCAGCCCGAGTCCGCCTCGTCGGTGGCCCCGTCTGTTTCTCGACCACTGTCCAGGCCCCCATCCAGCTCTTCGTCCACCGATGCGTCGGCTTTGCCGGCACCCTCGATGAGATCGAGGCGTTGGTCGACCTGGATGGCAGAGTAGACATCCACAGCGCCGGAGGGCCAGGTCACGACGAGTCGATCCACCTCGTCGGCCGGTCCCAGGCCGAAATGCAGCGTCAGAGGGTTTTGGTTTCCAGTGCCCCGTCCGCCTGAAACCTGGCGCATCATGGTCAGCCCGCCGGAGGTCACGGTCACCTGCGCGCCGATGGCCGCCCGGTTCGAGGGATTGCCTGTGAGGTGCACTGCGAGGAAGTGCCCGGTGTCTGGGCTGTCGTTGTGCCAGGCCCGTTGCGACACCAGGTCCAGTCGCCCGTCTCCGTCGAAGTCGGCCCAGGTGCAGCCCCAGCCGTTGTCGAAAAGGATTCCGGAAGGATAGGTCACGTCGCGAAACGTTCCGTCGGTCTGGTTGCGGTACAGGAACGCAAAGTAGCCTTCGTAGACATCGGTGACAAAGAGGTCTTGCCAGCCGTCGTTGTCGAAATCCCCCCAGGCAGGATCCGAATGCGTCTCGCTGTATGTGATGCCGGCTTGCTGTCGGATGTCGGTGAAATGAAAGTCAGGCGATCCATCTGACTGGTAGAGCATGCTCTTGTCCGAAAATTCGATGAACCTGGGGTGGGCCAGGTTGGCCACGAACAGGTCCCAATCGCCGTCATTGTCGAAGTCGGCCCAGTCTGCGCCGATGGAATGTCCGAAGGCTCCTTGGATGAGGACACCGGCGGTGCCCGTCTGCGAGGCCACGTTCCAAAAGGTTCCGTCCCCTTGGTTTTTCCAGAGGAAATTGAAATCGAGTCGATAGTTGGCCACGTAGATGTCCAGGTCTCCGTCCTGGTCGAAATCCGCCCATGTCACGCCCCTGCCGCATTGGTCCTCGGGATAGGAACGGATGCCGGCGGCCTCGGAAACGTCCGTAAAGGTTCCATCTCCGTTGTTGTGCCAGAGAGAGTCCGGCGTTCCCACGCCCCTTGCACCGCCAACCCATGTGGGGGGCACTTCATAGTTGGCCACATACAGATCCACGAATCCGTCGTTGTCATAGTCTCCCCAGGCGGCTGCCTCGCTGGGGAAAAAGTCGTAGGGCCTGCCGGCCTCCTCGGACATATCCGTGAATGTTCCGTCTCCGTTGTTGTGCCAGAGCACGTCATGGGCCTGGGCGCCGCTGGGTGGAGTGCAGCGTCCGCCGATGCAGGTCCAATCGTGGAAATATTCGTCGCAGACCGAGACGCCCTGGGTATTGGTGGTCAGGCTGCAATAGACGCAATCGTCGTCTCCATTGCAGTCTTTGTGGAAGCTGCTTACCGTGGCATAAAAGTCCACAAAGCCGTCGTTGTCGTAGTCCGCCCAGACTCCACCGTTGGCTGGAACGTCTCCGATACCGGCCTGATCGGTGACTTCAGTGAATCGGCCAAGGTCGTTGCGAAACAACCGTCTTCCCGACACCAGGAGGTCTGGATCTCCGTCGTTGTCGTAGTCTGTCCAGGCCAGTCTGCGCATGCCCAAGGGCAGACCGATGTTTTCGGTCACGTCGGAGAACCAGCGGGGATCCACCAGGTCGTGGTAGGTGACAGTTGCCCGGATCATGGCGTCGAGCACGCCGTCTTGGCCGTCTGATATCGAGTACCAGTTCCCGCCGAGCCTGGCGAGGCTGCGCACCTCGGTGGATCCCTGCATGCTCCAGGCAACGCCGCAGGGCGAGGCGTCATCCACTTCATGGCCCACATAGAAAGGCTCTGGCGGGTCGATGTCCACGAGCAGGCTGGAGACGTCTGCAGTGAGCCAGCCGGATGCGTCCACCGTGGTGTCGATGGTGGCCAGGGGGTGACTCAGGTCTGGTGCGTTCCCCCCGTTGTCCGGCCAAACGAAGAGATGTGCTTGGCAATGGGGGGTCCAAAAGAAAAGGCGCACCGATTCCAGGCGGGCGGGGTTTGCGGGGTTCATCCGGGTCACCTCGATGTCACCTCCCGCCAATTGGGTGAGACTCCCGACGGGGGTTCCGTCGTCGTAGGCCAGCTCCACGGTTTGTGCCATGGCGGGAGCGCCGAGGCAGAGGGCCCAGGCCATGACCAGGCCCACCAGGATGGACCGGATGACTGCAGGCCTGGGAAGGGCGGCGGGGCGCAAGGCCTCTGGGCGCTGCCGGATTCCTGTGGTGCTCATGGGGTCTCCGAAGCCGAAACGGCTACCGTTCGATTTCTCCAGCACATTGCAGGTTCACATAGGACCAGATGTCCCCCTTGGATGGTCGGCCCATGTCGGTGAGGGGAGAGGTGACCAGCCAGCCTTCGGGCGTGATCAGATGCAGACGTCGCCCCCTTCCCGGTTGACTCCAGACCCTGCGGTCCTTGTCCAGGTATCCGGTGAGCATGGAACGCAGGGCCCTGTGTTTCCAAACCCAACGACCCGTGCGCCGGTCACGCACTCCCACGCATTCCGAGTCCCTGAAGTGGTACTCACTGTTTTTTGTCACGAACATTTTGTGTCGTCTGCGTTCCCTCATGGTGAACCTCCCAATGCTGTTTGTCCTACAAAATACCACATAAGCTCACATTGTCCAAAAAATGCGTCGAAACGAGGCTTTTGCCGGGGCTTTTGTCCCAAAAAGGGGTTGTCAAACAGGATTGCTTGGAGTTTTCTGGGTCAAAGACGGATTTTTGTGAAAGAAAGAGGACTTCATGGGAAAAGTTCTTTTGGGGCAGCCGCGAGGCTGGATTTTTTCCAGGCGGGTTTTCGGGCAGCGGGAAGGGGGGGATGCGTGCAGACGGGTTTTCGGGCCGATCCACAGGACCAGTTCCATGCGTTGTGGATTTCTGGCGTTGTGCCTGGTGGCTGTGACCATGGCATCCTGTCGTCTCGTTGCGGTGGGCATTCCACTCGAAGAGACCAGGGTCTTGTCCCAGCAGATGCATCGGGCCCGCCAACCGTCCGACAGGGAATTCAGGGTGGCCTTTTCGGGCCTGGCCGAAGACGGCCGGCATATCCTGGGCCAGGTCAAGGAAGTGGGCCGCTGCAAGCAATGGAAGGAGTCACGGGTCCAGGTCGTTTCCACCACTGCCTATCATCGCAGATACGTGCCATCCAAGGCCTGGGGATGGGTGACCACTGTGACCGGAGTTGGGCTTTCCGCCCTTGGGGTGGGATTGATGGCGGCCAACGGCGACGGGATGAAGGGAAATCGAGACGACCTGGACGCAGACCTGCAGCGTCGTCGATTCATTGGAGGAATCTGGAGCCTCTTGCCGGGACTGGGCCTTGCCGCCTTGGGCGTCACCTGGTTGGCATTGGATGCCGACGAGACGGTGGTGGAGAAGGGGCCGGTGCAGCGGATCCGCGAGCCTCGGGGGCTGCGGGATTGCCAGGTGCGACCTTTGGCCCGGGCCACCTTGCAGGTGTCTCCAGGAGATAGCGGAGCCTGGCAGACGATCACCACGGACGGTCAGGGGCGATTCCGCCTGGACCTTTTGCCCATCCTCACCCATCTTCCTCTGGCAGCGGTTCCCAGGACCTTTCTGTTCAAAAGGCCGGGCCGCAAACGAGACGAGCGGGTTCTGGTTGGAACGAACAGGGGCGCTGGACGTGGCAATGCTTCCATGGCCCTGCAGATTCAGGTCCCCCGGATGTCCCAGACCGCGGTGGTGGAAGCGGACGACGACCTCTATCCTCGGATCGCTCGTTTGCTCCGGATCGACGCAATCACCTTGGGCCCAGGTGAGAACCACTGGCGTCTGTCCCTGGGCGCCAAGGATGGTCCTTTGGTTTCTCGGGCCTTGCTTACCTGCAGGCGGTACCTCGACCTGTCGCTTTCCGTCGACAGGTGGGAGCCTCGCGGCGCCGCACCTCGGTTGGGTCGGGTCCATCCCCGAAAGAAGAGCAATGCCCGCAGTCGGCCATCGAGAAAACCGGCCGGCGCAAGCGCGACCGATGCGCGGGCGCCTGCTGGGCATCCCGGCGAGGCTTGCAAGTCCGTGGGGATGGTCATCGACGGCATGGGGGCTGAATTTTCCTTGAGGCTCGGGGCGGCACGAAAAGTTTTTTGTGGGCCCGGGGCGGTAGCGCGCCTGCGCATCGCGGCGACTGCGGGCCGTCCCGTCACCTATGTCCTGGATATCCATGCCAAACCAGACAGCCCGGCGGGACGGGTCGTCCGGGTGGAAGGACGGTTGCTGGCCCTGGACCAAGGAACTGCCGGTCGGGTGCTCGTGGGGCGTCGCGGCTTTTTGTATCACAGGGGCAAAAAGGTGGGGGAGTTTTCAGTGATCGAGGTCACTCGAAACAACGCTGCAGCAAGGCTCGACCAGGGCATGCCAGAGCGCTTCGCAAACCAGCGGCTCACCTATCGACTGGTGGACTGAGCGGTTTCGTGCTACGTCCGCATGCCAAGGGCTCTTTTGTCCCTTCCATTCATCGGTCCCATGGGCCCAAGATTGCTCGTGGCGTGGGGACGGGGCTCGTTGGTTTCCTGTCAGCAAGGAGGACTGCGACGATGAGCAGAAACGACGGACAGAGCAATTCCGCACAACCACAGGGACAGCAAATCCAGATTCAGATAGACGATCCTACGGCCCAGGGCGTTTATGCGAACTTTGCCATGATCTACCATTCCGAAAACGAGTTCGTCCTGGATTTCGCATACATCCAGCCCGGTCCCAACCCCCCCAGGGCCAAGGTGCGGTCCCGCGTGATCCTGGCACCCAAGAACCTCAAAAAGGTGCTTGGGGCCATCGAGACCAACCTGCGCAAGTTCGAGGAGCGATTCGGGCCCATCGACAGCTTTAGTGAAGAGCCGCCGGTGTTCCACTGATCTTCGACAGGTCCACCAAGAGCGGGTCGATCACCTCGACGACACGGCACTCTCGGTGCAGGTGAGGGTGCCGTCTCGCTGGTTCAGTCTGGCTGAAAGCCCGAGGGCAACGGCCTGATTCTTTCCCACGTGGCCCCAAGGCATGTTCATGACCGAGGGCTTGCCCAGCTCGGCGAGACGGCAGGCCACGATTCTGGCCAGGTCCGGCTGGGAGCGACCGGCATGGGGCGGATCGTCGGGTGGGCGGGCCGCTGGTGTCCTGGTGGGCTGGGCTGGAGGCGAGAAGGTCCCCAGAGCTGCGGCCAGGACCGGTCCGAGTTGACCGGAGAGATGGAGCTGGGTCACCATGCGGTCCAGCCGGTAGGGGGCTTCGGCCAGGTCTTCGAAAATGGCGATGGTGGGCCCTGAAGGCGGCTTGCACCAGCCGGATCTGGAGGACAGCATGGTCAAGTTGCCGCCCCAGAGTCGTCCTTCGAGGATTTCTCTCTCGTCGCCGGGGCCAGGGACCTTGGGATTCTTTCCAGCCATGCAGGGCAGCGCAATGGTTTGCCGATCTCTCTCGGTGAGAGCCTGTCCCTGGTAGGTGGGCTGGTAGTCGGGATCTTCGAGGAGTCTCCAGAGATGATCCAGTTCTGATCGGTCCATGGATCCGAGTTGCGTCACCACGGGGCCGTGGATCGACACCACCCCGGATTCCAGCCACCAATGGAGCAGAATCGTGGCGTCACTGAACCCGATGATGGGCTTTGGATGGGCGGCGATGAGCTTGCGATCGAAGATCTCGATGAGCCGCATGCTGCCGTATCCGCCCCGGGCGACGAAGATGGCGGACACCGACGGGTCGGTGAGGGCTGCGGTCAGCTCCTCGGCCCGCTGGTCGTCGGGTCCGGCCA
This sequence comes from uncultured Myxococcales bacterium, assembly GCA_964539505.1. Classification (GTDB taxonomy): domain Bacteria; phylum Myxococcota_A; class Polyangia; order HGW-17; family SLPX01; genus CAZIJS01. Next base: position 33,913 of record CAZIJS010000003.1, read on the forward strand.
GGTATCCGAAAGACAGGCGCGGTGACCCGGCATCCAGCAACGATTCATCGAACCGCACCTGGTATCGGCGCCGCAGGACATCGATGCCTCGCGCAAGGCGATAGGGATCGGGTGGGCCCGCAGGGGCGCAGACCGCGATGGTGGTCGCTGGCCTGAGGGCTGGCGGACGGATGGGTGCCACGATGGGAGTCTCCTCTGGTTTGGGCTGTCTGGATGCCGCGTTCGCCTCGCCGCGGGGTTCACGCTGGTCCAGGAACGGGGTGAAGAGTGCGCTTTGGTACTATTTGTTCTTCTTCTTGCGGCGGCCACGGCGGCGCTTTTTCTTCTTCGGCTGATCGGTTTCGTCTCCGTTGTCCTTCTTTTCCACCGGGGCCGACTCTGCGGCTGGCTTTGCCTGGGCCTTCTCTTCGGTGGGCTCGGTCAGGAGTTCTCCCACCACCACCGAGGGTTGTTCCTGGCGGTCTGCTGCTGGTTCCTGGGTGGCGATTTCACCGGAGATGGCAGCACTGCCTCGCAGCTCCAATTGTTCGGGCACCCCGGCATCGATCACCACGGACGGTTGTTCGTCTGCCATGTCGGTTTCCGGCTGACTCTCTTTTTGTGGGGCGCCGATTTCGCCGGTTGCCACGTCTCCACTCCTGGAGCCTGAGCCATCCATCTGCCCGGTCGCGATTTCTCCGGAAGCCCGGCCTGACGATGCAGGCGAGTTGGCGAGCTGGTCTTCGTTTTCCGGCTCGGCCGGCCTCTCCTGCTGTTCGGGTTGGGCTGGTTGCGGTGGGGTGGCTTGGTCTTTGGATGACTGGTCGCTGTCCGCTTCCGGTACGGGGTTTGGTGCTGAGACTGGTTCGACCGGTGCTGGCGCAACGGCCTCGCCGGGAATGGGGGGTTCGGGCAAGGTGAAGTCCGGCTCGTCGGGGAAGTCCACACCAGCTTCCTGCGGAGCGGTTCCCTCCAGGATTGCCGACAGGAAGTCCATCCGGGGCTCTTCGAGCTCCTCGAAGGCAAGGGCCACGCCGGAACGCCCTGATTTTTCACGGGAAGAGATTTCCTCGACATGGGTTACGCTGCAGGGGAGGGCCGGGCCCACGCCCTTGTCTTCGGCACGGAACCGGATCACCAGCGGACTGCCCACGGGCATGGGCTGGGCCATGTGGACGAAGGCACCTGTGGTACCGAGCCCTTCCAGGGCGCAGGATTCCTCCAGGATGCGGCGATGATAGTAGACCGCCACAGAGAGAGCCTCTTTCTTCGACATTGTATCCTCCGAGCTGTGTTCGTCTGCCCCGACGGGCGGCGTTTGCAGGCGCATAATACCCAGGACTGTTTCCGATTGCCAGATCTTGTTTTTCGACGGCATGCCGAGTTGTCCTGCAACGCGCAGGGTTTTTGGGTAAGACAGGGGCGGTGAGGATTGGTTTCGATAATGCGCCTGTTTCTTTTTTTCCCCCTCCATCGACGACTCGATTTGACCCGGTCCCTTCGATTCGCTAAAACCCAAAGGAATTTTGGTCTTCGGGCCGCAGGTCCCTGTGGGTTGCGCCGGAATCGGCCAACGCGGCAAGAGGGCTTGGGTCTTGGGACAGGAGGTGATTTCAGTGGTGTCCGAACAGACGAAGAGCGTTGGAAGTATGGTTGTGATTGGCCCTATGCGCCGAGCATGGATCGCCGCTTTGCTCCTGGCCATGGTGGTTGTTTTGCCAGGGTCTGGCTGCGGCAAAGATCAGAGCAGGTCCCAAGGGGCGGGAGCAGGAAAGCAGACTACCCGTGAGCCGACGAGGCCGCGGGGCCGGGCCTCGACAGCGGGCAGGACCGGGCAACCCAGACCCACTTCGTCGGCGCGACCACAAGCACCAGTGAGCATGGCGGGTTATGAGCCGGCCTATTCTTTCCTGGTAAACAGGGTGTCGGCCTACCAGTATCGAGGCGACACCCTGATCGCGGCAGCTTCTGGACCGCAGTTCGCCAAGTTCGTAGACGGCTCCTGGAAAAACCCCTGGGCCATCGGGCAGACCGTCCGGGCCCCCGCTCAGAATGGCAAACAGGCCCAGACGCTGTCCGTTGCCCTGGTGTCCGGGCTTGCAGGCACCTTGGTGTTGCCATACTGGAGCCCGGAAAAGGACGCCCACCTCGACGCAGAACTGGTCACCTGGGCGCAGGGCCAGTACGTCACCGTGATGGTCAATGGAAAGACCCTGCGTTCCATGCCCCTGGCCCAGGGCGTCAGCCACCTGGTCCTGGATGTGCCGGCCGCTCACTTGAAAACAGGGGACAACCTCGTTCGTTTCGTGTTCCGCAAGGCCCAGGTGGTGTCTGGGACCAAGGCGGTCTCTGGTCTGATTTCGGGCATGGGCCCGCGTCGGGCTCGTGGTGCCCAGCGCTCGGCCGCCGGGTTTGTTTCAGTGACCTGGGGTCCCAAGGGGGAAGCGGTCGTCCGAAAGCCCCCGGTATCTTTCCGGTCGGGGGCTCTGGACATGGATGCCCATGGCCGCCTCGATTTCTATCTCTCCGTTCCAAAAGAAGGAGCCAGGTTGTCGGTGTCGGTGCGCAGTGAGGCTCCATCGGACCTGAAAATCATGGTCCAAGCCGACGGGTCGGGCAGGACCGAGCTGAAACGCATCTCCACGGCGGGATCACGCAGCGATTCGGCGGTGGACCTGTCGGCCTATGCGGGCAAGGCGATCCGGCTCGAACTGGTTGCCGGGGACGAGCCGTTGCATATTTTGGATGCCGGGCTCTACACGAAGAAACGAACCCCTGTCACCTGGACCAAAAAGCCGGTCGAGTATGTGTTTATTTGGGTGGCCGACACCTTGAGAAGGGATGCCGTGCATTGTTTGGGGGGCAAGGGGGTCAAGACTCCGAACTTCGATGCATTCTGCAAACGCGCGTTGGTCTTTACCCAGGCGACCGCCCCTGGAAACCATTCCATGCCCAGCCACGCCTCGTTCATCTCCGGTCTCTATCCTCCGGTGCATGGATTTGTTCGCGCCAAGCGCCGCATGCCGCAAAATGTTCCGTTCATTTACGAACTTTTCAAGAAAGCCGGTTGGGTGACGGCCCTGTTTTCCTCGAACGGCTATGTGTCGGATCACTGGGGATTCGCCAGGGGGCTCGATAAATATACAAACTTCATCCGGGAGAACAAGGCGAACGCATCGAAGTATCTCTGGGGGGCTGCCAAGCGGTGGCTCAAGGGACGACTCGGCAAGAAGGTGTTTGCCTACCTTGCCACCATCGATCCCCACGTGACCTATGATCCGCCCACTGCCATGCTCAAGCTCTATTACCCAGAACCGTATTCCGGCCCCATTCCGCGCCGGGTCACTGGTTTTTACCTCGAAAAAATCATCCGAGGCGTCATCAAGGTGGATGATCCCAAGGACCGCAAGTACCTCAAAGCGCTCTACTTGGGAGAGGTCACATACAACGACGAGTGGTTCGGCCATTTCCTGTCGGACTTGAAAAAAATGGGGATCGCGGACAAATCGGTGGTGTTCCTGGTGGCGGACCATGGAGACCAGTTCTGGGAGCATGGGTCGGTGGGCCACGGCAAGCATCTCTACGAAGAGGAGATCGCGGTTCCCCTCATGGTTTGGTGGCCAGGTCTGGAGGCGCAGCCGCCACGGTTCACCTGGGACGCCGAGGCCATCGACATCCTGCCCACGGCCCTGGATTTGGCCGGGTTGCCTCAGGACCCAAGGGCACAGGGGGCTTCGTTGTTGCGCCTGGCCAGGATGACCCACGTGCCTGCCATGCTCTCGGCCTTTTCATACAACGACCGGCGGAGCCGTTCGGTGCGCCTGGGGCGATACAAGTTGATTGCCCACAGCCCTTCGCGGATGCTTCTCTTCGACCTCGACAAGGATCCCCACGAGACGAAGAACCTCAAGACCGCGGCGCCCATCGCTTTGCGGCTGGTACGCACGGCGTTTTCCCTGCAAAACGCCTATCTCGATATCTGGAAGAAGAGTTTGTTCGGCGAGGCCTCGAATCTGATGGAAGGCTTTTGGACCAAGGGCCCGGGCGCCCAAACGCTGGCCGGATCCAGGACCGCAAGCCGTTCTGGGGCCAGATAGACCGGAGATGTGGGGGAGGCGCAAACGGCACAGCCCCCAAGCCTTGCAGCAACCGAAGCATTACTACGCTCGATAGGAGTCTTTCGTGCCGAGACGTTACGACACCCTGGTCCTGGGCGCCGGGCCCGCGGGCCAGAGGGCGGCATTGGAACTGGCACGACACCAGCGCAAGGTGGCCCTGGTGGAAGCTCGAAATGTGCTGGGTGGCGTTTGCCTGCACGAGGGCACCATCCCCAGCAAGGCGCTGCGCACCGCGATCCTCTATCTCTCCGGCCGCAGGCAGCGCATGCTCACAGGTTCGGTGGCCTGGCCCAAACAACGCCTTTCTGGAGAACTGCTGGCCGAGCATGTCGAGCGGGTCATCGAGCGTGAACTCACGGTGATCCATCGTCTCATGGAGCGTCATGGGGTGGCTGTGCTCCATGGCAGAGCGAGATTTCTGTCCAACCACGAGGTGATCCTGGACGAAACGCAGCGCCTGGAGGCCGAGTCCTTTGTGATCGCCGTGGGCAGCAAGGCCCGGCGTTTCCAGGGGGTCCCTTACGATGACGAGCAGGTGATCGATTCCGACCAGCTCTATTCGGTGCTCGCAGAACTGCCCGAGAGACTCACCATCGTGGGCGCGGGCGTGGTGGGCATGGAATATGCGTCCATGCTGGCCCTGGCCGGCTATGAAGTCTGCCTGGTCAACCACAGACCGAAGGCCCTGGGATTCGTGGATCAGGACCTGGTCGCCGTCTGCCTGGAGGCATTCGAGCAAGAGGGCGGCAGATTCATGGCGCCGGCGAGGGTCACATCGGTCCTGCCGGCGGGAGGGGACGTGACCCTGGAGTTTGCAGACGGAAGCCGAATGGCTCAAGACCTGGTCATGTATGCCGTGGGGCGCGAGGCAGCGCTGGTGGGGCTGGGCCTGGACCAGGCAGGGGTGACGGTGGATCGAGGCTGCATCGTGGTGGATGACCACTACCAGACGAGTCAACCCAACATCGTGGCGGCGGGAGACGTGATCGGGCCGCCCAGTCTCGCGTCCACTTCCAGGGAGCAGGGGCGCCTGGCTGCCCGGTCGCTCCTGGATGTGCCGGCCAGACCCCTACCAGCCGAGTCGATTCCCTACGGGATATACACCATTCCAGAAATCGCCTGGGTCGGAGCCACCGAACAGTCCCTTGGTGTCATGGGGCAGGATGTCGTGGTGGGCCGTGCTTCTTATTCGGAACTGGCCAAGGGGGAGATGCTTGGAGACGATTCGGGCTTTTTGAAACTCCTGTTCCATCCCGAGTCGAGACGACTCATCGGCGCCGGGATGGTGGGCACGGATGCCTCGGAGGTGATCCACCTGGCCAAGGTCATGGTGGACCGGGGAGCCTCGCTCGACGATCTCTTGTCGGACGTGTTCAACTATCCAACCCTGGCCGAGGCCTACAAGGTGGCGGCCATGGATGCGGAGGTGCGGTTTGATGAAGGCGCCTGACGTAAACAAGGAACTGGAGCTCAAGAGTCGCTACGGCATGCAGCTCGAGGAGTTCTCCGCCCTGATGGAACATCGGATCAGGGACATCCTGATCGTGGCTTCTCCCTACAGTGCCTTTATTCTCGAGGAAGACGGGCAGCTTACCGAACTCATCTTCGAAGAGTATCGAAACCTGGACCTCAACATGCGCTACGTCCCCAGGTTCCATCGCGCCTCCTCGGCGACGGAGGCTCTGGCCATGTTGGAGTCTCACCGGGTCGATCTTCTGGTCACCACCGCCCGGATTGGGGACATGAGCGTTTCTGAGTTTGTCGGCGAGGCCAAGCGGCGCAAGGACATCCCTGTCAGCGCCCTGGCAGCCCATGCCTGGGAATTGCCGGAGCTGCTCGGATTGGCCGACAGCGGGCTGGCCGACTTCGTGTTCCTCTGGCAGGGCGACGTGAAGGTCTTGCTGGCCATGGTCAAGCAGATCGAAGATCGGCTCAACGCGCCTCACGATATACTCGACGGCGGGGTCCAGGTCATCGTGGTGGTGGAAGACGAGGTGCGGTACTATTCGGTCTTTTTGCCTCTGGTCTACACCGAGGTCACCACGCAGACCGCGCGACTCATGGGAGAAGGGCTCAACCTTCCTCACCGCCTGCTTCGTATCCGGGCAAGGCCCAAGATACTCCTGGCGCGCAATTACGAGGAGGCCATTGATTTTCTCGACCAGTATGGTGGCAGCCTCCTTGGGCTCATCAGTGACGTGAGTTTTCCGAAAAACGGCAAGATGGACGATGCGGCGGGCCCGGCCCTGGTGGAGCACGTGCGCCGGTTGCACAAGGATGTTCCCGTGCTGTTGCAGTCCACCGAGTCGAGACATGCAGATCTCAGCGATCGGCTCGGGGTCAGTTTCCTGTCCAAGCAGAGTTCGAATCTGCTCGAAGAGATCCGGCGCTTCATGATAGAGCACTTCGGGTTCGGCGACTTTTTGTTTCGCATGCCCGACGGCACGGAGGTGGCCAGGGCCAAGGATCTGCGCAGCCTCGTGCAGGTCCTCGAGACGGTACCGGACGAATCCATCGAGTTTCATGCCACTCGGAATCACTTTTCGGCCTGGCTCAAGGCCCGCTGCGAGTTCGAACTGGCCTCCATGATCCGTCCCGTCGGGATCGAGGCCTTCCGAAGCATCTCGGAACTGCGCCATCATCTCATCGTGGTGTTTACGTCCTATCTCAGGGAGGTCCAACGCCACATTATCGTGGATTTCGACCGGGAACGGTTCGACCAGTTCGTCATTTTTTCGCGGATCGGACAGGGCTCGCTGGGAGGAAAGGGCAGGGGGCTGGCCTTTGTCAACAAGCTCCTGGCCCAGGACCCCGTGGATCTTCCGGGCGTTCACGTGACCATTCCCCAGACGGTGGTCTTGTCCTCGGAAGTGTTCGAAGAATTTCTCGAGAAAAACAGCCTTCAGGATTTTCCTTCCATTGCCCAGGGCATGGAAGACGGAGAAATTCTGGATGCCCTCAGGAGGGGACGGTTCCCTCGATCTCTTCGTGCAGACCTGGCAGCGCTTCTGCGCCGGATCGGCGAGCCCCTGGCCGTGAGATCTTCCTCCATCCTCGAGGATTCGCTCTATCAGCCCTTTGCCGGGGTCTATGCCACGGTGATGCTTCCCAACAGCCATCCATCCCTGGATGTGCGGCTTGCCCAGTTGCTCGAGGCCATCAAGGTGGTCTATGCGTCGACCTACTACAAGGCTGCCAGAGACTATCTGGGCACCACACCCCATCGAGTGGAAGAAGAACGCATGGCCGTGCTCATCCAGCGCCTGGTGGGCAGCAGGCGGGGCACGCGGTTCTATCCCTCCTTTTCCGGGGTGGCCTCGTCGTACAACTTCTATCCGTTCGGAGGCGTCCGTCCCGAAGACGGGGTGGCCTTGGTGGCGGCGGGCCTTGGAAAGTCCATCGTAGACGGGTTCGAGGCGCTTCGTTTCTCTCCTGCATATCCGAAGATCCTTCCCCAGTTTTCCTCGGTGAAAGACATTTTGGATAATGCGCAGCGCAAGTTCTACGCCTTGGACTTGGATCGATCGGATCTCATTCCAGGAAAGGACGTGGATGCGAGTCTGTTGCGACTCTCCACCGTGGAGGCGGTCAGAGACGGGGCTGCCGACCAGATGGTATCGACGTACCTGCCGGACAACGACGCCATCACCACGGGATTTCGCAAGGGCGGCAGCCCGCTCATCACCTTCGACCCCATTTTGAAGGGACGCGCCTTCCCCCTGGCCGAACAGCTCGGCAAGCTCTTGGAACTGTCCCAGCGTGGGTTCGGAACGCCGGTGGAGATCGAATTTGCGGTGGATTTCCAAAGACCGCTTCGCGACCCCCAGCCGTTTCACGTGCTCCAGGTGCGGCCCATGGTGTCGGCCAGGTCCGTTCAGGAAATTTCGATCACAGCCGAGGATGTCGAGCAATCCCTGGTCTATTCGAAGCAGACCCTTGGACATGGTCACAGCGGGGAGATCCACGACGTCATCTTCATCGATCCCGAGAGTTTTCCACGCAACAAGACGGAATACGCAGTCCAGGTCATCCAAGACATCAACGACGCATTGCGCGAGGAAGGGCGCCATAGTTTGCTCATCGGGCCGGGCCGTTGGGGGTCGCGCGATCCCTGGTTGGGCATCCCGGTGGACTGGTCCCAAATTTCCATGGCCCGAGCCATCGTGGAGGCGGATTTTTCAGACCTTCAGGTGGAACCTTCCCAGGGCTCGCATTTTTTCCACAACCTCACCTGCTTCGGCGTGGCCTATTTCCACGCGCACCAGAGGGCCTCGGCGAAGATCGACCTGGAATGGTTCCGCGGGCGCAGGGCGCTGCGCAGTGAGCTGGATGGGTCCATTCGCTGGCTGCGGCTGGATCGTGCCTTGGAAGCCAAGGTAGACGGGGCCAAGGGGGTGGGAGTGGTTCTGGAGAGGCGGCCCCAGATCGCTTCTTTGGAGATATCATCGTAGACACCGCATTGCTTCGTCTTCTTGTCGCTGGTTGTGTCGGTTCGGCGCCGCGCAACGTGTTTTCCTGTCGATGTCAGCCACAAGATCGTTGTATCCCTTCCTGTCTCGCAGTAGGCTTTCCCTGCGTGTCACAGACGAGACGTGATGGTTCCGATGAGCTATACGGGCTCGGGAGGTCGTCTCATGCATTCCCTTCCCGGTTCTTACCGAAGATTCTTTTCCCTCGCTCAGCAACACGTCCCCCGATGGGCCCATGCGGTGGTCTTGCTGGTCGTTGCATCGACGATGGTCCTCGTCTCTTCCTGCGGGGACTCGGGTGGACGTTCCAGCGGGCGGGACGGGGCGGCGCGAGACGCTGCCGGGGATGGGGCGGTGGCCTGGGATGCCCGGTTGGATGCCGGTGACACGCAGAGCGATGCCCAGGTCTCGGACGCAAGTCCCGGCCTGGATGCCGCAGCCTGCCATGGACCGGCGGACTGCGACGACGGCAATGCCTGCACGGCGGACGACTGTGACGGACAGGGCGTCTGCCGGCATCGAGAAACCTGTTGTGACAACGGGCTCGACGACGACGGGGATGGGTCTGCCGATTGCAGCGATCCGAATTGTGCCGAGGCGTCCAATTGCACCGAATGTGCTCCGGTGTCGCCGCCAGATCCCATTGCCGATGCGCCCCTTCCCGACGAAAACCCTCCAGGAACCTTCGAGACCGCCGTGGAAGGAGGGTTTCACGACGAATTCGTGTTCGACTCTTCGCATTATCTCAAGGTGGGCATCCGGAGAGAATGGGGCGGCAGCATCATTTTCTTCGGGATCGACCAGGGCCAGCCCGGCATGAACGGGACCAACGCCATCGATGCCAACGACACGGGTCGCGAGGTCCAGGTGGCCTTCTACGACCCGGATCGAGCCATGCAGAACTGTGCCTGGAACGCGAGCTGTGCCAGCGCTGCAACCCAGTGCGAAAACTCCATCACGTTCCTGGGCTGGAACCCGGTCCAGGGTGGGAATCGTTGCAACCGCGGCTCTGGTGTCGAGTCCGTGGACAAGTCCGACGGGCGGCTCACGGTCACCACGAACCCTCTTTTCTGGAATCCCGACTGGGATCGACAGGATTGCGACAGCAGCGGTTGCAGCGATCCCAACTTGCGGGAGCGTCGTTCGGACGTGCGGGTGATCCAGCGCATTCGGTTCGTCAGGACCCATATCGTGGAACTCGACTATACTGTGATCAACCTGTCCGGTCTCGACCATCGCGCCACGGCCCAGGAGATGCCCACGGTCTACACGGCCAACGGCAACCAGGGGCCGGACCTCTGGCGCCTGTTCAACTCCGACAGGACCGAGATCCCCATCGACCAGGGCGGCAACGACGGGTTCCACTACAAGAACTTTGCCAGCCCCGGCGGTTGGGCCGCCATGCAAAACAACGATCTGACCTATGGCGTGGGCCTCTCGGTGGAAAATCGCAACCAGCAATGGCAGGCCTGGCAGCTCCGCAGCCTTCCGTTCAACAATTTCAGACCCCTGCCTGTTTTCGGCATCCCCGCCAACGCAACGGTTCGCGCCAGGAGCTATCTCATCCTGGGGGATCTGGACACGATTCAGGCCAATGCCCAGTGGCTCGACGGTCACCTGGCGCCCTTCGGTGTGATGGACGAGCCGGTGGCAGACGCCACATTGTCGGGCCAGGTCCTGGTCCGGGGCTGGGCACTGGACAACAAGGGCGTGACCTCTCTGCAGCTCCTGGTGGACGGTGCCGCGGTGGGCACCCTGTCCTACGGCACGAGCCGTCCCGACGTCTGTCTCGTCTGGTCCGGGTATCCCCACTGCAACGACGTGGGCTACTCCGGGACTCTGGACACATCGGCACTGACACCTTGTCCCCACCTCATCGAGGTCCTGGCCATGGACAGCGACGGCAACAGTAGGATCATTGCTGCGCGACGTATTTTCGTGACCCGCTAGGAGCGAGATGTGATCAGGCGCTTTTGCCTCTACGGATTTCTCAAAAACCAGCGCTACTTCGAACCCTTCTTGATCCTGGCCTTTCTGGACAAGGGCCTGGGCTTTGCCACCATCGGGCTCCTGGTTGCGGTCCGGGAAGGGACCACGAGTCTTCTGGAGATCCCCTCGGGCGCCCTGGCGGATCTTTGGGGCCGCAGGCGATCCATGGTCTTGTCCTTTGCCGCTTACGTGACGAGTTTTCTCCTGCTCGGTGCGGCGGACCGCTGGCTGTGGCTCGCTGCGGGCATGGTCCTCTTCGGCATTGGAGACGCCTTTCGTACCGGGACCCACAAGGCCATGATCCTGACCTGGCTCGAACGGGAAGGCCGGCTTTCGGAAAAGACGGCTGTGTATGGACAGACCAGGTCCTGGAGTAAGCTGGGGTCTGCGGCTTCCATCCCCATTTCAATGGCTGTCGTTTGGATCAGCGGTGACTATCAGGCCGTGTTTTTCGTATCTGTGATTCCGGCTCTGGCAGACTTGGTCAACCTGGCCCTCTATCCGGCCTTCCTCGAAGGTCCCGCACAAGGGGCGGATTTTGGAGCCGTCTGGCGCCACATGCGCGCTGCCCTCCTGGCTGCCCTCCAGTTGCATCCCCTCAGGAGGTTGGTGGCCGAATCCATGGGGTACGAAGGGTACGTCAAGGTGGCCAAGGACTATCTCCAGCCCGTAGTCAAGGCAGTGGCTCTGGCCGCCGGTCTGGGCATGATCCTGCCCACGGGCCTGGACGAGCCGGCCAGGGTGGCCCTGCTTGCCGGTCCCTTGTATTTTCTCGTTCATATTCTATCGGCTGCCGCCAGCAGGGGCGCTGGGTGGTATTCGAATTGGGCGGGAGGAGACGAGGCTGCGGCCCGGAGGCTCTGGTCTGGCCTTGCGCTCCTCAGTGCCCTGCTGTTGCTCGCCAGCCTGGCCGGTTGGGCTGCCCTGTTTATCCTGGCCCTGGCAGCGGTGATCGTCCTCCAAAACCTGTGGCGGCCCCTGCTCGTGTCCCGGTTCCATCAGGTGGCCGCTTCGGATCAGGTGGCCACGGTCCTGTCCATCGAGAGCCAGGCCAAGAGCCTTTCGGGCATGGTCCTGGCCCCGCTTGTCGGCCTGGCCGTGGAACTGGCCGGCAATGGCACGATTCGGTTCTGGCCCGTGGCAGCCCTGGGCTTGTTGCTGGGCATCGGTTTTCGCGCCACTGCTCGCAGAGATGCGGCCCAGGGGTAGCGCAGACCATCGCGTCCGGGCGCTGGGAATCGCAGGGCCGGCGGTCGATGGGGAGAGCGGATCGTCACGACTCGGGAAGGGATTGTCACGGCTCGGGGGGGGAGAGATCGCCGCTTTGGCGGCCTGAACGCAGTGGGGCTTGTGGCCCAGCCTCTTGGTACCATGCTACCAGCGATCGCCGCGCAGGTGCAGGCCGAGGAGGATTCCTCCGAGGTCGGCCGGGCAGGCCGATTGGAGACGACTTGCAGGCCTTGGAGATGACCTGGAAACTAGTTGGAGAAAAGGAGTCTTTTTTCGAAAACATCCTGCGTGACAGGGGTTGTTTTCCCTTTCGCCTTTGTTATGATGCGCGGCGCTTCGAGGAGTTATTTATGCCGGAAAAGCCAGGATTTTTCTTCCGGCAGACAGGCCCTGCGGGCCGAACCCAAGGAGGATCAAATGAGCGCTCTCGGAAAAGATTTCGTAGAAAAATTTATGGCCAACTTGAAGGCCAAAAACCAGGCCGAGCCTGAGTTTCACCAGGCAGTGCAGGAAGTGGTCGAGACCCTGCTGCCCGTGCTCGAGCGGCATCCGCGCTACATGGAGAACAAGATTCTCGAGCGCATCGTCGAGCCCGAACGCGTGATTATGTTCCGGGTTCCCTGGACCGACGACCAGGGCGAAATTCACGTCAACAAGGGATTTCGCGTGGAATTCAACTCCGCCATCGGTCCCTACAAGGGCGGCCTGCGGTTCCATCCCACGGTGAACCTGGGCATCCTCAAGTTCCTCGGCTTCGAGCAGATCTTCAAAAACTCCCTGACCACGCTCCCCATGGGCGGTGGCAAGGGCGGATCGGACTTCGACCCCAAGGGCAAATCCGACGCCGAAGTGATGCGATTTTGCCAGTCCTTCATGACCGAATTGCAGCGCCACATCGGCGCCGACACCGATGTGCCCGCCGGTGACATCGGCGTGGGCGGCCGCGAGATCGGGTTCATGTTCGGGTGGTACAAGAAGCTGCGCAACCGTTTCGAGGGCGTGCTCACGGGCAAGGGCCTCAACTGGGGCGGCAGCCTCATCCGGCCCGAGGCCACCGGCTATGGCGCCGTGTATTTCGCCGAGGAGATGCTCAAGACCCGCGGCGAGAGCTTCCAGGGCAAGCGCGTGGCCATTTCCGGGTCGGGCAACGTGGCCCAATACGCCGCGGAAAAGTGCATGGCTCTGGGCGCCAAGGTGGTGACCCTGTCTGACTCCACCGGCTTCGTTGTCATCCCCGACGGCCTGACCAAGGAGATGTGGGACGAACTCATGGATCTCAAGAACGTGCGCCGTGGCCGCATCCGTGAGCTGGCCGAGAAGTTCAACAACGCCATGGAGTATCACGAGGGCACCGGCGTGTGGAAGGTCAAGTGCGACGTGGCACTGCCCTGCGCCACCCAGAACGAACTCAACGGCGACGACGCCAAGACCCTGATGGACAACGGCTGCATCTGCGTGGCCGAGGGCGCCAACATGCCGTCGACGCTCGACGCAGTCAACCTGTTCATCGAAAAGAAGATCCTCTACGGTCCCGGCAAGGCGGCCAACGCGGGCGGCGTGGCGGTTTCCGGTCTGGAAATGAGCCAGAATAGCATGCGCACCAACTGGACGCGCGAGGAAGTTGACGCCAAGCTCAAGGGCATCATGCAGAGCATCCACAAAGCCTGCGTGGAGACCGCTGCAGAATACGGCCATGCCGGCAACTACGTCATGGGCGCCAACATCGCCGGGTTCGTGAAGGTGGCAGACGCCATGCTCGACCAGGGCCTGGTCTGATCCTGTCCGACAGTTCGTGATTCTCGAAAGAACGGCGACCAGAAGCGGTCGCCGTTCCTTTTGGGATGCTTGCTCCCGGCGCCCTTCGCTCGTATTGTCTTTCGTCATGACGAAGACCTCCAGACAATCCCTTCAGTCAGGCCATGTCGAGGAAGTGGATCAGCAACACGGCATACGGAGACGATCCGCCCAGGACGAATGGCTCCCGGTCTGGGCCTGGGCCCTGCTCATCGGATGCCTGGCCTTTTTGCTTGGCCTGCGCAGCCTTTCCTTCGGCTTTGCCTACGACGACTTCTGGACCATCCTGGACAATCACTATCTCCACAGCCCTTACGGTCTGGCCGGGCTCTTCGACAGGACCGCAGCGAGTCTGGGCGTTGCCGATGCAGGAAGGCCGGTCATGGTGGCGATCCATTGGTTCGAATGGCGCCTTTTCGGAGCTCGTTCCAGTCCCTATCATGTCGTGGACCTGCTCCTCCATGCGGCGACCACGGCCATGCTGTTTGCGGTCCTCGCGGAGTTGAGCGGCCGAAAGCTCCTGGCTGCCGCCGCCGCCCTGCTCTTTGCCGCGCATCCCCTCCATGCCGAGGTCTTTGCGGTCACCAGCTTTCGGGAAGACAGTCTGGTCACGTTTTTCGGTCTGGCCTGGTGGGCCGGTCTGTTGCTGGCCCGCCGATGGAGGGCTGCGGCCTCCACCCGTCGGGCCTGGGCCATCGAGGTCCTCTCGGCGGTACTTTTCGTCCTGGCCCTGGGCAGCAAGGAGTCTGGTGCGGCACTGCTCCCCGGGGTCTGGCTCGCCACGGCCGTTGCCCGCAGACAGGGCCCCTGGGCCGAGCTCAAAGCCGGCCGCTGGGGGTATGGCTCTGCCGCTTTTGCGCTGGCCGGCTTGCTCCTGTTTCGCCTCTGGAGTTTCGGGACACTGGCACCCTATTCTGGGCCCCTCTATCCCCATCCCGGAGACCTGTGGCACCTGGGCCTTCTGTCTCGCCTGGGCCTTGCTGCCAAGGCCACGTTCCTTGGTCTGGGCCGGTTCCTTTGGCCCTTCCGTCTGGCCCCGGAGTATTGTCTCCTGTCGGTGCCCTCCAACCCGGCATCTGTGGCCTGGATCCTGGCAGGCCTCGCCCTGGCGGCCTTGCCGGTCTGGCTCTGGATGCGGGCTGTTTCCTCGCGGCGTCGAGCCGGTGTCGAGGGTCCGGACGTGGCCCTGATAGCCGCAGGGATGCTTTTCGCCCTGGCGACCTTTGCGCCCACGTCGAATCTCTTTTGGATGCCCAACACAGAGGCCGACAGGTTCTGGTACCTGCCCTCTGTGGGCCTGGTCCTGGCCCTGGCCGCGATCCTGTCCTGGGCCACGCGCCACCTGGCTGCCAGGGTCCGGTTCGGCCTGTCCACATTTCCGCAGGCCTGGCACCCCTCTCTTCGTCAATGGATGGAGCCTTGGCTCGGTCGTCCGGGGGTCTGGTTCGTCCTGGTCCTGGCCCCGCTGGTTTTGATTCTGGCCGGGATCCTCATCGGGCATCTGCCGGTCTATCGCAACGACCCGACCCTCTGGTCGGTTGCCTGGAAGCAGGCGCCATGCAGTCCCAGGGCCGCAGTAGGCCAGGCCACCGGCCTGCTGCATCGAGGGCGCATCGAAGAGGCATCGCGTCTTGCACGCAAAGCCCTGGCCCTGCGGCCGGGATTTCCGCCGGCGCGGTTTCTCCTTGCCCGGATCGCAGAGGCTCAGGGCCACTACGGCGAGGCGTTTCGCCTCTATCGCCGGGCCCTTCGGGCCGGATACTGGGAGCCATGGCGTTGTCATGTCGGCATGGCAGCGACCCTGTCCGCCCAGGGCCGCCTTGCCGCCGCCCGCCGGCAACTCGCCATGGCCCGGCTCCTGGCGCCCCACCAGGTCACGCCCAACCTGCTTTCTTTCGGTCTGGCCTGGCGGCAGGGAGATCCCATGTCGGCCGGCCTCTTCTTGGCCCGGGCCCTGGGAGCGCCATTTTTCTGAGTCATCGGATGCTTTCACCGCCCTTCGGCATCCTTCGGCACCCTCAGTACCCTTTCACTCGTATCCCGTCTTTGGATGTCCTCAGCCCTTTGTGAAGACGAGACTGTAGAAATCTTCGTAGAGGGGCAGTTGGTCTTCCAAAACGAGGCCCTGCTGCGTCATGGTGGAGATCACCTGCCCGGGCGCGAGGCGATGGTCTGTGGGCGGTCCGTGGAGTGCCTTGGCATCGGGATCCCAGTCGACCACCAGGATCCTGCCGTTGTCGCGCAGGATCCGGCGCACCTCCCGGGCAAAGGCATTCCTGTCGGCGACCTCATGGGTCAGGCTCATGGCCAGGGCCAGGTCGAAGGACTTTGGGGCCAGGGGCCAGGGCTGTTCGTCCAGGTCGTGGAGGACCATCGTGATCCGATCCTGCACACCTGCGCTCGTTGCACGTGCTTCGAAGGTCTGCAGCATTTCGGAGGAGACATCCAGGCCCGTGACCCGCGCCTCTGGGAGGTGCTGAAGAAGGGGCAGTGCGAAGTAGCCGGTGCCCACTCCGATGTCGACGATCTGTCTTGGCGCAACGAAAGTCGCCAGCTCCAAGATGGCCGAGGCCGGTTGGAACCGCTTTCGTTCCTCGCTGTGGAGCTTGTGTTTGTGGGCGGCACGGAAGCGCCGGTGGTTGTGTTGTTTGTGGTGCTCTTCGTCCATCATGACCGTTTTTCCAGGTGAATGCGTCTCACTGGAAGATGCACCATGTCCCGCCGATGGACAACCCCCCGGGCGAAACTTATTTCGCGATGCGCTGTGCCGTCTCCCCTTGGCGGGCCACCAGCCGCCGTCTACGGATCCAATGCGTGAAAAATGCAGAAAATAGGACAGACCGAGGCAGCGTCCAGGTCACTTGTCGCGACCTGGGATCCGGATCCCCTCCAGCCGAAACCGTCCCCGCACCGCTACGACCTGCGGGTTCACGAAGAGCTGGAGCTTCCAGCCCTTCATCTTGGCCGGATCGGTGGGTGACTGCCACGTCGGCGCGCTCCCGCCGTCCATGCCAGCCGAGACTTCCGTCGACTTGCCCGCAGTGTCCAGGAACTTCACCGTTTCTAGCTGCCCCAGGCGACCCCCCTTGTACGAGACGACCACGCCCCCCTCGCTCCCGCGCCGCGGCGTCACGACGAGGCCCATTTTCTTCAGGGTGGGGTGCGCGAGGGGCTTTCCCATCAGACCGGACAGGTTGTCGAAGGTGAGGGTCTCGCTCCCCCTGGACTCGTACATCACGAAGGTGCCCTCCAGCCTCGCGATGCCCTTGACCGAACCGGAAAGGCCATGGAGCGTAACAGGGAAGGAGAAGCCATCCTTGTCGGTCATGCCAAACTGGCGGTCCCGTTGCGACAGCCACTTGGTCATCCGCAAGCTGGTGGAGATGGACTTGACCGGACGGCCCTGGTCGTCCACCGCCTTCAGACCGGTGAGGTGCCCGTAGGCGACGGTCCGCGCCGGCACTGCGCCCACCACGGCCAGCTCCAGGCGCAAGGCGGGGCCGTCGTCGTTCAACCAGCGCGCCTGTCGTACGCTGACACCGAGGTCGGGCAGCTTGTCGAACAGGTACAGTCGGACATAGCCAGAGCCCCCCTTCTGCGTGACCGCCAGGGTGCGGCCGTCGGGCGTGAAAGCGGGCGGGCCGGCATCGGCAGCGCCCGCAAGAGTGCTGACCACCTTTCCCGTGGCCACGCTGCGCAGCACGACGTGCTTGTCCCGGGTCCCCACCGCCAGCCACTGCCCGCTGGGATCGTAGACTGCCGGAGGACGGAGCGCGCCGCCGGCCTGCACGGGCTTCCAGTTCGCCGTGTCCAGGATCTGCGCCTGGCGCTCGCTGGCGACCGCCAGCCGCTTGCCGTCCCGTCGAAAGCTCAGCGACTCGACGTTGCCGTCGAGCACGGAGATCGTCTTGGCGAAGGCGCCCTTGGCGAGATCGAACAGGAAGATCTGGCGGTAGCCCCCCGCCACGATGCCCTTGGCGTCGGGCCGGAACGTCACCGACCAGAGCCCGTTGGCCTTGGGGCCCTTCACCGAATGGAGCAGCGCGCCCTTGCCCACATCGTAGACCAGCAGGGTCCCGTCCTCGCTCACTGCTGCGAGCTTCTTGCCCCGGGGCCCGAAGGCCAAACCCCGCACCGCCCCGGGGCTCTTGGGCAGGGTCGTGACCGAGTGCGTCTTGCGGTCGATGAGCCGTACCGGACCCTGCTCATAGCCGACCGCGAGCAGCTTCCCATCGGGGCTGGCAGCCAGGCAGCTCGTCTGCCCCTGCGTCTTCACGCGGCCCATTTCCTGTCCAGTGCCAGCCAGGAGCAGCGACACCTTGTCACTCGTCGAGGTGGCCACGACGGGCTGCACCGCTCCGCCCCCCGTCAAGAGAGCCAGGCCCGACAGGCTCGAGTCCAAATGATGCGACCAGGCCAGCCGCCACCTGGGCGTCGCTGGCGCGGGAAGCGGAGCGGCTTTCACATCCTTGGGAGCCTTGCCCGCCTCACCAGACTTGCCAGACTTGCCACACCCTCCCGCCGATGCGGCGAGCAGGAGCAGGAGACCACAGGAGCAGAGAGCACATCTTTTCATCGGAAAACCATCCTGACCCGGCAAAACCGGAAGAGAGCTCATTTGCTGTGCGGGGCGATACCTTCCGGCGCAGCAATGGGCGGATTAAAGACCTGCGCGTCGCCGGGGCCTTCTCCCCGAAGACATATGGCGTGCAGGCACTTCGTGTCATCTTACGCCGATTGCCCCGTGAGTCGTGCAAGGCGGTCTTGGTGGGGCAATTCCAAATCCAAGCGATGTGTAAGGCTACATCCGTCCGGCGATGGGTGTCAAGCCTGGCCGGCGCTGACGCTGAGCTCTTCGCGCTGTCCCTGGCGGCGGTCCGGCAGGCGCCCGGCGGGCGCCGACCAGCCGTGGCTTAAGATTTGGCCACTGTGGCGCCTTTCATCTCGCTAGTGGCCGTCAGGGGGCCCAACCTGGGGGAAACTTGTTGCAGCGCTTCGCAAATCCCACGGAGCCACAGGGCCCTATCGGCAGCGCGAATGGCTCGTCTTTGTGTCCTTTCCGATTGGGGGATGTGTCTGGTATTGACCGGACGTCAAGGTGGGGTCGGGCCAAGATGGTATGGGAAACTCACCAGGATTGCTTGACAGGGAGTAGCGGCCTTGGCAACCATGACGCAAGCTTAGATTCCGGGACGATTCGGCCGGCTCGACGGCTGGTCCTCGCACGAGGAGGGATCGTGTCCACGACAAAGTCCAGATCATCTCACAACAGAGATGTCCCGAGATATCGGCGGCAGGACGATCTGGATCCGGCGCGGGATGACTGGGGGGGGCTGACCCGGCCGCTCGGGGAAGGGGCCGAGGTGTCTCGTCTGGGCCATCCTCCCTGTAGCCGGGCCTGCCCCGTGGGGACCAACGTCAAGGGGTACGTCACCGCCATTGCCGAGGGACGATTCGAAGAGGCCGAGTCCATTGCCAGGCAGGCCAATCCCATGGCCTCGGTCTGCGGGTATATCTGCTCTCGGCCCTGTGAGGCGGAATGCTCCCTGGCCGAGCAGGCGGGCCGGCCCGTTCCGGTGCGTGCTCTCAAGGCGTTCGTCTGCGATTTCGTCCGGGACCAGGGCCGGCTCTCTCCAGTCAGGCAGGCCGAATCGGACTGGGGCGCGGGGTTGTCGGTGGCAGTGGTGGGAGCGGGTCCTGCCGGGCTGAGTGCCGCCAGGGAACTGGCCAGGCTCGGGGCCCAGGTGACTGTCTTCGACGGCAGGAACCAGGCGGGGGGGCTGCTGGCCCGAGAGGTGCCAGCGTTCCGACTGGATCGGTCCGAGCTGGAACGGGACGTGGAAGAGATTCGTGCCTGGGGGGTGCGTTTCGAGTTGGGCCGGCTCCTTGGGGCCCGAGACCTGGAGCGGCTCTCCAGGGAACACGAGGCGGTCTTGTTGGCCACCGGGGCGCACCGGACGGTCCTGCCCGAGCCTTTCGGCCAGGGCTTTGTCCCGGCAGGCGTGGCGCCGGTTCTGGATTGTCTCGGGTCGGAAGAGCCCGTGAATTTTTTAGAGGGCGCGGCCAGGGTGCTGGTGGTGGGCGGGTCGCCTGCGGCCCTGGCAGCAGCCAGGATCCTGGCAAGGGCCGGGCGGGACTGTGCCTTGCTGTTGCCGGGTGGGGAAGACGATGCTGCGGCAGACCAGGACGATCTCCTGGCTGCCCGGGCCGAGGGCGTGGAGGTGACAGAGCATATCGTTCCTGTGGGACTTCGCACCCTGGGCCGGCGCGTCGTGGGGCTGCTCTGTCGAGACGGCATGGCCGGGACTCAAAACACCAGGGAGTTTGGCGCCGAGGCAATTTTGGTGGACGGGTTTCGTTGCAGCGCCTGGACCGCGGCGGATCTGCCAGACGGTCTGTCCTTGGGGCCGGCTGGCACCATCGCCGTGGACCACGAGACAGGAGCCACCAGTCGGCCAGGGTTTTTCGCGGCGGGCGAGGCGGCCCTGGGACCCAGGGGCGTCATCGGGGTGGTGGCTTCGGGCAAGCGGGCGGCCCAGGGGATTTTGTCGTCTCTGCGGCCGCAACATCCCGAGGCAGCGCGTTGGACCGGGACCGGGCCGGCCTGGCGGCAGGGCCCCGACGAGCAGGGGCTGCGGCTGTCGTTTCCCACGGAGGCTGCCGGTCGGGTGGGCCGACCGTCCTTGCCAGGGTCCGTGGGGCGGGATCCCGCCGGGGACGAAGCGGTTCGTTCCCTGGAACACGTTGCCGTCCAGGCAGCCAGGCAGTGCCTTCGGTGCGGTCGCTGCGAGGACTGTTGGACCTGTTCGAGCCATTGCCCCGACATCCAGGCCGTGGCGCCCGACTCGCAGGGACGTGACCGGCTCGTCCGGCTGGATCGGCAGGTGGCGCAGACCACGGATGGGTTGGATGCTTCGGCCCTGTTGGCCCGGGTGGAGCCATCGGCCTGCACGGGCTGCGGCAGGTGCGAAGAGGCCTGTCCCTACCATGCCGTCAGGCTCTTTTTGAAAGATGGCGCCGTGGTGGCCCAGGTGCAGGCATCGGCCTGTCGGGGCTGTGGTCGCTGCACCGCTGTCTGTCCCACTGCGGCCGTCACGGTCCCCTGGAGCGTCCAGGGTGGGGCCGCTGCGCCGGGTGCCGCGCCGGATATCGTGGTGTTCCACGCGAACGGTGGAGCCCTGGCTCATCCGGGTCTTGAACCAGTCTCTGGGATCGAGAGCCGGTTCGTTCCCTGCACCGGGGCGTTGGCCTTGTCTGATGTCCTGGTTGCGCTGGAACGCAGCAGGCTGGGTGTGGCCCTGGTGGGTTGTGAGCACTGTCGGTTCCCTCATGAGCATATCGACTGTCCGGCCCAGGGTCTGGCCGAGAGGGTTTCCGGCCTGGTCGGGATCGCGGGCCTGGACAAGCAGGTGGCTTACTTCGAGGCGGGCAGTGGGCCTGACATGGCGCCGGTCCTGGCCGGGATACAAGATTCGTTCGCCCGAGCAGGGCGCGATTCCAACGGGGAGGTGCCTCGATGACCAGCAACCTTCCTACGGGGTCCCAGCAGAGAGTCTCGGACTGGCGCGCATTTGCTTCCCGGTTCGACCTGGACGGGATGCGCGCCGTCTTGAACGAATCGGCCTGTCCTTTCGACGCGGAGGATGAGAAGTTTTCCGCAAGAGCCCTGCTGGATGCGGTCCAGGCCGGTGATCTTTCGGGCGACACACCACTCCACACGTTGTGGCATTGTCTGGGCTGTGGCGCCTGTACGCCTGGGGCCCAGTCACCAAGGGTCAGTTTTGCCGCGTTGGTGCTCCAGGCCAGGAGGCTGGTGGTGGCCCAGGGCGAGCCCAAGCCGGAACTGTTTCGCGGGGCGTTTGCCTCGCTTGGGCGCCTGGCGGATGCCTCGGGCGGTCTGCGCCCTCGTCGTCTCCTCGGCGAGCAGGTGCCGGTCTGGCCCCATGGGGAGACGGTGTTTTGGACGGGCCGGATGGGGCTGGCCGCGGCCTTGCTGGATGCAGCCCAGGCGGCCCGGGTCCAATCCGCCCTGGTCCGCAGTTTCCATGCCCTCGAACGGGCGGGCTTGAAGCCTGCGGTCCTCGACCCAGAGCCAATCCTGGATTTCGAGTCCGCCTGGTGGGGAGACCGAGACACCTTCTTGCGTCGCGCCGATCTGGTGGGCAGCCTGTTTAAGCGGCTGGATGTCAGTCGGGTGGTGACCGCCGATCCCATCAGCAGTCTGCTTGTCCAATGGGCGGTGGAAGAGCGGGGGTTGGACGTTTCGGTGGAATCCTTCGTGGAGCGTTGGCGCCAGATGCTTGCGGGCCAGTCCATAGCAAATCAGTCCACAGCGGACCAGCCCAGAGCGGACCAGCCCAGGGTCGGATTCCAACGAGCCCGGTCTGTCGCGGGGGGCGAGCCGCTGGCGGTCCTTCCTGGTCCATTGGTCAACCTGAGTTTTCTTGCAACAGAGCCGGTGCTCGACTCCTGGAGTCCGCCGTCCCTGGATGACCTGGTCTGGGCGCTGGGCTACGAGCCCAAGGTCCTTTTCGCCGAGGAGGCCCGCAGCCAGCCGGGCATGGCTTCTGTCGGGTTGCGGAGCCTGGCGCTGGTTTCGGCCAGGTCGGCGGCCCTTTGTCGGCGGCTGCTCCGGGAGGCGGACCGGGTCCATGCCAGAAAGGTGCTCGTGTCAGACCCCATGGCCTGGGCTGCGCTGATGGACGTGTCACGGACCGGGACCTGGCGACAGGCCCTGGCCGGGCCGGTGCTTCCAGGGGAGTTGGTTCCCCTGGACGGGAGGGAGGGGTGACCATGGCCGGGCGCATCACGAACCATCCCATTTTGCCGCCCCTGTCTGGTGGGTCCGTGTCCTTTTCGTTCGAGGGCCGGACCATGACCGGACGACAGGGCGAGCCGGTGGCCTCGGCTCTCTATGCCAACGGGGTGCGGATCTTTGGTCACCATCCCCGAGATGGCGGCCCGCAGGGCATCTTTTGTGCGAACGGGCAATGTTCCCAATGCCTGATGATCGTGAACGGAAAGCCGGTCAAGTCCTGCATGGAGCCCCTTGCCGAGGGCATGGTGGTGGAGGCCTGCGAGGGATTGCCGGTCCTTCCCACCGACGATCGGGCGGGTGAGCCCCGGCCGCCTGAAGAAATCTCGGTGGACGTGCTCGTGGTGGGGGGCGGACCGGCTGGGATCAGTGCGGCCACTGAGCTGGGCCGGGCCGGCCTGTCGGTGCTCCTCATCGACGACAAGGCGGAAATCGGCGGGAAGCTGACGCTCCAGACCCACACGTTTTTCGGGTCCATCCGGGCCTGCCATGCCGGCAGCCGGGGCATCGACATCACCGGCAAGCTGGCCGCAGAGTTGCCGTCCCTCGACGCGGTCGAAGTCTGGACGAACACCACGGCGGTGGGTGTGTTTGCCGACAAGGCGGTGGGCCTCGTCAGGGAAAAGCGATACATCCTGGCCAGGCCGAAGGTGCTGTTGGTAGCGGCAGGCGCCAGGGAAAAGAGCCTCAGCTTTCCCGGGGCCGATCTGCCCGGCGTCTACGGCGCCGGTGCGTTTCAGACACTGGTCAACCGGGACCTGGTCAAGGCGGCCCGGCGCCTGTTCATCGTGGGCGGCGGCAATGTCGGTCTCATTGGAGGGTACCACGCTCTGCAGGCCGGCATCGACGTGGTGGGCCTGGTCGAGGCGCTGCCGCAGGTGGGGGGCTACAAGGTCCATCTCGACAAGTTGCGCCGTCTGGGCGTGCCCATCTGGACATCCCATACCGTGGTGCGGGCCGAAGGCACCTCGGAGCTGGAGCGGGTGGTGGTGGCGCGCTGCGACGAGCGGTTTTCTCCCATCGAAGGAACATTTCGAGCCTTTGACATCGATACCTTGCTCATTGCCGTGGGGCTGTCGCCCGTGGACGAACTCATGGGACAGGCAAAGGAGGCCGGGCTTCCTCTGTATGCGGCGGGAGACGCCGCCCAGATCGCCGAGGCGAGCGCGGCCATCTTTTCGGGCAAGATCGTGGGTCGCACCATGGCAAGGGATTTGGGCCGGGATCTGCCCTTGCCCGAATCATGGGGTGAAACGGCGGCGGTGCTTCGGAGCCGGCCGGGCCGCACCGAAGACGTGGAGTTCCAGGATCCCGGCCTGCCGGTGTTTCCCGTGATCAGTTGTCTCCAGGAGATTCCCTGCAATCCCTGCACCCAGGTCTGCCCCGTGGGATCCATCACCATTCCCGATGGCAGCATCACCTCCAGGCCCGTTTTTTCCGGGGACTGTCTCGGCTGTGCCCGCTGCGTGGTGGTTTGTCCGGGCCTTGCCATTCGGCTGGTGGAGAAAGGACGGCCCGGCTTTTCACTCCTCACGCTGCCCTGGGAGTTTTCCGAGGAGCGGGTCTTGGTGGGTGAGAGGGTCCAGACCGTGGACCTGGAGGGTCAACTCGTGGGAGAGGGGCTGGTGGTTGCGGTCAAGGGTCGCAAGGATTTCGACCGCCGGCGCCTGCTGGTGGTCGAGGTGCCGGAGCAAGAGGCTCTCGCCGTGGCGGGATTTCGAATCCAGCAGCCCGAGATGGGGATTCCCGCAGAGATGAGCAGCGAAGAAGAAGACCCCATCGTCTGCCGTTGTGAGCGGATACGACGTTCGGAGATCGTGGCTGCCATCCGGTCGGGCATCACGGACTACAATGTGCTCAAAGCCGTGACCAGGGCTTCCATGGGAGGCTGCGGCGGCAAGACCTGCCGGGAGTTGGTCATGCGCCTGTTTCGGCAGGAGGGTGTGGCACCAGACCGGGTGACTCCTCCCACGGTGCGGCCTCTGGTCACAGAGGTGCGCATGGATTTGTTTGCCGGTCTGGACCAGGGCGACGACGGCGAGACGAGGTGATCGATCCATGGCTTCGGAAAATTACGATGCGGTGGTGATCGGTGCGGGTAGCGTGGGTTGTCCCACGGCCTATTTTTTGGCCAAGGCCGGGCTGTCGGTGCTCGTGGTTGAGTCTCGTCCCGCCTGCGGACAGGGCCAGAACAAGGCGGCCATCGGCGGGGTGCGGGCCACGCATTCAGATCCGGCCAAGATCCAGCTTTGCCGTGACAGCCTGGAGATCTTTGGTTCCTGGAAAGAGGAACATGGTTTCGATTTGGGTTGGAAGCAGGGCGGATACTGCTTTCCGGCATACAGCGACGAGCTCGAAGAGACGCTGCGCGCCTTGGTGCAGCGGCAGCGATCCTACGGACTCGATATCGACTGGATGGATGCAGATCGCGTTGCAGAGCTGGTTCCCGGCATTTTAAGGGAGGGCCTTCGCGGGGGAACCTACTCTCCGGGGGACGGCCAGGTCAGTCCCCTGCTCGCAGCCGAGGCCTTTCGCCGGGCATCGGTGGAACTGGGCGTCAAATTCCGGTTTTCCGAACCAGTGACCGGCATGGACGTGAGTGAAGGTAAGGTGTCGGCGGTGATCACGAGCAAGGGCCGTTACGGCGCAGCCATGGTGGTCATCGCCGCCGGGGCCGAGGCCAGGGAGGTGGGCGCCCTGGCAGGGCTGGACCTGCCCGTGACGCCAGACAGCCACGAGGCCGCCATCACCGCCCCGGTGGAGCAGTTTCTCGGGCCCCTGGTGGTGGATCTTCGCCCAGGGCCCGAGGGCAGGACAGCGAATTTCTATTTTGGTCAAAACCAGGAAGGACAGATCATTTTTTGTTACACGCCCAAGACATTGTTTGTGGGCACAGACCGGCGCAATACCTCGGAGTTTCTTCCCATTGCCGCGGCCAGGCTCGTCAGGCTCGTGCCCAGGTTGCGGCACATGCTCGTGCGGCGCACCTGGCGAGGCCTCTACCCCATGACCCCGGACGGCAGACCCATCTGCGGGCCCGTGACTGGGGTCGCGGGATTGTTCCTGGCCGTGGGCATGTGCGGCCAGGGCTTCATGCTCGGGCCGGGGGTGGGCAGGAGCCTGGCCTCCCAGATGCTGGGGCAAGGGCCCGTCATCGACGCAGAACTGTGGCAGGGGCTTGCTTTCGAGCGGGATTTCGCCGCTGGTGACGAGGCGCTGAAGTGATGTCTGGAAAAGGGAAAAACCGAATCGGGCGAGCCGTTGGCCCGGCATAAGGAGGACGCATCAGTGACTGACGAGATCAGAAAGGACGGGGATGGGCAGGACAAGGAAACAGGCACTTCTTCGTTGGGTGCAGGCGAACCGACCGGGGCCGAGAAGATGGAATCGTCCGGGGCCGAGGTGAAAGAAACATCCGGCAGCGAGGGATCGGATGCAGAGCCGGTGGGGTTCGGCGAAGCGTTCACCAAGGGAATCAAGGAGGCGGTCGACCCCTTCAAGAGCCTGCTCCATACATCCCAGGCTCTTTGGGGCATCTACTTGTCCTACCTCATCGAGGGGCTCGTCTATTTTGGCATCTTGACGATTCTGGGTAAGTACCTCTCCGAAAACGTGGGCCTCAAGGATCTCCATGCCGGGTGGGTGTATAGCTTTTTCACCGGAGGCATCACCCTGGCCATGCTCTTCATGGGGGGCATCGCAGACAAAATCGGCGTGCGCAAGGCCCTGCTGTTGTCCATGGGGACCATGGTCCTGGGCCGTTTGGCCCTGGCGGCTTCGGGAACGTTCTTCCCTCACGGGCTGGGCCTGTCTTCCGGCATGTTCTACATGGTGTCTCTGGGCCTTTTCATCGTGGTGCTGGGCTACGGCATGTACCAGCCTGCCGCCTATGCCGGGGTCAAGCAGTTCACCGACAAGAAGTCGGCCACCATCGGCTATGCCATGATCTATGGCCTCATGAACCTGGGAGCCTTTTTTTCCGGGCTCCTCTCTCCACCGATCCGCCAGCATTTTGGCATCGTCTCGGTGTTCTGGGTCTACGCAGGCCTCACCATGCTTTCCTTCCTGGTGGTGGCCCTGCTCCTGACCAGGCGGGCGGTGCAGGCGGGAACGCTCACAGACATCGATGCTGAAGAGACAGAAGACGACGAGGCCGACCAGGCAGATGGCGAGTCGGGTGCGAACGAAGATGCCGGTGCGCACACCGCTTCGAAGAAGAAAGAACCACTCTGGACCCCGGTCTTCATCGGCCTGGTGGCACTGTCGGTGGCTGCAGCCGGCCTCTTGGGCTACCTTGGGTTCACGGCGCCCAAGTTGGAGTCTCAAAAGGCGTTGGAGCGGGCCTCCGAGCTGTTCAAAAAGGCTATCGGGCCCGTGGGGGGTGCCAAGGACGCAGCCGCGTTGGCCAAGGCCGTCGAGAAGACGGAGAGAGATCTGGCGCCCCTGGCGGCCAAGGTCACACCCAAGGGCCCTGCCGGCGCCAGGCCGAACCCGAACCTGTATCGCGGGATTGCCGCCTGGCTCAAGATACAGACCAGGTTACTCCAGTCTGCAAGAGCCAAAGCCGGTCCTTTGACAGCCAAGGAGGATGTGAGTCCAGCCGCGGCCAAGGCTGCGTCCCGCGAGGTGCGGGCCCTGGGTCTGTGGCAATTGGCTTCTGCCTATGCCCTGGTGGGAAAAGTGGACGGGGCCGTCCTGGACCGACTTCGTCGGCGCATGAAGATGCGTTCCGAAAAGATGGTTCCCCTGGCTGAGAGCGACAGGAAATCCCTGCTTTCAGTCCTGGCCGAGCGCCGGGCCCCGAACATCGTGGCGGCCTGCGCCGCCAGGGCCAGGAAGGCTGTCGAGCATGTCAGGGTCCAGGGCCCGGTGGGAGCCGCGCTCATCCTGGAGGCCCAGGCTTCTTTGTTCGAGACGCTTGCCAGGCGCCTGAGGACCCAGGACGATCCCCAACTCGCCGGCCTGGCCAAGACCCTGCTCTTGGAAGATTCCGTGTTCCTGCTCAAAGAATTGGGGCCGAGTCTGGCTTCCAGGAAGGGGAAGGCCGATGGAGGCAAGAGCCTGCTCGCCTCCTACCTGGCGAGCGCCTCGCGCAGAGCCGCCGGCCTGGTAGACCAGGCCGGTGCAGCCCAGAACATGCCTCGGATGGAAGCGGTGATGCATTGGCTCCGGCGTTTCGGACTGGTCACGATCCTGTTGATCCTGTTTGTGACCTTCACGCTCATCTACATGCTCAAAAGACGGCCGGACCATCCGTTCCGGGATTCGCGGTTCGTGTTTTTCATTTTCATTTTGATTCCCGTCCAGACCCTGTTTGCGCACAACTGGCTCACCTTGCCCTACTATATCAACCGGGCCTTCGGCGGGAGCTGGGTCGGGGACTCTTTCGAGTTTTTCTCCAACATCAATCCGCTGCTCATCTTTTTCCTGACGCCCGTGGTGGCGGCGCTCACCATGAGGTTTCGCGTCTACAAGATGATGGTGGCAGGGACCTTCGTCATGGCTGCCCCCACGTTCCTGCTGGCCCTTGGTCCCAACCCGGTCTTGCTCCTGGTCTATATCCTGCTCATGTCCGTGGGCGAGGCCATGTGGCAGCCTCGGTTCCTGCAGTGGGTGGCGGAGATTGCGCCCAAGGGTAAGGCCGGGTCCTACATGGGGATTGCCCAGTTCCCTTGGTTCCTCACCAAGGTGGTCACAGGCATCTATTCCGGGTACTTCCTGGCACGCTACTGTCCCATGGTGGGTCCGCAGAATACCGAGCTGCTCTGGCTCATCTACGGTATCATCGCCATGGCCAGTCCCTTGGCCCTTTGGATGGCCCGTGGCTGGATGATGAAGGGCAAGAACCTGTGACGGAAGGACTGGCCGGGGATCGAGAAAGGAGAATGGTGGCGATGCAACGCAACATGCTGGCAGCAGTGCTGGGTGTCTGTCTGTTCGGGTCGGCGGTTTCCGCCATGGCCCAAGGCGGGACGCACAGCCGTGGCTTGCGCCAAGGGGCCAGGAATCCCGGTGCACAGGCCAAGAAGGCGGACAACGAGGTCGCTGCCCTCGCCGCGCAGGTCCAATCCCTCGAAGAGCGTCTCGCAGCCATGAACGTGGAACTGGACCGGCTCCGCCGCCAGGCAGCCAGTCGGCCCGAACTCCTGGGACGTCTCGATCGTCTCGAGGCACTGGCCCGAAAGCTCAGAGAGGACCTCGATGCCCTCAGGATTCGCCAGGCGGACATCGAGCGGGATCGGGACCAGGTGGCCAAGGCCATGGAGAAGCAAAAGTCCGGGGCCTGGCACATGAAGTACCGAGATGGGTTTTTGTTCCGTTCACCTGCAGACCGGTTCGCCTTCAGGTTCAGAGGGTTCATCGTGGGGCGATACAGCCTGGGTGCGGCTCAGACCTCCGATGCCACGGCGGATCCTCAAGAAGGGGTGGACGAAAACGGGTTTCGGCTTGTCCATGCCAAGTTCGGGTTCTTCGGGCACGTCTGGTTCTCCCAATTGACCTACGCATTGGAAGTGGAAACCGCCGGAGGTCCCAAGGTCAAAAAAGCCTTTTTCAAGATCCAGCCCTGGTCGTTTTGGAGCATCACCATCGGTCAGCACAAGG
Organism: uncultured Myxococcales bacterium; assembly: GCA_964539505.1. Lineage (GTDB taxonomy): Bacteria > Myxococcota_A > Polyangia > HGW-17 > SLPX01 > CAZIJS01. Next base: position 62,910 of record CAZIJS010000003.1, read on the forward strand.
TCATGGATTCCTGGCAAGAGCTTTCTTCGACGGGCAGACTCCAGCTCGCCGATAGGTCCCGGGCCGTCAAAAACTTCGCCCACGGCTACGATGTCGGCTTGAGCACCACTTTTTCGTTCTGGCATCAAGGCCTGGTGGCCCAGATCGGGGTGTTCAACGGGTCGGGTGAGAACGTGCCCAACGACGACAACCGGCTTCTCTACATCCTTCGGCTCGGCACGGCCCCTCTGGGCCCTGTCCCCCATATCGAAGAGGACGCCGAGCGGTCGGCCCATCCCAAACTCTGGCTGGGCACCTCGGCGGAGTTCAACCGGGTGGCCATCGGTGACCTGGACGGCGACGGCGACATGGACGACAAGCAGATCTACACGGTGGGAGCAGAGATGGCCTTCTACTGGAAGGGGTTCAACTTCCAGTCCGAGTTCTTTGCCGCCATCGGGCGCCATACGGTGAAGGATTGCCCCACGTCCTATCCTGCTACGAACCGGAAATGCAACAAAGTGGATACGAGTTACGGCGCCTATGCCCAGGCCGGCTACATCATCGGCCGCGGCTGGCAGTTGGCCGGCCGGTTTTCCTACACAGATGTCTTCGACAGCGGCTGGAGCGGAGATCTGAGCAGTGGAACCTGGAAGCGGACCCTCAAGTCCGTGGTTGCCCAGCCCAAGGGATACCGGCTCGACCACGTCTACGAGGCCACCGCCGGCCTGATGTACGACCCATGGAAGAAACACCTACGCCTGGGGCTTACCTATTCCTTCCAGCGCGAGGCTTTCACCTCGAACCTGTCGTCTCTGGGCCCCTTGACCCTGAACCGGAACCTGCACGTGGGATCTTTGGTGGCCCGGCTCAATTTCTGATTGGGTGGAACAAGACACCATTGCTGCTTGATGGAGATTCGGCTCATCATGCGGCGCCTCCCTTCCAATGGTCACCAGGGAGATGGCGGACCAGAGCGTGGTGGACGGTCTTCCACGCCCGACCGACGTCGTAGTCCAGGCCAGGTCGCAGGAGCGGACGGATGTCGGTCACGAAGAGTGCGTCGCGCAGCTTGGCGTCGTTTGCTTCAAACTGAGCCCGATTCGGTATGGTCGCTTCTGAGTCCATGTATGCGGTGAAGGTCTGGAGGATTTGCTCAGGGGGGAGGTACAATCGGTCTCGCCGGTCTCCACCATGACCCGGCGCCGCAGGGTGCCCGTAAGCGGTAGCCATCCGGCCATCCGTTCCGCCAATTGCCTTATCCGTTGCTCGTTACAAACTGGCCACTTTTCGAGAGATTTCAGGCGCGCCACGGCGTCTTCCACCGTGGTGAAGGGCCACACCGCCAAGCTTGGCGTGGAGTTCCTTCAGCCCTTCGCGCAAGATGCGGAGGAAGTGCTCTCGCCGCGCCTCGTCGGAGTCGAATGTCTTGCCGAGACATTCGACCGGTCTCTGGGTCCTGGTCTTGGGTTCCTGGTTTGTGAAAAGGCTATCCTGCCGGCTCATGCGAACATCACGCCCTTTTGGCTGGATAAGGCGGAATGGGACCGCCTTGTTGTCGCCTTATTCTTCGCCTCTTTTTGGTCGCCAAGGAGATCCCCGTGCGGAACGGTGCCTGGCTGAGCCGAACAAATACGTTGCAAATAAGCTGGCCGATCCAGCCTATTGTCCAGCTTATTCCAACTTATTCCAACTTGTTCCGATCCTCATGGTTCTCTGCCCTCCCTTCGTAGAAGCCACACGGCCCCTCGGCCATGCCCGGTGGAATCGACCAATTCCAGGCGCTTCAAGTGGTACAGATCATCCCGTACCGTAGCGGAGGCTGGCGGGCTAGCCATCCGCTGCAGAATCTCCCGAAGCGGGATGGGCCCGTGATGAGCGACGATCTGGAGAATCTCCCGCTGCCGCTCGGTAAGATTATGGGCTATCCGATGGGGCGCGATGTAGCCGCTGGGAAGGAAGCGCACCCAGACGCTGCCGGCCTGCTCGCCGAATTCGGGCTCCGGGTGGCCGGCCTTGACGCATAGCTCCACAATCCTCTGCGTGCCGCGGCCCCAACGCTCGATGATGCCGCGGAGATAGAATACCTTGGCGATCAGCGGGTTGCGCGGCTTCGATGGATGGTCCCGCTTGAGGTCTTCAGGGGTGAGCCCGAAGGCCAGTGTCCCGTCGCTCCAGATTTCCAAGCGGTCGTCGTAGATGGCCAGGCTCACGGCGCCGCCGACGATGGTGTAATCGCGGTGGCAGAAGGCGTTGACCAGCGCCTCGCGCAAGGCCTCCAGCGGAAACAGCGGTTCGTCCTCACGCTCAAACAAACCGGGGACGATCCGGCCCGCCACCGGAAGGTGACGGCGCAAAAACAGCATGGCTTCGTCGAGGAGGGAGAATGCGTGGCCCTCGATCTGGCGCTGGTCAAGAAACTCCGACTTGTCCACGCCGCGGAAGCGGGCCATGCGTAACTGGCATTGGG
>CAZIJS010000004.1:0-17325 GCA_964539505.1 uncultured Myxococcales bacterium
CTTCGTACACAGCCGCCAGCTTCTCCCACTCCAAAGAATCCCGGTACACTGGTTCGAGCACCCGAGCCGCGGCCACTGGTTAATCCTCGCCGTGGGCGATATGTTCCAAGGCTTCGAGCGTGGGTTCATGGGTGGGATCCAGGCTGAGAACCTCGCGATAGGTTTCCACCGCCCTGGCGATGTCGCCAAGCTGCTTCTCCCACAAGGCGCCGATCCGGTGCCTCAGCCCGGTGACCTCTGCACTTCCCTCGGCAAACTCCACCTCGCGTTCGAGAGTGCTGAGAAGTTCGTACCAGTTTTCCGTCTCGAAGTAGAGACGGTCCAGAGCCTGGATGGCCTGGAGGTCCTCCGGGTCGATCTCCAGCACGGAGCGGTACGTTTCGATGGCCCGTTCCTTGTCATTCAGCTCGGCGTCGTAGACCTGCCCGAGCACGTAGTACATCTCTTTTCGGTCCTCGTCCGAGGCTGCCAACTCCGCCTTTTTCAAGTAGATGTCCTTGAGATCTTCCCATCGCTCCAGCCGCACGAAGAGTCCTTCGAGTGCATCGATGGCCCTGGGCGCTGAGTCATCGATCTCCAGGACCTTCCTGTACGTCACGATGGCCCCGTCCATATCTTCGATGACTTCTTCCTGGATGGCGGCGGCGCGGAAACAGAGCTGCTTTCGCTCTTCGGGATCGGTGACGATATCGGCCTTGCGAAGGAGAACGGAAACGAGTCGCTGCGAGTCGTCCATCCGGATGAAAAGAGCCTCGAGTGCGTCGATGGCCTCGATGGACTGCGAATCGACCTCCAGAACCTTGTTGTAGGCTGCGGCAGCGCCCTCCTGGTCGCCCACCTGACCATCCAGGATTTCGCCCACCCGCATCCACAAAGAAACAGCCAGGGTCTGGTCGACGCTGTCTTCGGCCAATTTCTTATAGAGATCGACGAGATTTTTCCAATTATCGATCTCGCGACTGAGTCGTTCGAGTCGCTCCCTCGTCTCGCTGCGTGCCGGATCCTCCGCCAGGGCGCGGCCATAGGCGTCGAAAGCAGCCGCGGCATCGTCGCCGCCGATTTCGTAGAGTTCACCAATCTGGTACAACAGCTCCTGCTTGCGGGCGGGATCGTACGTGTTGGCCACCATGACCTCATATACTCGTATCGAATTCGCCCAGTCGTCCCGCAATCGGTAGATGGGTTCGAGGATCTCTGCTGCCGCGAGCTGGTGGGCCTCGTCGCCCAGCAGCGTCTCCAATGCCGCGATGGCTTGCTCGTTTTCCTGGTCGAGGTCGATGATCTGCCGGTACGTTTCCACGGCTGCTGCCACCTCGTCGAGGTGCTCCATCCTGAGTCCCGCCAACCGGTTGAGGAGATCGATACGCGCCTGGTGGTCTTCACCAACCAATTCGAGTTGCCTGACGAGATTGTCGGCCAATTCCCGCCAGTCTTCCTGCCCTGCGAAAAGACGATCGAGTGCCCGGAGTGCGTCCAGATTGTCAGGACTGTCCGCCAAAACCTCGCGATATGTCTCGATGGCGTCGGTTGGCTGTTCCAGCATCTCCTCCTGGAGGTAGGCGACCTGGAAGAGCAGGCGTTGTCGCTCTTCTGGGTCAAGAGAAACTTCCACCTTCTTGCGATAGATATCCAGCAACTCCGGCCATTGCTCGCGCCTCGTGTAGAGCTTCTCGAGTGCGTCCAGCCCAGACACATCCTGCTCGTCGATGGCCAGAGCCTGCTTGTAGGCCTCCACAGCCTTGTCGGCATCCTCGATGCGTTGGTCGTAAATTTCCGCGAGGCTCGAATAGAGCCTCTTTTTCAGGGAAGGCTCGATGTCGTCAGCCAGTGCCGACTCGTAGAGACCTGCCAGCTCCGTCCATTTATCTTCTATTTCACAGAGCTGTTCGAGCGCCGCAGTCGCCTCCGCGCTGGCCGGATCGACGCGAAATGCCTGGCTGTAAACAGCGAAGGCGTTGTCGGCTTCACCGAGATTCTGGGCCAGGAGCCGTCCGGCCTTGAGCAGCCGCTCCACCTTCTGCCCTGTATCCTCTGCGCCTTCCGCCAGAATCTCGTTGATCTGGACGAGACGCTCCCACTCTGCCAGTGTTTCGTAAATCGGCTCGAGGATTCGGGCGGCTTCGTATCTGAGCTCAGGATGGTCCAGCTTGGCTTCGAGCGAGGCCCTTGCCTGCTCATGTGCTCCGTTGGCGGCAAGGATGTCGCGATATTGAGCCAGTGCCTCGGCCGGCCTGTCCAGTTCGTTTTCCAGCACCTGTCCCAGGCGGTACTTCACCGCGCAAAGTGCGTCGACATCCTCGGGGGAAATGAGTGCCAGGCGACGGTCGAGGATGTCTGCGAGTTTTTCCCATTCTTCCTGATGGCTGTACAGCCGGTCGAGAGCATCGAGCGCTTCGGGATCTTCGCCGAGGTCCAGTGCCGCCGCATAGTAGCCGATGGCCTTGTCCTCGTCCTCGATTTGCGTCTCGCTCAAACGCGCCATGGCAAAAAAGACTCGCCTTCGATCTTCTGGATCCTCCTCCACCTCCAGGAGGCGCTCCAAGGTGCCCAGAAGTTCCCGCCACTGTTCAGTCGCCTCGTAGAGACGTTCGAGCGCCCCGAGCGCGTCCTTGTCGTCCTCGGCCAACTCCAAAATGGACTGGTTCACCTCGATGGCGTGCTCGTATTGGGCCAGGTGCTTCTCGGCTGCCATGGCCACCACCCGGCGCAGGGGCAGGGACTCCACGGGGTCGGAAAACTTGTCGATCACCGCCTCGTATGCCTCTACGAGATCCTGCCATCTCCCCGTGGATTCTGCCAGACGTTCCGCTTCGACCCTGAGCCAGTCCGTCTCGAAGTATTCCGCCAGGGCATCGAGAATCGTGCTCATGGCCGAGTCGGGATTGCGCAGATTACTCTCGTAAAGAGTAGCAATGGTCTTGATCCGATTCAGTTTTTCTTCGGGGTCCTCGGTGTGGCGAGCCTGGATCTCAAGAACACGAACCAGTTTTTTGTAATTGTTGGCCTCGCTGAAAATGGGAATGAGCGCCTCTGCCGCGGCAAGATTGTCCGAGTCGATATTGAGAATCTTCTCGAAGGCGCCCACAGCCCTCTCGGGCCTGCCGACCTTTTCGAGCCAAAGATTTGCAACCTTCGACAACAAGAGCACCTGTGTCTCGGGCTCCTCGTCCGACGCCTGCCGATCGAGCACGCGGATCAATTCCTCCCAGGCTCCCAACTCCCCGTAGAACGCCTCGATCGCATCCCAATCCTTGCGGGCCACGTAGAGCTTCTTGAGCGCATCCTGGGCACGTCGGTTCTTGGGATCCACCGCCAGGAGCCGCTTCCAGGCTTCCACTGCCTTGTCGTGGTCCTCGATTCGATCAGTGTACAAGATGCCCAACTCCAGCCAAATACTCGACTGGGCCTTGGGATCGTCTGTCAATCCGCCCCTCTTGGTCAGGACCGCCGCCAGCTTCTCCCAGTCTTTTTGACGTTTGTAAAGTTGTTCGAGATGCTCGAGTGCTTCCAGATTCTCCGGATCGAGATCGAGGACTTTCTCCCAGAGTGAGATGGCAAGGTCGGGCTTGCGCAGCTTCTCGGCGGCCAGGCGAGCCACCTTGAGACGCCCTTCCAACTTTGCGGCATCGTCTTCGGACTGCTCGATCTCATGCTCGTAGACGTGCACGAGCTTTTCCCAGTCCCTGCGGCGCTCGTACATCTCCTTGAGGGACGAGAGCGCCTCGGCATTGGTGCCATCGTGTTCCAGCACCGCCTCGTAGGCCTTGACTGCCTCGGCGTGGTTGTTTCGATCCAGAAAGAGCCTGGCGATTCGAAGGTAGGTGGCCACCTTCTCCGCGTCGTCGGGTGCTGCATCGGCACGCTGGCGAAGCACGTTGATGAGGTCGGTGTATCGACGCGCCTTTTCGAAATGATCCGCTGCCGAGTCGAGAATCTTGAGATCCGTTGGATCGATCTCAATGAGCTTTTTATAACACTCGAGCACCTTGACATCCAATTTCATCCGATTCCCATAGATGTCGATGAGATCGAACAGGATGGCCCGCTTACGCCCTGGATACTCATCCCCCAGCCGCCGGAGCGCATCGTTGAGGGCATCCACCACTCCATTCCAGCGCTCGAGGTTCCTTTGGACGCGAGCCAGTTCCAGACGGGGTGTAACCGCGTTCGGGGCCGCCTGAACGACTTTTCTCCAGGCTTCCGGCGCCCGCTCGGGCTTTTCCGCTTCCACCTTCTTCGCATCGTCGATGAGCTTCTGCTGTTCCTCGGTAAAGGTCTCCTGCAGTTCTTCCAACGCGAACTCAGCCATGGTTTTGGTGTCCTCCGGCACGGCAGCGGCCTCCTTCTCTGAAGACTCGGGAAACTACGCATGAGCGCCCTGGAACGAGTCGGTGGGTTGAGATCCCGGTCCAACCTCCACGGGAACCATACGCAGTGGCTTCGATCGTCGACATTTTTGAGCTATCCTTAGAAGAATACTTAGAAAAACCAGAAAACGATCAGGGCAGTTTATATCACACGAGGTGTTTTCGATCCAAGCAAAAACCTTGGATTTTGCCACCCTGGAAAAGATATATCGGACGAAGGATGGGGGCCGGGACAGGAAGGCGGACATCGAACCGCCCAAAGATCGTTTATGCGATCACACGCCACCGGGCTTGAAGTTGAAGGGGTATTTGACAACCACGATACCGCCCTCGGGCTTGGGGAATTTCCAGCGCCGGACCGCGGCCTTGATGCAGGCCTCAGTCGGGCCATGATTCAGACTGCTCGACACGACCCCAACGCTCGTCACGCGGCCCGTCTGGCTGATCACGAACTGGACCTTCACCTGGCCGGCCAACTTCTTGTTGGTCGCCAGACCGCGGCTTACGTAGCAGTAGCGAATCTCGTTGAGATGGCGCCGGATCACGCGACGGATGATGCTCTTGTCCAACGAGCCCTTGACCGCCGCTGTGCCGGCGAAGACCCGGACCTTGCCGCCCCGGTGCCGGCCGATCCCGTATCCGCCGCCGCTGCCGCCACCGCCGAATCCTCCGCCGCCTCCGCCGCCACCGCCGAACCCGGCGCCCCAGCCACCAAGACCGATGCCGCCGGCGCCGCTGCCGCCGCCGCCACGGCCGCCGCCGCCCAGGCCCAGGCCGCCCAGGCCAAAGGCATCACCCGTGGTATGCCCCTTGAGCCCGGCCAGCGCATTTTCCGCATCGGAGGACACGGCTGATTCGCGGCCGAACACAGACGCCAACGCCTTGCCCGACATCCGCCCGAGCACACCAAGCATACCGGCCCCGCGAGCCATAGACACCTTCACCGAACTCTTGATGGGGCTGGGAGGCCCGCCAGCGCCCTTGGACTTGATGCGCTCGTCCACCGGGCCCTGACCTTTCTGATCGGTCTTGATTTTTTCTTTGCTCGGCTTAACCTTCTCGGGTTTTTTTTCTTCTTTCTGTTTTGCCTCGAGTTCTTTCTGCTGGTCTTTGACCGCCTGCCTGGCGATCCGGCCAAACCGGTTCGAGCCAACCATGGAGTCCGACTCCATGGAGCCAGACTCGGACGGCATGGCAAAGAGCAGAAACATGAGGAGAGCATGGCCTACGAATGAAATCGAGTAATACCCCCAGGTGCGCCATTCGCGCTCCGGCGAGGCCGCCACGGTCCTGCCCGGGCGCACCGAGGTGATCTCGAACTCGTTGGCTCCTACGCGAACCCGGACCGCGCCGGCACTGGGTACGGGCAGAGCGTAGCCGGGAACGTCGCCCGCAGGTTGTGCAGAGCCCTCGGAAACCATTTGTTTCAGGTCCGTCTTGGTCCCGTCCTCCTGTTCCAGGTATCCTTCCATCTGGTCTGTGAACAAAATCCGGTAGCCCGTTTTGTCGGACTGAACCAAGGGATATTTGAACAGACCTGAAGGCAGGAATTTTTCCGCCACGTTGAATGTGCTCGACGGATCCGCGCCGATGGTAAAATCAGGACTGACGCGCTCGTCTTTGAACCTCGCAAAGCCCCAGAGAAACAGGCTCAGTCCCGCGAGTAGTCCCGCCACCGAGCCAACTTCCATCGCAGGGTTGCCTCGGACCTTGGGAACGAATTTCTCCGACAGCCCCCGCGACTTCAGGAAGTCCCGGACCTTGGTTTGGTGCTTCTTTTGCTGGTTGATGTGCCACACCTCCAGCCCGAAGAGCCCCACGCCCATCAGGACCAAGAGCCCGCCAATGCCCAAAAGCCCCATGGTGAGCGGTTTGGGGCGCCCGGCTTTCGGATCGGCCAGGTGCACCACCTTCCATGTCTCATCCGTGAACTTCGCCTTGACCTGGACAGCCAGGCCTTCGCGCTCCACCTCGTCGATTTCGGCCTGGGTCAGTTCGGTGGGCTGGAAGGCGGGCTCCTCAGGGACCGCCCCGCCATATCCGCCTCCCAGCCCGGGCACCTGGCCCATGCCCGGGATCGCGCCCGGCATCGCCCCTGGAACGCCACCCGGCATGCCGGCCGCCATGCCGGCCCCCATGGCGGCTCCCGCCCCCATTCCCGAAACTGCGGCCGCACCCGGCATCACGCCTGGTGCCGCAGGCACCGGTTGTTGAGTCGCAGCACCAATCTCGACGACGATTCTCGTCTCTCCAAGGAGGATTTCGTCCCCGTTGTTCAAGCGCGCCTTCTCCACCTTCTGACCGTTGACGATGGTTCCTCTGGCACTTCCGAGGTCTGAAATGAAGACCTCGCCATCCTGGACCCGGATGTAGGCGTGCATGCGCGAAACCGACTCGTCATCGAGGCGCAAGTGGGCTGACGAAAGCCGCCCCACCTTGACCACGTCCTGGTTCAAGGTTTCTGTGCGCACGAGCTGGCCCCGCTGGTAGATCTTGAAGGTCAAGGGCACAGACATAGCCTCCTCCTCCGGCCATCCGTCTCGTATTTGCGAACGGCCATGGCTTTTACCGGTTCTTCCACCGGCCTCGTTTCTTCACTGGGTCGCCAACCAAGGGTCGGCAGGCAGTGACGTCAGCTCCGATTCAAATATCTTCGGCGGACTTGATCATCTCCGGCACGAAATCGTACCGATACTTGATCAATGTCTTGAAGTCCGGCCTCAAGTCGCCCCCGAGGAAATCGCCCGAAGGTGACAGCAGGCTTCCTTCGATATCGTCGCCCTCGAAATCGAACACCTTCTTCTTGACGTAGCCGCCCTGAGCGTATGCCAGGCCGCTCGTCATGATGAAGGCTGCTCCTGCCAGAAACGCCACGACTCTTCTCATATCAGACCTCCAGCTTCCCGGCGCTTCAGCGCCTCTTGGGCTCTTCGTTACCGGACGTCGGGGCCTCTCCAGTCACCTGCCGAGCCGCCGACCCGTCGAGCCCAGGTCCCTCGACTACCTCAACACACCTTTCGACAGTCTCCGCAGCAAAAGGTTCCAGTTTTTTTGGAGCCCTGTTGGGCACTGCATTCAGACATGCTTTCGTCTCAACGAACTACCTCCGATAAAGATACCGCTTCGGGCCGGTGCCTGCAATGCAGTGGCTTGCGTCAGCGGGCCCTCGGTCTCGGGCGCGCCGGCGCGCGGGGCCGCGGCCGTGGCCGCGCTGCTTCCTGGGCCTTGCGAAGCCGCTCGCGTTCCTCTTCTTTGCGCTTGAGCTCGGCCATCTCCTTCATGATGTCGATGGTTCGAATGATGTCCGATTTCCTGGCAAGCGCGTCCTTCTTGGCCGAAGCAATCGCTTTGGGGTGCGCCACGTACTTGTCGTAGTAACTCATCGCCGTCCGAAGCCGCGCCTTGTTCTCTTCGTCGTTGTTTCCCGCCTTGTAGTCCTGGTAGAGCAGGCCAAGATTGTAGAGCGCGTCTGCATGTGCCTTGGAATTCCTGGGCGCCACGGCCAACACCTTCTTGTACTGCGCCTCGGCCCGGTCGAGCAGCTTGTCCTTCTCGTCGGCCATGGCCTCGGCGGACAGCCCCCGGTATGCCACACCAAGCCCCATGATCGCGTCGAAGTTGTTGGGCTGCAACTTCAGCACGGCGTTGAAATGGTTCTCGGCCCGCCGGTATCCACGGAACCCAAGGGCAATGGCGCCGATGTTCATATGCGCCTCGAGAAACTTCGGATTGCATTGCACTGCCGCAGAAAACTTCTTCATGGCCTGGACGAGCTGCTCTTTCTTCAGCTCGATGAGACCGTCGACGTTTCTCAGCTCAGCCACGGCCTTATCCATGGCAGTGGTCTTGCCCCCACCCTGGCAAAGCGGCTCCTTGTAGTCCTTCAAGCTGCTGTTTGCCTCATTGATGACCAGCTTCGCCAACGTCAACTTCGATCGCATTTCCTCGGAGGCATCGGCGTAGACCAGCGCCATCAAGGCATAGGCCCGCATGTTGAGTACCCGGCTGTCCGGATCGTCCTGGCCCGTGGTGACAGCCAGCACCGTCTGAAGGTGCCGGATGGCCAGGTCCCGGTATCCCACGACGTGTCCTCGTGCTTCCACCTGAGACATCCACTTGGCATAGGCCGGATAGCCGTTTGGAAACCGCAGGCCCCTTATGCGCTGTCTCTCGGCGTCTGTCATCTTTCCTTTCTGCGCCCGTTCTCGGTAACAAACGCCCAGATTGAAGCTGGCTTCTGCATTCCGGGGATCTGCCAGATACGCCCTCTCGAAATAGGACTTGGCCTGTGCCACGTTCCCCTTGGCCCTCGCCAGGTAGCCCAGGCTCACCAGGGAGGGGGAGAAATTCGCCTTTTTCGCGATGATGGCATCCAGCAGCCCCTTTGCCTTGGTCGTCCTGCCGCAATGGAGCCAGATGACCGCCTGGTTGTGCCTGGCGTGAAGCTCGAGCCTTGGGTTGGATTCGGCCACCGCCGCAAAGGCAGAGGCGGCCTTTTCACACATGTCATCGGTCCAGCCTGTCTGTGCAGCCTTCTTGGCCAGGGCCTCGTATCGCTCGACAGCCTTCCCGTAGCTCTTTTTCTCCTTGGCCGTCAGCTTGATCTTCGGCTTGGTTGGGGCCTGGGCGATCCCAGGCTCGCCACCCCCGCCGGTCTGTCCGCCTCCCTCCCCGGTGGGCGGAGGAGTCGTCTGGCCATGGCCGCCCTTGTCCGGACAAGCCGTCAAGAGCAGTCCTGCCAGTGCCAGTCCCATCAACTTACTCGCTGCGCACTTCATGGACGAACCTCCTTACCGCTACCGCAGGGTGGTGATCACCGCGCCGGGACTCAGCTTTGTGCTCACATACCCGGGCTCGGCCCGAAGCTCGGAAGCCAATGGATAACGCTCCGGCTCGAGTTCGTTGATCTCACGCTCACACAACCGGGACCACTTATTGAACCAGTTGTATTTCTTTGCCGTGGCAAGGCAGAGGGTGTAGCCCTGCTTGGCTTTGGCCTCGAGCGGGTCGGCGTACTTCTGCAACTCGTCTCGATAGGCGTCCTTCGACTCCTCGGTGTCGAGGAACGAAGGAATCGGCGCATCATAGAGTTGCCTTGCAAAGTTGTGATACAGCATCCCGATGCGAGCCGTGGCCGCAATCGCCCAGTGGGCCTGTTTCATTTTGATGACGTCTTCATAGTCGCCCCTCAACCGGAGCAGCCCCTTGGCTTTCTCCTTGCCCCAAGCGGCAAACTTCTTCTGGGAACGTTTCATCACCCTTGGTCGCCTGGGGTCGAAATTCAGGGTTCGAGGAATATCGAGCTTCATGTATTCCTCGAACTTCATGTCCGCCAACATAAACCGCGACATAGCCACCCAATAGAGGCCGGCCTCGGCCCGCCGCGCCTTTTCTGCAGGAGTCTTGCCGGGCATCCGCGCCATGGCCGATTTTCCAGAACCCCAGGCGGCGAGCACGGCCTTGAACTTGCGGCGGGCCGCATTGACCATGCGCCTGTCGCGCTGCAGATACCGAACACGCTTTTTCTTGTGGGCAAGCTTCTTGCGGCGCTTTCTGCGCTGCCAGGTCACCTTGACGCACATGCCGTTGGTCATCTTGCGTTTACAGGACTTGCGCCAATAGATTTTCCCCAGTTTGGCCATAGCCTCCACCTCGCGATCCAGGCCCCCGGATCGGCGGTATCGGCTCAAATACTGGTTCAGGTGTGCGATGAGCCGCATCTCGGCTTCCTGGGCATCCCGCCCGCCCTTGCGGATCCGATCCTCGTAGATGCGGCTAACCCAGAAATGAACCTGAGCGACTTCAGACATATACTTCCGCCCATACCTCGAGTATGTCTTGATGAATTTGGCCACGTCATCTTTCATCTTCGCCACGTCGCCTGTGCCCCAGCGGAACAAAATGGCCCATTTGAGTGCCTTGGGGGCCTCTTTTTCCTTGGGATACTCCAGGGCAAACTGCTCATAGAAAGTGGCGGCCTTTACGTAGAAGGCCAATGCGTGGTAGTTGCCGCCGATGTAGTAGAGGGCCTTGGGTGCCCACTTGCTCTTGGGCCTGGCTCGTCGCAGCCACTTTCGCATACGCACTGCGGCACCGATGAGCCGGGCGGCTTCGTAATAGGTCGCAGCGTTCCAGAGGATTTCGTCCAGGCGGCTGTCGTTGGGGTACATGCGCGCAATCTGTTCGAAGAGTTCGCCTGCCTCCTTGAAGCGCTTTTTCTTGGCCAGGGCCTGGGCCTCTTCCCACATGGCGTTGCGCTTGAATTCCTGCATCTTCAGCTTGAATCCCATGTCCGCCATGAGCCGCTTGGCAGCGTAGAATTCGTCGATGTATTTCTTCATTTCGCCATAGCGTTCCTGCATTTTCAAAATGGCGATGACACGCAGAGCAGCCACCCTGGCAGGCTCCTCGTCTTCCTGGTGCTTGACCGCAATGTCTCTGAAGAACTTGAGCGCCTTGTCGTAATGACAGAAGTTGTAATAGATGAGCGCCTTGTTATACATGATCTTGACGAGCCACTTACTCCTCGGCACGAATCGAATGTAGGTGTCGAAGGCCTCGACCATTTTTTGGAGGTCCGACGGAATGGGCTTGGGTTCGCACTTGAACTTTGCCCACGCCACGCACTTGCGACGCTTACGCTTTTTGCAGGTCTTTTGCTTCTCTTTTTCCTTCGGCTTGGTCGTCAGCTTCTTGGCCGTCAGATCGAAATGCCTCATCCAACATTCCACTGCCGCCAGGGCAGCCTCGTTGCGTTTCTTGACGTACTCTTTGCGGGCCATCTTGGGCGGCTTTTTCATCTTCAACACCTTGGTGAAGGCCGCCGCAGCTTTGGGCCAGTTGGCTTTCTGCGGCAGCATATCGCCCAAGAGGAACAGGAGGTCGGCATAGTAATAGCTCATGACATACCGGTCAGGATTGTGCGGGAAGCTTTTGAGGTACGCCTCGTAAAGGTATTGCGCCTTATCCAAGGTCGCAAAATTCTTGGTTTTTTGCGCCTCGGAGTGCCACTGGGTCGCCAGCATTCTCATAATGTTGGCGGCGGCGCTCTTGCACTCCCTCGTCACCGGGCTTTTGGCACCGAATTGCTTGGCAATCCCCTGCCAGACGGTCCCAAGCTTCTTGATGGCCACCACCTGCTTGTCTTTGTTGCCCGTGTTGATGGTGGCGTCCACCTCTGAAAGCATCCATTTACAACGGTCCTTGTCCCGGGGATATCGTCGGATGACTTCCTCGTAGGTGTAGACGGCGTCGTCGTTCTTTCCCTGGGCGTAGTAGACATCGCCGAGCATGACCATCATCCACTTGACATTCTTGGGACCACCCACATCGGGCCTTCGGAAAAAGGCGAATGCCTGCTTGGGATTACCGATGTTGGCATAGGTCCGCACGATGTCTTTTCTTGCTTCTCCCGCCAGATTGACCTTCGTGTGGCGGATCTTGAGGACCTTGAGAAACTGCGTGAGCGCCATGCCCCAATATTTCCGCTTTTCCGGCATATCCTGGGAACGCCGGGCCAAGTTCAGGAAAATCCAGCCGATTTTATAGATGGCATACGGATAGACCGGGGAACGCCGATACTTCGTGATTTCCTTATACAATTTGTATGCCGTCCCGAAATCCCCGCCGTTGAAGGCACTCTCGGCATAGGCCAGGAGGGCGTCGGGCTTATACTTGGAATTCGGAAACTGTTGGAGGAGCTTCTTGAAATAGAGCAACATGACCTGCTTCCACTGCTCCTTGCGGGCGGAATTCTTCTCGCGCTCGATGAGCTTCTTGGCCGTGTTGCTGATGTGGAAATAGACTTCGTCGAGACGGGGATACTTCGGAAATTTCACCGTGATCTGACGAAACGTCATCAGGGCCTTGGTCAGCCAGGCCTTATGCGACTTGAGATAGGCAGCCTTGAGACGGCGAAGCCGATTGGCCTCTGCCTTGTTGCCATGATCCTCGGCGTTGAAAATACGCTCGTCGAAGCTCATGGCTTTCATCCACTGGGCGTTTTGCATCTCGTTGTAAAGAGTCGCCAGCCGGAAGAGATAGTCCGGGTAATGACTGTCCTCTTGGGGCGTGAACTGGAGCCGGCGCTTGAGGATCCGCATCTGTTGCATGATGATGCGTTGCACCTTGGCCTTGATCTTTGCGATCATAAATTCTTCGGCCGCTATCTGCTTGGCTGCCACCTTGCGCTTGACCGACTTGCGGCTCCGGACCTTGTATTTCCCTCGGACCTTGACGGTTTCCTGCCTTCTTTGGAGCTGCGCCCTGGCTGGATGTCCCACCGAGAACGTGCCCACCAACAAGACCGCGATACCTGCTGTCCAGTGCTTCATACCACTACCCTCGTGATGTGTTGGTCCAACTGTCGACGTTTCGTGTCTTTCCTGGTGCCGACAGCTCGTCACTTGACGCGACAGGTGTTTCGGACGACAAACCGGTAGTATCCCAATTCGTCTTTCCAGTAGGGCCCGCGGAAGGGCCAGACCACGTGCTCGTCATCCACTTTCGGCTTCTGGACACGGACCTTGGCGCGGATGACCTCGCGACGGGCCTTGGCCTCGAGCCGTCCCTTCTCTGCTTCGAGGATCTCGTACTCGATGTCGCCGGCCTGGCCCACGAGCTGGGCCAGACTCACTGCGAGGCGCTTGAGGCGGCTTCGAGCCAACTCACCAGCCTTGCCCACGGCGAGCGATTTTTGGAGCGACAGGTCCTGAAGGATCGATGCCGCAATGGCCGTGGACTTCCAGGCCGGTTCGGCATTTTCCACCTGCTTGAGTTCCCTGTCGAGTTCCTCGACATATTTGAACCGCTTGAGCAACGTCCTGTCGAGAAGCACCGACCGCGCCACCCTGGACAGGTGCTCGGGCAAGCCGGCCTGCCCCTTGGAAATCTTCTGGACGTAGTCGTAAAAGTCCGCATTGTCAGGGAACTTTTTGGTCATACCATAGAGAACTTTGAGCAACTTTGGGTACTTCTCGTTGAACTCGGCGAGTGTTTCCCGCGCACGGTCCCAGCGGCAATTCTTGTAATAAATGACAGCACGAAGAATCAGGGATTCGGGCTTGCCCAGGAAAAAGTAGTTGTCGAAAAACGGAGCGTTGATGGTATGGATATTCCCGAGCGCCTTCTGAAACCCCTGGTAGTCCTTGAGGAAGATCTTTCGGATCTCGGCGTCGAGCATGAAATAGGCCCAGCTTTCCTCGAACAGGCTCTGGAGCCAGTTCAGGCTGCTCATGGGAATCGTCTCGTAATATTTGATCGCCAGACGAAACTGCTTGAGCGCAATCTTGAAATAGTTCTGCTTGCGGGTCTTCCAGCCCACCCGAAGAGCCACTGTGCCTGCCTGGTAGAACACCCGAGCCAGCATGAGCCGACCCAGCTCATCGAGCTGCTTCATACCGAGCTTGCTCTTGTGCGTCCGGGTGTATCGAAGCAGCGCCTTGAACGAATGTGAGGCCTGCAGCGGCTTGTTGAGGCGCACATAAACGATCCCTTCGAAGAGCTTGGCCCGGGGGTAGTACTTCGTGTTTTCGGGTACCCGACCGAGCATCGACAGGGCCTTTTTGAGGCTGTCGCCGTCGCCCCGGTTGTAATAGAACCGACCGAGGAGGTAAAAGATTTGGGTGCGTCTGGGCTCCAGCTCCGGCGCCTCGAGTGCCTCGGGTGTCTTTTCGGCGTAGGTCCCGATCTTCTCGAGAAGGCCGGTGGACTCGGGAAGCTTGGTGCTCAACGCCGCCAGCCAGAGAAGCGTGCGACGATGGCCCTTTTCGACCATTTTGTCGAAATAAGCCAAGGAGGCAGAATAAAACCGGAGGTGGAACAAGGTCTTGCCCATCCAAAATACGGCCTTGTCCTTGGTCGTATCGCTGTCCCCGGTTTCCCCTGACAGCACCTTGTGCAAAAAAATCGAGGCGCTGTAGTAGTCACCACTGTCGTAGAACTTCAACGCCCGGCGCATCACCTTCGACTCGGGCTTGGACCGACTCACCGCCTCGGGCTGAAACTGCATGTCGTCGCCAGCCCAGGCACCCGGGGCCCCGGCCACCATGCAAAGAAGGACCACGACCGCAAAGAACGCTCTCCTCATTTGCCGCTCTCCTTGCAAGCTTTGCCTGTCTTTTCGAAACACTCCATAGACCTTCGACTTGGGCGAGTATACGGATAAGGCAAAACCAACGCAAGCAAAATGCCTTTGCGGTTTTGGGCGAATTTATGCACAGTGGATTGCGGTGTGCCCCAGATCACCGCCATGCTCGGAGGATGGCCCAAAAGGGCCGATCAGGACGAAGGATCGACAGGGACGTCATGCCATCGGACAATACAGGATCTCGCTTGCCACCAGGCACCATCGTTGCTCAGCGGTTCCAGATCGTGGGACCCATCGGGCATGGCGGCATGGGCACCGTCTACCGAGCAGCGCACCTGACCCTCCCTGCACGATTCGCCATCAAGGTCCTGCGGCCGGATCTCGCCGAACAAGCAATATTCGTGGAACGATTTCGCCGTGAAGCCGTGGCAGCCAGCCTGGCGGCCCACCCCAACATCGTCGCCATAACCGACTTCGGGCACCTCCCCGATGTGGGCCATTACATGGTCATGGAGTACCTCGAAGGCGAAACCCTGGAAGAACGTCTCGATCGGTTCGGCAGACTCGAGTTCGGCGAAGCGCTCCACATTCTCGTCCAACTCGCCGACGCGGTTTCCCAGGCCCACTTGGCCGGAGTGATCCATCGAGATCTCAAGCCGGACAACGTGCTGCTCTGTGCCCAAAGGGGACGGACCGATGTCGTCAAGCTCGTGGATTTCGGCATCGCCGAAATCCGCGACTCCCGCTACCAGGGCCGGCAGCCGGCTTCCATCGAGGGCCAGGTCTTCGGGACGCCCGAATACATGTCCCCGGAACAAGCCATGGGGCGCGACACCGGCCCAAGGAGCGACATCTACTCCCTCGGCGTCCTGGCCTTCGAGTTGGTCACGGGATCTCCTCCCTTCACCGGGGAGCCGCACAACGTACTCCACGCCCATGTCTCCGTCACACCAAGGGCACCCTCTGAATTCCTGGATGGCCGGCCCGTGCCTCCTGGTTTCGATGCCTGTGTCCTGCGATGCCTGGCAAAAAAGCCAGGTGACCGATACCACTCCGCGGCGCTCCTCCGCAGGGATCTCCTCAAAATCCGAGCCGGCCTCGCCGGCCTCGCCGAGAATTTCGTCGACGACCACAGGAACCGACAACAGCACCCGGCTTTCCATGTCGAAGCCCCCTGGGCGCCCCTGGGCACAGAGGCCGACGAAGCATACGTGGTCATCGAAACCCCGTCACTCGACGAAGAAAACAGTCCCCGCGAACAACGCCTCGAAAAGAGCGGTGAGAGCGCCCGGCGGGAATATCATCAACTGCTCCGCGAACTGGCGCTCTCCCTGAGCGAGGCAGGAGTCCGCTCCCAGCAACTAGGGGATCTCCTCGACGAGATCCTCGCATTGGAGGAAGAACGATCCGCCCTGGCAGCGCAAATCGCCCTCCTCGAACAAAATTTCGAGCGGATACGTTTCGAAACCGGACAACGAGAAAGCTCCTTGAGCTACGCTGTCCTGGATCTCACGATGGAGCGCCGTGCCATCGACCCGGCCGCCTCCCCCGAGGCCGCAACCAGGGCCGGTGACCTGGACTACCAGGTCGCGCAACTCAAAAAGCGCCTCGAAGACGTCAAGACAGAACGCATCCACCGCATCGACGCCTTGAACCGCGACATCCTCGAATTCCGCAGGTCCCTGGACACCAGGGACCAGGACCTGGCATCGGCCTACGCCAGATTGCATGGAGAAATCCTGGAGGTCAGGGCCGTGATGGGGACACCACTGAAACTCGAGGCCACATGGAAGCGTCTGGAACAGGTCCGGACCCAGCTCGACGACATGCGCAAAAACGCCACCCTGGTCTAAAAAACAGGCACCGACGCTGACGGGGGAGACGGGCTTTCGACCCTGACCGTCAACTCCCCTTCGGCGAGTTGCCGGCGGGCATGGGCGCCCTCCTGGCTCCGGGCCTGGGGATGGACCCGGAATCCGGCTGCGCCGGAGCATCCGCCGGCTGGTCCGAAGCCGGCAAGGAGGGCAACTCCGAAACCTTGGGCATGACGATGATTTCGATGCGCCTGTTTTTCGCCCGACCGGCATCGGTGCCGTTGTCGGCCACCGGGTCGAATTCAGAATACCCGGCGGCGGCCAGGTGATGGGGATCCAAGCCGGATGCCTGGAGAAACTCCACGACGTCGAGCGCCCTGGCCACGGAAAGCTCCCAATTCGATCGATAGCGGCTGTGGTGTACCGGCACGTTGTCTGTGTGGCCGGCCACGAGAAAGTCCCGATCCGAAAATTCCTTGAGGACCTGGGCCAACTGTTCCAAAGCCCGCTTGCCCGCATCTTTCAACTTGGCTCGGCCGGGATCGAACAGGATTTCGTTCGGGAGGTTCAGGATCATCCGACCCTTGCGAATCGTGACTTTCAGGTTCCCGGCATCGATCATTTTTCGAAGCCTCGATGCCAGGCGCGCATACATTTGCGACCGGGCCCGAATCCGAGCGGCACGGCGTTCGAGCTCGGCGATGGCGGCACGGCGCAGTGCCAGTTGCTTGCGCAGATCCGCAACGGTTCGGCCGAGGGCCTCGTCTCCCTTCTTGCACGAAACGAGACGACGCTGCACCTCGGCGAGGCTGCGTTCGACATGCCTCTTTTTCGTCTCCAGCGCAACGTACTCTCGCCGCTGCGCAGCAAGGTCAGATTGACATTGGTGCCACATCTTGGTCCGATACCGCAACAAATCACTGCTGCAGCCGGTCAACAAGACCAGTCCCATCACACCAACGGCACAAAACTGCTTCATCCAACGACTCCCGGTTACCGACCGCGACACTGGCTCACAAACGCGACACTGGCTCACAAACGCGACACTGGCTCACAA
>CAZIJS010000004.1:17425-64949 GCA_964539505.1 uncultured Myxococcales bacterium
GCGACACTGGCTCACAAACGCGACACTGGCTCACAAACGCGACACTGGCTCACAAACGCGACACTGGGTCACAAGCACGACACTGGCGCACAAACGCGACACTGGGTCACAAGCACGACACTGGGTCACAAGACATCGTCCCAAACCAGCCGACTCGCCTCGAATCACCATAGCAGCTTGACCGACCAAAGGCCACTTTCACCCACGACAACCAGACAGTCATCCAGGGTCAGCCCCCAGGACGGACCCTTGGACGCAGCGAGGTGAAAGATGTTTTCTTTCCATATTTCAACCAGTTCCTTCCGGATCCTCCACCAAGACCAGCTTCTCTGCGCAAGGCGCAGTCCCAGACGACAAAATTGACAAAGAGCCCCGCGCCGCATATTCTTACATTGTAGGCGACTGTATGATATTTCCATTCAAAGCCACCAAGAGGCATGAAATGGCCAGAAAGCACCCCCGAAAATCCACCGGCAAATCTTCCAGAAAGGCCAAGAAAGACACAAAGAAAACCGAGCCCAAAAGGGGCAGACACGAGTCATCGAGCATGGCAGATGAGATCAAGGGACTGGCCCTGCTCGCGCTGGCCCTCCTCACGGGCCTGTCTCTCATCTCTCTGCAATTCGGCACGGGCCGACTCATGGGGCCTTTTGGAAGGGCCGTGGCATTCGGCATGTTCGCGGTGGTGGGGACTGCGGCCCATCTCCTGGTCGTGGCACTCGGCGTGGCAGCCATCCGCATGATGGTGGGCGGCTCTCGCAACCCGGACTGGGCCACGATTGTGGGCTACGCAGGAAGCATCTTGATGAGCGCTGTCATCTTCTCTGTGGCGATTCCTGAATATCGTCTCGCTGGATTGCCCGCCGGGGGCGCCCTCGGTTCCGCTGTGGCCAATGTCATGCTCCAGCTCCTCTCCAGGGCGGGAACGTATCTGGTGGCAGGCGCCACGGGCCTGGGATTTCTCATGATCGCCACCCACATCTCCCTCGTGGAGGCCTCATCCTGGAGCTATCGCACATTCAAGGAAGCCGGCCGATACGCGGCAAGGGCCCTGGCAGCCACATGGCGGGTGTTGACACAGACGTTTTCCTGGACCCCGGATGTGGTCGCATCGGGCGACCAGGCGGCATTGACTGGGATCCCCGGCATGGCAGAGCCATCGACACAGCATCCGGCCTTCGCTGGTTCGGACGGCACCTTTGACGAGGAGGATGTCCCCCAACCAAATGACGACCGGCTACGAAACGAGGAACCGGCCACTCCGCGCATCGTGGAGCACCACCATCCCAAAGAAACGAAATCCAGGCCAAAGCCGCCCAAACCCGAACGCCAGGGGCCCTTCGAGCTGCCGTCTTTGGACCTCCTCGTCGATCCACCCCAAGAAAATGACTCCGACAGCCGCGAAGACATGATCGCTCTCGCCACCAAACTCACCGGCGCATTGTCTGACTACGGAGTCAAAGGGAAGGTCCAAGAGATCCACCCAGGACCAGTGGTCACGCTCTACGAGGTCAAACCCGAATCCGGCACCAAGATGTCCAAGTTCGAGAACCTGGCCAAGGACCTGGCCATGGTCATGGAGGCTCCCAGAGTCCGAATCATCGCACCGATTCCAGGGAAGGCCGCCGTGGGCATCGAGATGCCCAATCGGCGACGCCAAACCGTGTATCTGCGCGAACTCCTGGAAGATCCAGCTTATTCTTCCGGAAAACCGAAACTGCGCATGGCGCTTGGAAAAGACATCTTCGGAGCCACGGTCACCTGCGACCTGGCCGAGGCGCCCCACCTGCTCATCGCCGGCACCACCGGGGCCGGAAAGAGTGTGGGCGTCCATGCCATGCTCCTGAGCCTGCTCTATCAATACGATCCCCAACGACTCAAGCTCCTGCTCATCGACCCCAAGATGCTCGAGTTCTCGAAGTACCGAGACCTGCCGCATCTCATCCATCCCGTGGTCACAGATGCCAGGCAGGCCAACAGGGCCTTGCAATGGGCGGTGCGTGAAATGGAAAACCGCTACCAGAAGCTTGCAGACATGCGGGTCCAAAACATTGAAAACTACAACAGAAAAGTCAAAAAAATCCAGGCAGGCGAGATCGAATGGGACCAGGACCGAGATCCGGAACCCATGCCCTACCAGGTCATGGTCATCGATGAATTCGCGGACCTGATGATGACTGCGGCCAAGGAAGTGGAAATCTCGGTGGCCAGAATCGCACAAAAGGCCCGCGCAGCGGGCATCCACCTCATCGTGGCCACGCAACGCCCCTCGGCCAACGTGATCACGGGAATCATCAAGGCGAATTTCCCCACGAGGATCGCCTATCGAGTCAGCTCGAAGGTCGATTCCCGAGTCGTACTCGACAGCCCGGGCGCCGAGGCCCTCCTGGGCAAAGGAGACATGCTGTACTCCGACCGCGGCCTGGCCCCCAGGCGGGTCCATGGCCCCTTTGTGAGCAACGATGAAATCGATGCGGTCTGCCAACACCTCAAGGAACAGGCCCAGCCTGTCTACGTTCAGGAGGTGGTCGCGCCCCAGGAATCCGACGGCGAAACAGGCAGCGAAAAAAACAGGGATCCCCTGTTCGACAAGGCCATGGATCTCGTGCTCACCAAGAAAGTCTCCTCCACGTCGAAACTCCAACGAATCATGAGCATCGGCTACAACCGCGCCGCAAGGCTCATGGACCAACTGGAGGAGGCTGGAGTGGTCAGCGCGCCCGAAGGCCCCCAGGGGAGACGTCGCGTCATCGCCACCCTGGCCGATCTCTGACTCGATGCGCATGGCTTCGACCAGTCAAAGACCCGATGGCATCCTGGAGGCTGGCAATCCCAGTCCGAAAACCATCCTCATCACCCTCTGGTCCCTGTTGGAGGGGCGCAGGGCCAGCCTCATCTGGCTTGGTCTGCTCGTAGCCGCCGAGACGATCCTGGTGCTGGGAGGCGCAGGACTGCTGCGCCGGTCGGTGGATCAGACCGGCCACCAGCACCTCCTGCTCACGGGAGCCCTCCTGGCAGCCGTCCTCACCACAGGCATCTCGCTCGTGGGAGCCGCCACGTCATGGCTGGGAACCAGGGTGGGCGAACGGATCACGTCCCAGGCCAGAAGAGAACTCCTCTCCCGGCTCCTGGCCCTCCCCCAGGAAAAGCTCGAACGCGACGAAACCGCAGCCCTCCTCTCGCGCCTCAACCAGGACCTGCCGTGGGCGAGTCACGCCTTCCTTCAGATTTACCGAAGCCTGCTGGCCGATGGTCCCGTGGTTGTCCTGGTCCTCGGATATCTCTTCACCCTCTCTTGGCGCCTCACATTGACAGCCATGCTCGCCGCCCCGCCCCTGGTCTGGTGGTCGGTCTGGACGGCAAGGCGCATGGCCCGTCTGGCCAGAAACTATAGCGACGAACTTGCGGCCAGATCGTCGCTCCAGCAAGACATCTTGTCCCGGGCCGCCCTCATCAAGAGCGCAGGGGCCATGGAAACGGTCCTGAACCGCTATGGTCGTATCGAAGATCGAGTCCTGGAACTCTCGTTGCACCTCAATCGAAGGGCCGCGCTCGCTGACCCCGTCGGCCTGTTGCTCGCCGTGGCAGCCCTGGCAACGGTGGCCATCCTGGGATCCTCCTGGGTCCGGGAAGGCAGCCTGACCCAGGGCACATACCTGGCGTTCCTGGCCGGCCTCGGAGTCCTGGTGATGCTCACCCGACGCATATCGGCTCGATTGGCCGGCATGGGACGCGCATTCGGCGCGCTGACCCGCGTCCTGTCCTTTCACCAAAGCCTGCCGCTCCCATCGACACAGAAACGAACACTCGACATCGCTGCTCCTGAACTGACCTTTGAGTCGGTAACCTTCCAATATGGCGATCGCGCCGCCATCCTGGAAGACTTCCACCTCGATGTGCCTGCCGGCCGCATCACCATGGTGGCAGGACCCTCTGGTGTGGGCAAGAGCACCGCGCTGAAACTGGGAGCAGGCCTCTACCAACCCACGAAGGGCAGAGTCATCCTGGGCGGTCGGGATCTCCGAGAAATCACGACCCGCCAAAGAGCCGAATGGATCGCGTGGCTCGGCCAGGAGGCCTTCCTGCTGGATGACAGCATCGAGTTCAATCTGACCATGGGACGAGACATCCCTCGAAAGCGGCTCGTAGACATTCTGACCCGGGTGGGACTGGCCGATCTCATTTCGAGAATGACAGCGTCGGTGGAAGACCGCGTGGGAGAGGACGGTCGCCGCCTGTCGGCGGGCCAGCGACGACGCCTGGCCCTGGCCCGGTGCGTCTTGTCTCCAGCGAAAATCCTCCTGCTCGACGAACCCACCGAGTCACTCGACGATGAAACCGCGCGACTGGTGGCCGATCTCCTCGTCGCAGAGGCTGAAACGGGCCGCACCCTCCTGGTGGCCACCCATGACCACCGCATCTCCTCCATTGCGGATTTGTGGATGGACATGGGACGAAAAGACAAAAACTGATGCCGACGCGGTTCCATGGAAGAGTTCATGGAACCGCAGCGACTCACCGTCGCCCCATCCAACCCTTCGACCCCATCGATCCCTTCGACCCCACCGAATAAAGAGTTGTCCCCAACGTATCATCTTGTACACTAAGCGGCCCGGCAAGGCTCCAAGAGCGCCGCAAAAACCGACGAGGAGATGACCATGCA
This sequence comes from uncultured Myxococcales bacterium, assembly GCA_964539505.1. Taxonomy (GTDB): domain Bacteria; phylum Myxococcota_A; class Polyangia; order HGW-17; family SLPX01; genus CAZIJS01. The sequence continues at coordinate 22,089 of CAZIJS010000004.1, forward strand.
AGGACTGCTGCTGACCCTGGTTCTCGCCCTACCCGCCGCAGGACCGCCCGAAGGGTACAACAAGGCCTATGACATCCTGATGGCGGCCAAGGTGCAGGCCTATTATTCCCACATGAAAGACTTCAAAGCCTCCTTCGTCCAGACCTATGTCAAGCGCTACCACGGCGAGCAGAAGCCGAGGTACGGCTACGTCTGGATCAAAAAGCCCGGCAAGATGTACTGGCGCTACGACAGCCCAAGAAAACGGGCGTTCGTGTCGGACGGCAAAAAGATCTACCTTTATGACGCTGCCAGAAAACAGCTCATCTGGCGGACGATCCGCCTCGATCAACTCCCGTCAGCCACCAAGTTTCTCTGGGGTTCGAGCAAGATTTTGGACGAATTCTATGTCAAGGTCTTGCCCCACTCAAAATATGGAGGCCCAGGGAAAGTGGTGCTCAAGTTGCTGCCGAAGAAGCGCAGTCCAAACTTTTCCCACATCCTTTTCGTGCTCACCCCCAAGGGCCGCCAGGCCGAGGTCACCGAAACCATCGTCTACGACGTGCTGGGTAACAAAAACCGCTACCGGTTCAAGCATCCGGTGATAAACAGCAACATCCCCGATTCCCGGTTCGCCTTCAAGGCTCCTGCGCACACCAGAGTCATCCAGGCCACCGACAAAACGAGGATCAAACCCTGAGCCTCTTTCGAGTCCCCATCACAAGAATCGAGTTCCCACCGGAGCGCAGGGGTACAACACCACAAGCCCAACCTGGTCTTTTCCTCGCCCCCCACAGATATTCCTGTCGTCGGATATCCTTGTAGGTCCCCCCAGGATGCGGGATAATGTTACATCTCAACGATGGGCCATGTCACAAGGAGTCCGCGCCGTGCGATGCACCATTGCATGTTTTCCGAACGAATACCAACCACGTTGGTTCAAGCCACGAGACGGCACCTACGGCGGCGTCAACGGCGGCAATCCGGTCAACACCGACCATGGCGACACATACCGGTTTCCCGATAGGCCCGAACCACAAAATGATGACAGGGTCTTGGTACTCACCAGCCAATAGAAAACCAGACTCGCTGACAAAAGAGAAACGTCTATGACGCGCGCAAGTCTCCATCTCCCTCAGTTCCCCTCCCGAACAGCCGCAGTCCTCCTGGGGCTCATCCTGGGGGCTGCCTCCTGTAACGGCGAGCAGATGCCACAGGGCTCCATGGAACGAAGGGGCCTGGTCCGAATCGTCCACCTGAAGGGGACCCCCTATCAAATGGGGCTCCAGCACGGCAGACTCCTCAAGGATCAGCTCATCGAGGGCGCCCAGTTCATCGAAGATTCCAACCTCGCTTTCATGATGGAATGGGCCCAGGACTGGGGCTTCGTGGAGGACGCCAAGGCCAACTCTTATCCAGACATCATCGACGAATGTCGCGGTTTGGTGAAGGGCTCCGACGAGGCGATGACCTTTGATCAATGCATCACATTGGCATACGGCGATGTGATCGTGGAGGCCATTCACAATCCCTCGATGGCCTGCAGCCAGTTCATCGTCAAAGATGGCGCCACCAGAGACGGTCGCCTGCTGCACGCCAGAAATCTCGACTATGACCGCATGCCCTTCATGGAAGAAAACCCGGTCCTCTTCGTCCGCCAGCCCAAGGGGCACATCCCCTACCTGGTGGTAGGCTTTCCCGGCTGCGTGGCTCCCTACACAGGCATGAACGAGGCCGGGCTCTCGGTGGCCTCCAACGAGGCCAACGCCCGAGACGATTTGGACAGGGAGGGCAGGAGTCACGTGCAGATGGTCCGAGAGATTCTGCGCAACGCCCATTCACTGGATGACGCCATCGACTTCATCCAGGCCCAGGACCACATGACGGCTGAAATTCTCGTGGTGGCCGACGGCAACAGCGGACAAGGCGCGGTCTTCGAGATGACCGCAAACCACATGGCGATTCGACGCATCGACCAAGACGGCGTTCTCTATGCCACGAACCACTTCGTGGACCCGACCATGGAGGACAAATGCAAGCCCGTGGCACCGGGCGACAGCACCTGGAATCGATTCGAGCGCCTGGGCCAACTCCTGGAGCCAACCGGCGAGGACAGCCTTTACGGAACCATCGACTTTCCCACTGCCATCACGATCTTGCGAGACACCTACGACGTGGTCACGGGAAAAACGCTGGACCCAAACCAGGCTACAGGCGGCGCCACTCTGGCGAACAACGGAGCCATCCAGTCGGTGGTGTTCGATCCGGCCAGAAGAATTCTCTACGTGGCACTCGGCTCTGTCCCGGCCATGCTCCATGAATACGTGGGCTACAACTTGGATGAACTCCTGGGCAGACCCGATGCCCAACCCCCAGACCCGCCCTTCTATCCGTAGTCAGGCATCGGCGGACAGACGGGCCTTCCTCTGCTTTGAGAAAGGACTGGGAAGAGATCATGGCAAAAGAAAAGGCATTTGGTGTCGCAGGCGCAGTGTTGCTGGGCATCGGCTCGATGGTGGGAGCGGGGATATTCATCGTCATCGGTCAGGCTGGTGCCATCGCAGGCAATATCCTCTGGCTCTCTTTCCTTTTGGGCGGTGTTGCGGCATTACTCAGCGGATATTCCCTGGCCAAACTCGCCCTGCGCTACCCCTCTCGTGGTGGCATCGCCGAATATCTCGTGCAAGGATTCGGAGAAGGCGTATTCTCCGGCTCTGCGAGCGTTCTGCTGTATTTCTCCCAACTCGTTGCCATCGCCGCGGTGGCAAAATCCTTTGGTGTGTATGCCTCCACGCTCGTGGGTGCCGGGGAAGGCATCTGGGTCAACGTATTCTCCATCGGCATCGTAGCTCTTTTCACCGTCATCAACCTCATAGGCGCCGCAGTGGTGGCAAAGTCGGAAAACATCATCGTCGGCATCAAAATCACCATCTTGGTCGCTTTTGCCGTGGCTGCTCTCTTTACCATCAAACCGCAACTGCTGAGTTCGTCAGACATGCCATCGATGAGCAACATGCTCTTTGCCATTGGTCTGACCTTTTTCGCCTATCAGGGGTTTAGTATCATCACCAACACCGTAGAAGACATGCGCAATCCGAAAAAGACGATGATGCGCTCGATGATCATTGCCATCGTTCTGGTCGGCCTGCTCTACGTGACGATGAGCATCGCGGTCCTGGGGAATCTAAGCCTGGAAAATGTGATCAAAACCAAAGATTTTGCACTGGCGCAGGCCGCCAAGCCCATCTTCGGAGAATGGGGATTCAAGGTGATTGCCGCCACCGCGCTCTTGGCCACTGCCTCGGCGATCAATGCCACGCTGTATGCTGCAACGGACATCAGCTACTCTATGGCAAAAGATGGAAACTTGCCGGAAGTCTATGAGCACAGCGTCTACCAATCCTACGACGGACTGATCATCAGCGCCCTGTTGATCGTTCCGATGATCCTGTTCTTCGACCTGGCACAGATCACGACGGTTGCAGCACTCGTGGTCCTGATGATTCAAGGACTGACCCATGTCGGACATCTGCGCCACATCAAAGAAACCGGTGCAAACGTCTGGTTGGTCTCCGGCGCCGCTCTTGCAATGTTTGGAATTGCTGGTCTCACCGTCACCTATACATATGAGCAGGCACATGAGATCATCTATCTCATCGTTGCATCCTTGGCTATGGCTCTTGGGATAGAACTCCTCATGCGGCGCATGACGGGACGCGTCGTCAAAAGCATGATTCGAGAGTTTTCTCACATCGAAGACGAAGCGGAAGAACTCATCAAAAAGCTCTGATATCCTCCTGGGGGGTTCCGATTGAATACCGGCAGGGCTGGTTGCTGTTTCCCATCGGACGGTACAACTGCCGCCTGGTCGGCAATCAGCGCCCCCCTCCACTTTCTTTGCGGACCCGATCGAGATATATCCTGGCAGCCTTCATTTTGGGGTCGGCCCGCAACGCCCGCTCGAACCACTGCCCCGCCTGTCGCATGTGAGACAAATTGGCCTCCACCACGCCCATGGTAAAAGCAACCTTGGCATCGTGATAGCCCGCGGACCAAGCCCGCTGCAGTAGTTTCCTAGCGCGATGAAAATAATCCTCTCTCGAAGTCCATTGTCCCAATGTGAGGGCAAACTTTGCGGCATTCAGCAGGCCTGACCGACTCAAGGGCTCTTGCTCCAGCCCCATCTGGACCGCGGCCAAGGCACGCTCCATCAAGAGAAGCGCACGTTGGGAATCTGAGGCTCGAAGCAATGTCGCCCGAAGAGCGAGGGCTGCTCCAAGATTTACCAAAGCCGGTGCATGGCTCAATCGAAACTTGAGAGCCGCGTGGAAGAGCATGATCGCAGCATCCGTCCAGTTCAGGCAGGACCTGAGTTTCCCCTTGCTACGAGACCTCGTGGCCATACGGTAGGCCCAACGCCCTGCAGCCGTGAGATGCCTGGCACCGGTGCGCCTGGTCACGGCACTCTCCTGCCCGTACAAAATCCTGGACGTAGCCTGGATGATCTGCGCGGCGAGATGCTCGGACAGATTCCTGTCGTTGTCGTCTGCCGGAACGCCGGGAGACGACGCATGTGCTGTGGCATCGGCTCTCTCGCCCCTTCGGCTGGATCGAACGGCGAATCGACCGAGCATGGGACTTCGGTCCGCAAAGAATAGTGGTGTCCCGGGATTGAGGTTCCCAACCGCCCTGGTCTCGGGCCCAGTGACAGGCTCCCAAAGAACCTGCCGGCCTTGGGCCTCGAACCTGTGGATCAAGGCCCCGACGAAGCTGACCGAGCCGACCATCCGCGTCTTTCGTGGCCTCGCAGACCAATCGGAGAGAAGGAACTTGGCCCGGGCAGGCCAACCGGCGCGCGAGAGAGAGCGCTCCACCGTGACCGCATCCCAGGCATGTTGCCGCACCAGGACCACCATATCGGGTCGTTTGTCCTCCACTGCCTGCAGATAGGAAAGCCCGGCAGCCAGGTCGTCGGAAGCCACCACGACCAGGGCCCCCGGGGCAGCCTGGTCGGACACCGCGCGACTCCATGCGGACGCGCCCCAATCCGCCCCGCCCACCTTGGATTTCCAGTTGGAAATGGCGGGAGGCAAGATCGTGATGAAGACCAAGACGGCGGATGATGCCACGGCCAAGGCCGGCAGAGATTGGGCCAAGAACGAAGAGGCTGCCACCAGTCCGAGACCCACGAGAACCGATCCGGCCAAGAGCATGGCAAAGCCATTTTGGAGATCTTCCATACCCATCGGATTGACCCAGAAGCCGTAGACGAAATCCGTCAGCAAGACCCAGGTGAGTGTCAGGATCATGATGCGCACCGCGCCCACCCGCCATTTCGCCCGGTGCATCCCGGAAACCAGTCCCAACAGCAAGAGAATCGGCCAGAGTCCGAGGGTCTGGTCCCACATCAGGAAAAGAAACTCTTTGAGATGGAAAAAAAACCAAACCTTGTTCAACGAGAGCATCTGCGAAGCGAAGGCCTGCCGGATCCTCCAACCAGTGACATGTTCCCACAGAGCGCCGAGGGTGGCCGCATGCCCCCAATCCATAAACGGGGCGACATGCGCGCGGATGGGCAACTGAACGAGACAACCTGCGCCCAAAACGAAAAAGAACCCAGCCAGCTTCGGCCACCTGGCCTTGGTGCGCAGAAGATACCAAAACCAAAGTATCAGCCATGGAAGGACGAGACTCCACCGAAGAATCGAATGGAGTCCCACCGAGCCCAGTCCTGCGACGAAGAGACCGGCCAGGGCCGTCTGAGGCCGCGGCCGAAAAAGCATGCGCCAGAAGAGGAGGAGCCCACCGGCCAGCATGGCGGTCGTGGCGGCATAGACCTCCGGCACGGTGCCGGTCCGCCAGAAGAATTCCACCGAGGCCATGGAAATGGATGCGCCAAAAGCCCCGAAACGCCGCAGGGCCACAGACACGTCCCCGGCCACGAGCATCTCCTCCACCAGCTTGTAGACTAGGCCCACGGTCAGGGCCGACAGCACCGTCGAAAGAAGGGCAACTCGAAAAGCAACCGAGCCTATCGGAATCATGGAGGCGGCACGAACCAGCATCAGGTACAATGGAAATCCCGTGGGATGAGCCACACCCAAACCGAACCCAGCCGCGGTCAGTTCTCCGCTGTCGCGCCAATAGAGATCCGGAGCCGCAGTGAGGCCATAGCCCAAGGCGGTCAAGACGCCCACCACGAGATAGCCTCGCTTCCCGGCTTTTTCTGCCTGGCGATAGAGGGAAAGAGTCAACGAGGAATCCATGGGAGTCTCCCAAAAAAACGGCAAAAAAACATCTTGCCCTCGTCCCAGGCCGACCTAAACTCTCACATGAGGATGGGGACGAATCACGAGGATCCGACCTCATCGGATGGCAACCAAACACGGCACGAACAGGACTCGGATGGACAAGACCGACGATATCAAATGCTCGTTTTGCGGCAAGAGCCGAAATGAGGTCAAAAAGCTCATCTCCGGCCCGAAAGTATTCATTTGCGACGAGTGCGTAGCCCTTTGTAACGACATCCTCACCAAGGAAGACAGGAAGGCGGAGAGATCCTATCCCAAACCCAAGGAAGTCTTCGACGCCTTGGAACAATATATCATCGGGCAACAACGGGCCAAGAAGACCCTCTCTGTGGCTGTCTACAACCATTACAAGCGCCTTGCCATGGCGTCTCGACCAGGAGACGTGGAACTGGCCAAGGGAAACATCTTGATGCTCGGCCCCACCGGTGTGGGCAAGACGCTCCTCGCCGAAACCCTGGCCAAGAAACTGGACGTTCCCTTTGCCATGACCGACGCCACCACACTCACCGAGGCCGGCTACGTGGGCGAAGACGTGGAAAGCGTGATTCAAGCCCTCTACCGGGCGGCTGGAAACGACGCCAAGAAGGCGGCACGAGGCATCGTCTGCATCGATGAAATAGACAAGATCGCTCGTCGAGGCTCGGGGCCCTCGCCCACCCGGGACGTTTCCGGTGAAGGTGTCCAACAGGCCCTGCTCAAACTCCTCGAGGGCCGACAGGTGACCATTTCCCCAGGAGGGAACAAGGGCAGGCCGCAACAGGATACGGTGCAGATCGACACCACGAACGTGCTCTTCATCTGCACGGGCGCATTCAACGGCATCGAAGAAATCGTGCGCAGACGCCTAGGAGACCGGGGCATCGGGTTTGGAGCCACGGTCAGACCACCAGACGCGGACCTGGACTCCATCCGAGCCCTCGTCCGCACGGAAGATTTGATCAAGTACGGAATGATTCCAGAATTCATGGGACGCCTCCCCGTCATCGTGAGCGTAGACTCCCTGTCGGTCAGTGATCTGGTCGACGTCCTGTGGCGCCCAAAGAACTCCCTGGTCAAACAATACCAGTATCTGTTCCAGCTCGAAGGCGTCAAACTGTCATTTACCGACGCGGCCATGGAGGCCATCGCAAAGGAATCCCAGCGGCGCAAAAGCGGCGCGCGAGGCCTTCGGTCGATCCTCGAAGAAGTCATGCTCGATATCATGTATGAACTGCCGTCCCTTTCAGACGTGGCTGAATGCAAAATCGACGAACAGACCGTCCTGTCGGGCGGCCAGCCTGTGCTCATCCGAAACGAAAAGGCTTCTTGAGCGACGCTCGCAGACATGGAGAGATACCATGGGACACAATGGCAAAGAGAGCGAAGACGACACCGCCCTGACTCAGCAGCAACTCGAACAACTTCGTCAGATTCTCGATGAAACCGAATCTCGTATTCTCGAAAAGGCTGAGGACGGCCTTCAACTCAGCATGAACAGAGACTTGGATCGGGGCAAAGACTCCATCGATGAATCCACCGAAGAAGAACTCTTGTCCACCGAGCTGCGGCTCAGAGACAGGGAAAAGAAGCTCCTCAACAAAGTGAGAAATGCAAAGGAACGCCTCGAAGAAGGAACCATCAACGTCTGCGAGGACTGCGGCGGCCCCATTGGGTTCAGACGGCTGCTCGTACGCCCCGTGACCACCCTCTGCATCGAATGCAAAGAGGCCAGAGAAGTCAAAGAACGCATGTTCGAGGCGATCCAGGAACAAAGCGCGGCTCCAGGCATCGGCTCGACGATCCCAGAAGAAGACATCTAGGCGATTCGTATTCGTTGACGAGACCCGAAAAAAAGGGCAATCTTTCTTAAAAAAAGCGGATCTCGCATCAATCTTTCATGCCTGAAGAACAAAAATACCGAGTCCTGCGCAAGCTGGACGCCGGCGGGATGGCAGAGGTATTTCTCGGGGAATCCGAGGCCCTCAAGGGATTCAAGCGCCGCGTTGCCATCAAGCGAATCCTCCCCCACCTGACCAAGAACAAGCGGTTCGTCCAGATGTTTCTGGACGAGGCCAAGCTGAGCCTCCAACTCCAGCATGCCAACGTCGTGTCCGTCTATGACATCGGACGGGCGGACAACACGTTCTTCATCGTGATGGAGTTTATCGATGGCTGTAATTTGAACCAGATCATCGGTCACACCAGACGCAAAGGACGACTGATTCCCCTCGAACAAGCCGTCTACATCATTCGGGAAGTCTGTGAGGGCCTGGCTTATGCCCATGACCAACGAGACATCGAAACGGGCAGGCCGCTGGGTATCGTCCATCGTGATGTGAGCCCGCCCAACATCCTGGTATCGCGCCGTGGAGAGATAAAACTCGTGGATTTTGGCCTTGCCAAGGCCACGAGCCAACTCGAAACCACCGATCCCGGCGTGGTCAAAGGGAAGTTTTCCTACCTCTCTCCCGAGGCAGCCGCTGGCATCGAAGTGGATCGCAGGGCCGATATTTTCGCTGCGGGAATCATCCTCTGGGAACTTTTGACCGGACGCAGGCTCTTCTACGGGGAGAACGACTATCAAACAGTGGAACTGGTACGACAGGCCAAAGTACCCCCCATGGCCGTGGCGAATCCCAATGTTCCCGAGGAACTCGAAACCATCCTGCTCAAGGCTCTCTCCAAGAACCCGGATGACCGGTATCAGTCAGCATCCGACTTTGGAGAGGCCCTCACCCGATTTCTCTTCAGCCACGGCCTGGCTGTTTCGCGCACCGACATCGCCAGACTCGTCATCGATGTCCTCAAGACCGAGGAAGCCCTCGAACCCAAGGCGGCTCCAAAACCCGGAGGCATCATCGATGCCCTGATTCAGGAAGAAATCCTCAAATTCACGTCGCTCGACGACCTCGACGACCCGTTGGATGCCGGTGCCAAGCCCCTCAGTCCAGAAGACATCAGCATGATGGCTCCCCTGGATCCTGGTGATTTCATCGATCCCAGGGGTTGGGCGTCGGACCTCTCTGATGGGGAAAGCGGCCCATTGGACATGGATGTCCAGCCCAAAGCCTTCCCGCTCGAGCTGAGCGAAGTGGACGCTGCCGAAAGACTCACCCAGACATCACAGCCCCAGCGTACTCCCAGGAGGGAGCCCACGGGCCAGGCCCCCATCGCCGAACACCGGCGCCCGTCCCCTGCGCCCAAGGAAAAAGCCAAAGGGATCCCAGCATTCGTCTGGATCCTGCTGGGGTTGTTGCTGGCAACAGCGATGGGTCTGGGTCTGTTCTTGTCGGGCGTCATGGGATAGCCGGGAGCGGGGGCAAACCCTTCACGCTGCGCAAAACTCCGATAATATCTGACAGCGTCCGGAGCTCAAACCGAAAGGATGAGCCCCCCATCTCGAAGCGGCCCGGGCCGTCTTTTCAGCGAGCAACTTTCTGGAGGGAATTTCTCGCATCGTCGGCCAAAGCACCAAAACGTCTGGCATGAACGAACTTCCTGAGAAACGCGGCCGCCTCCTGTCGATTTCCGGATGACATCGCAATTTCACCCAGATAAAAATACGCTTCCACCAAGGCGGGATCACGGCTAATGGCGCTCTTGAGCCGACGAAGCGCAAGGTCCTCGCGATCTTCCTCGTACAGGCAGGCACCATGGAGGAGGGACACCACTGGATCGGTGCCTGCAAGCCTGAAAGCCCTCCGAAACTTTGCCCAGGCAAGGCGCGTACTCCCCTTGAGATAATAGGCACGCGCCAAAAATGCGTAGAGACGGGCTTTTTGCCACAACGGACAACGAGAGCAAGCGGCCAGGGCGCGCCTGAACCACCCGACGGCCCTCTTGGGCTTGGCGCGCCACAGCCATATCCTTCCCCAAAGACTCTTGACTTCAGGCAGACTGCGCTGCCTTCCGTCGAGGGAAGCCAGCACGTCCTCGGCCTGTGACGGCTGGTCGAGCAACAAAAACGCCTCCGCACGGCGGACCATCGCCAGGGTCAATTCGCGTCCCCTCAGGCCCGACCGCGCCGCCCGCTTGAGTTCCTCTACTGCTTTGGGAAGGTCCTCTCCCTTCCTCAGAAGCAGCCAACCATAAAGAAGATGCCATCGACCTCGATGTTGCTGCTCTGGAATCTTGGCCAACTGTTTCTCAGCCTCATCGAGCCGTCCCAGGTGCACGAGGGCCCCAGCCAGGGCATAGGCCGCATCCAGACTCTTAGGATGCTTCACCATCAATTTTCGATACTGTGCCACCGCCGATGCGAACCGCCCTTGGATTTCCTCGATGCGGCCCAATGCGAGCCAGCCGGCCGCAAGATCAGGTTGGTTGGCCACGGCCCTCTTGATGTGTCGTTTCGCCTCGTCGTACTTGCCAAGGCCCATGAGGACCCGTCCCAGATGCAACCGGATGGTTGCATTGTTCGGATCCCTTCCAAGCGCTGAATCGAGTCTTGCCTTGGCACGAAGGAACTCCCCTCTCTGGGCCAAAATAGCGGCACTGGTCGTCAAGACTTTTGTGTCGTTTGGATGGTGACTGAAGAGATCTTCAGCTCGCTTGCCTGCCTGGTCTGTCTTTCCGGCTGCGAGGAGCGCATCCACCAGAGCCAATCCGAGGTCCACCCGATCGGAGTATTCCCGAACCGCCTTTCTTGCAAGGGTCAACGCCTTGTCCGTCTTGCCTTCCGCCAGCAAGAGATGCACAGACAGACCGTACCAGGCTGCCGACCGAGCCGTCTTGGGAACGTCATCGAGAACCTTTCCCGCCCGCACGAAATCCTTTCTGGCCAGGGCCGCCCGAGCGAGCATCAAATGGAACAAGTTCCACCCAGGATACCGATGCAGAGCCCGTTCGAGGAAGGCAGATGCCTGACCTGGCCGGCGAAGTTCAATGAGCAAGGACGCATACATGGCATCCAGGTCCGGCCTGCCCGCACTGCCGGTGGAAAGGTCCGGCAAAACGAGCCCGGCGGAACTGGAGCGTCTCAGACAGGTCAAAAGCGCCGCCCGGACCAGGCGAATCCTCGGCAGGAAAACCGAACCTAGCATATTGTTTTGCATTCCCAGTTGGAGCTTTTCGAGCTGATCCACCAAGGGATTCAGATCGGCGCAGGGACAGGCCCTTCGAATGGAACATTTTGCCAGACGCGTCTGTGCCTCTGCAAGCAGAAGCGCCGGGTGTGCCTTGTTGTTGTCCTGCGCTGCCAGCCGATTCACGATCTCTAGAGCCTTGTCCACCGCCGTGGGCCGGGAAAAACTCAACCCTTGATCGCGCCATATGCGCGCAAGGAGCAGGGCACCGGCAATCCCGGTACCCGGTTTCAAGGACAAAGAGCGCCTGCCCCCCCCAACAGCCCCGTCGAAATCTCCCAAGGCATCCTGCGCAGCCGCCCGGAAATAGAACGCCCAACTCGATTTTGGATACTTGGCGGTGGCACGACGGGAGGCCTCCAAAGCCCGCTCGACATCGCCTCGGACCAGGAAGAGACCAGCTCGCGCAGCCATGGCCAGGGCGTTGGACGACGTCTCTTTCCGCCGCAGGATCTGCTCTGCGACCCCGGCACTATCCCCGTATTCCAGGGTGGCCAGGAGATTGACGAGAGCCCTGCCTGCAGCAGCCTCCCCGGGATGTACCCCCAATTTCTCGACCCGCGCAAAAAGGAAGCGAGCGGCAAACAGTGCCTCGGGGTCGGCTCTGGCCATGAGCATGAGGGCTCGCTCGCGCTTCTTGGCCGCTTGACTGGATCGCACCCAACGGACATAGAACCAACCTGCCAGGGCGGCCAGGAGCACCACGCCACCCACGGCGCCTCCGATCCGAACGCTCCGTCGCCGCCACCATTGTTTGGGGCGTCGAGACGGCACGGATGTCACGCTCGTTCCAGGTCCGCGTTTCCTTCGGCCCACAGGGCTCGCCCCCCGGCCGCGCCCTGTCACAACACTTCGAGAAGACTCGGGCTGAGTTCCACCGGGTCGCACCTGCGACATCGGTCGAGCATTCCTCCTGGTGCCTGAACCCGGCGCCGATGGCACGCGTCCGACCTGTGAACCGGCCCCAACTGCAGGGCCGGATCCCCCACTCCGCGAGGGATGGCGCCGGGAGCCCTGAGGCCGGGCTCGAACGGAAGAACCCGGGACAACCACGGCACCCCGACCCGGTGTCCCGGGGGGTGGGGCTGAGACCGCTGGAGGAATAGGAGGCCGCGGGGGGCCTGAGCCCGAAGGAACGACTCCGCCCACAGGTGCATCGGCTCGTGGCGGTCGGGCCACCGACTCTCGGTCAACAGGGGACGGACTGGACGCAACGCGGTCCGGCCCAGGCTGAGCACCCGAAGACGCAGGAGCCGAGCCAGGCAGCGGTGGAGTAGGTTGCCGGGCAGGAGGGGCGGCTGGCCGATCGGGGGCCTGCGGTTTCAAACCCAGATCCAGACCGGCGGGTCGAGATCGGGCCAGCCGCCCGCCCCGGCGGCCCACCGGTGGCAAGGCGGCCTTGGACATCGGAGCTGGCCCCACGTTGGAAATGTCGAGATGAGGGGTGGTGGGCTCGTCTTCCAGGCCATCGACATCCAGATCGTCGGCGTCCAAAGAAGCCTGTGCGCCGGCGGGCGCCGGCAATCGCCCCCCATGGCGGGCCAAGGGCCGAACCCGCCTGGGTCTGGGCAGAAACGCCGCATCTCCAATTTCCACCGATGGCCTAGGAGTTCGCCCCTTGCGCCCAACCTTCGGAGGCGGGGTGACTTTCAAAGAAACGGTCCCTGCCTCGGATGTTGGACTTTCTCGTGGCGCCGAGTCCCCCAAATCAAAAGAGCCATCCAGACCTTCGGCCTTGATTTCGCCCGTGGTGATGGCCACTTGTTCGACTGTCACCAGTTGATCCGAGGGAAGAAACTTGACCACCGCGCCCCTGGGCCCCTCCTCCACCGGAGTCGCAGCCTCGACCCCCTCCACCACGGCCCGCCGGGCCTTCATTTTCGAACCAATGACTGGAACCGTCTCTGATTCGGAAACCGACGAAGGCCCCTCGACCGCCCGCTTCGCCTGGGATTGCCTGTCAGAATCCTTGCCATCCTCCTCCTCGCCAGCCTCCTCTTCGTCGCCCTCCAACGAAATGCCTCGGGGCATGCTCGATGCACTGCTTACCGAAGACTCTCTGCGACTGAGTACCGATTCCCTCGCCGTATCAGCATCCTCCGAACCAGGCTCGACATCCGGCCGGCGGGAAGCTGCCAGCAGTCTCGGGTCCACCGAATGACCCGCAACGGTCTCTGCATCCAGCGCTGATTGCCGTGCCCCATCCATCGACCGCTCACCAGCCTCCATGCCGAGTACCCGCACATCTTCAACAGGGGCTACGGCATCGGCGTCTTCGTCCTCTTCGTCCCAGGGTTCGATCACCGGCGGCGACTCCATCATTTCAGTGGGATCGACGTCCGTTGCTTGTTCGGCCAGTGGGTATGACCGGGTGGCCGCTGGATCGTCTCCCTTGTCCGGGCCACCCCCACCAGTACCCATCGACGGCTCGATATCCGCGAGGAGACGTTGCACTTTCCTGTCACCGGGATCGAGTCTGACGGCCTTCTGGAGTGCTGCATGCGCTGCCACGAAATCTCCCTTGAAAAAATGAGCCTCGCCCTTGAGCGAATAGCCTTCGGCGTTTTCCGGATCCAAATCCATCAAAATTTGGGTCTCGGCCAGGACTTCCTCGTACCGAGCCAACGCCAAGAGAGACTTGGCCAGCAAGAGCCGACACTCGACATACTTGGGCTGTCCCAGAAGAATGAGCCGACACAGCTTGATGCTTTCTTGATATTTGTGATCTTGAGCGAGCCCGAGCGCCTTTTGGAATTGGGAGTTGGCGAGATCATCCATAGAAAGAAATACTACGGAGGCTTTGGTCCGACGCAAGATCAAAAGTTACCGAGATCGCATGCGCTTGATCTTCTGGCGCAACGTGGACCGGTGCATTCCAAGCATTTTTGCGGCCCTGGTCTGGTTTCCCCCGCTGTGCTTCAATGCCTCTGCAATGATTTTCTCCTCCAGCTTCTCCAACAAATCGATTGTTCGAATACCTGCTTTGTACGCTGCATCCAGGGGCTCTGCACAGATGGAAGCCCCACCAGGAGTCACGCTGGGATTCCTTTCATCGGCTACGGAAGCCTTGGACTCGAAATCTCGGACAAAATGAGATGTCACAGAATCACGCTGCGGCTGGAGAGATTCGATGGCCCTGTCCCAACCCAAGGCCAAGGCCCTGCGCACCACGCTCCTGAGTTCTCTGACATTGCCAGGCCAAGGATGTTCCACCAGGCGTGCCGCCTGGGCATAGGTGGGATCCGGGCAGCGTTTCCCCAGCCGGACCCGCTGGGAAAAATGCCGCACCAACAGCATCACGTCACCTGTGCGATCCCTCAAGGGGGGAAGGACGACGGCAGCCTCACACAGGCGATAGAACAGGTCCCGGCGAAACGCCCCCCACTCGACGAGCTGCTCCAATGGACGATTGGTGGCGCAAACCACCCTCACATCTACCGCGCGAACTCTTGCAGACCCCAGTCGACGCACCTCTCCGGAATCGAGCACACGCAGCAACGTCGCCTGCTGGTCCAAGGGCAACTCACCGATCTCATCGAGAAATATCGTTCCTCCCTGGGCACACTCGAACATGCCGGCTCTGGCCTTGTCCGCCCCGGTAAACGCGCCCTTTTCGTAGCCGAATAGTTCCGACTCGATGAGTTCTGCGGGCAGGGCCCCACAATTGACCGGCACGAATGGTCCCTTTCTGCGAGGGCCCATTTCATGGAGTGCGCGCGCCGCCAGTTCCTTGCCTGTTCCGCTCTCTCCACGCACACAGACATTCAAGTCGGTCGCCGCCAGGCTCTCGATGGTCCGAAACACCTCGATCATGACGGGATCCGAAGAGACCATATTCCCGCAAAAAACCTTTTGGAGCCCCAAATCTGACTGTCTCGTCGCGGTCAATTTCAGAAAGACCCCACCGACATCCAAGGCATCGCCTGCCCGGACCTGCGCCTTGAACACCCGAATTCCATTCAAAAAGGTCCCGTTTTTGCTTCCACAATCGCGAACCCACCAGGCATCCTTCTTCCACTCCAAACGGCAATGACGCCGCGAAACCATGGGGTCGGTGAGCACGAGATCGCAATCGCCGCCAGAACCCACCATAAGCATGTCCCCATCGAGGGACAGAAAACGGCCTTCGGGAAGCACCGTCAGAAACCGAGGTTTGGGACCTGGTCGAGCAGCAAGGGGAACGGACATGGTCTTCGTGATCATCGATTCGGCAGCGAGGGTAGTCGAAGGATGTCCCTCCAACGGAAACTCAGTGATATGTGGTTTCGTCATGGAAACCCTCCACGAAAAAAGGAAAAACCAGGTTGACTCGCCCATGCAGGCTCATTTTCGGCACAAACGAAACGCTGATTCCCCATTTCCGTATCCCCCGGCGCTTCGCCCAAAAGGTCGTCGCAGTCAATTTCCTGAAAAATCCCGACACATGCTTCGCAGGCTCCATCGGGATCTGGGTTGACCAAAAAACCCAAACTCTGTAATCTTTCAGGCCAAAACCTTCATGCCACAATTGGAGAGACGGCAAGGATGCCTCACATGAAACACCGCATCGAATCTGCGATCGTCCTGGTCGGCGTGCTGCTCCTGAGCGCCGCCAGCGCCAGGGCACAATCCACGAGAAGCGTCCGGGTGGGGGTCGGCCACACGGCGATCGTGACGTTCAAACGCGCGTTCATCAATGTTCGTGTGCCCAATCCCCGCATCGCAAACGTCCTGACCACCACGAGCCGAAGCATCACCATCGTGGGGGTCAATCCCGGGGACACCGACCTCGTAGTGAACATGCCTGGCGGCCGATTCGTCCGCATTCGAGTCATGGTGACCAAGGTTCAAATCGGTGCGTTGTTCCGAGCGGTACGACGTTTCCTCGGGGCCATGGAAGGGGTCCAGCCCTATCTCTTTGGCGAATGGATCATCATCGAGGGCAAGGCCCTGACGGCAAAGGACTATGGAAGAGTCGTACGCGCCACCCAGCTCTTCGGCAGAAAAGTGAAAAACTACGCGGGGTACACCCAAAGCGCCGTGGACGACATCAACAAGGTGCTCACCGCGGCGGGCTTGACCACGGTACGGGCGACCCTCATCTCCAACATGGCATTCCTCGAAGGCGCCGTGGGCTCCAAGACCGAAATGGCCAAGGTCAACAAGCTCATCAAGACCATGAACTTGAAAGTCAACAACCTGGTCAGCATCGGGAAAGGCCGCCAGGTCCTCGTGGAAGTCAAGTTCGTCGAGTTGCAGCGCTCCAACAACATCAACTTCGGACTACAGCTTCCCGCCGCCATTACGTTCTCCGCCGGGGTGGAAGGTCAGGTACCCATCTACCCGAGCGGTGGGTCCCAGGTCACGTTGAACCTCAAGTCGCCCGAGGACTCGAACACCGTGTCTCTCAATCTCCTGTTCCAGTCCGGCAAGGCCCGCATGCTGGCGAAACCGAAGCTGGTCTGTGGCTCCGGGGAGAAGGCCAAATTCATGGTGGGAGGAGAGGTCCCCATCGTGGTGCAGACCTCCAACACGTTTGCAGTGGAATACAAGCCCTTCGGCATCCTTCTCGACATCCAGCCGGTGGCAGACAGCCGTGGCAACATCACCGCGAAGCTGAAGGCCGAAGTTTCCGAACCCGACTGGAGCCATGCAGTGAGCGGTTTTCCGGCTTTCATTACAAGAAAAGTCGAGACCAAGGTAACCATGAAAGAGGGCTCGACCCTCATCCTGAGCGGCCTGTATACCCACAAAATGTCCAAGGCCATCAACAAGATCCCCCTACTGGGTCACATCCCGATCCTCGGGGAACTTTTCCGCTCTCATCAGTACCAACGCGAAAAGACGAATCTGGTGATTTTCGTGACCACCCGTACCATCACGGCTTCCCATCCCTGGGCAATCAAACAACACAAAATTGGAGAGCGGCGATCGTGGCGGTTCAAGCGGGAAACCGAGTGGGAAATCTTCGAATGATGCCGGGACAGGAGTAAGAGATGTTTACCATCCTCGTAAAAGAGAAGGGCGGAGAATACAAGCGCCTGACGTTCGACAAGCCACAAGTCACCATCGGGCGGATCAAGGGCAATGACGTGGTCCTGCCGAAAGGCAACGTGTCGAAGCGCCATGCAAAAATTCTGCTCAAAGACGGCAAGTTCATCATCGTGGATGCCAGGAGCACCAACGGGACCTATGTCAACGGCAGAAAAATCACCAGCCCACTGGTGCTCCAGCCGGCAGACAAAATCTACATTGGTGACTTCATCATGCGCGTCGCGGCAGACGAAGCCCAGGCTGCTGCGGCTGCCGGACCGCCGCCTCGAAGACGCGCAGGCGGACCACCGCCGCCCCCTGCCAGGGGCCCTGCCTCCATCGAAGAAGACGATGGACTGTCGCCCATGGACGATGCCGTGGGCTCTCCGGAAGTCGCGCCTGCGCCGGCCAGGCCTGCGAGGCCGGCCCCACGGCCCACGCCGCGAAGAGTGCCCTCTTCCGGACCACCTCCCAGACGGCGTGCGGCCAGAGCTGCACCAAAACCCAGGCCGGAGCCAAAACCCGAGCCGGCCTTCGAGCCCGAGCCGGCCTTCGAGCCTGAACCAGAGCCCGAGATCCCCACGCCTCAACCCGTGGCCGCGGAACCAGAGCCCACACCTCAGCCTGCTCCGGGCCCGGCCAGGCCTGCTCGCCGGGAAAGAGCAAAGCCCAAACAGGCAGCTCAGCCAATCTCAGCGTCGGATCCCAGGCGTGAAAAAATCATGGAGGTCCAGCGAACGGTCCATGATCGCCTCATTCAGGCCATGGATCTCAGACGCCTGGACATGAACAAACTGGCTGACGACGAACTGTGGGAACGAGCGGAAGGAAACATCCGCGACATCGTGACGGCCATGAACAGAAAGGGGGAAATCCCTTCCTTCATCGACAGGGATACCCTGATAGAAGATGTGCTCAACGAGGCTCTCGGCTTGGGCCCCCTCGAAGAATACCTCGCCGATGATGCCATCACCGAGATCATGGTCAACCATGCCAAGCAGATCTATGTAGAACGCGCAGGGCGACTCGAACTCGTGGACAAGACCTTTTCTTCGGACAAGGCGGTCTTGTCCATCATCGAACGAATCGTGGCCCCAATTGGCAGACGAATCGACGAATCTTCGCCTCTCGTGGATGCCAGACTCAAAGACGGGTCGCGCGTCAACGCCATCATCCCGCCCCTGGCCCTCAAGGGCCCGGCCCTGACCATCCGTAAATTCCGCCGTGAAATGCTCGGACCGGAGGAACTGGTCAAGTACGGGACCGCTGTTCCGGGAATGCTCAACTTTCTCAAGATGTGCGTCGAGGCGCGCAAGAACATCATCATCTCCGGTGGAACCGGTTCTGGAAAGACCACCACGCTCAACATCGTCTCCAATTTCATCCCGAAACACGAACGCATCCTCACCATCGAAGATGCAGCGGAACTCCAGATCCACCACGAGCACTGGATCCAACTCGAAAGCCGCCCCCCAAACATCGAAGGCAAAGGAGCCATCACCATCAGGGATCTGGTGCGAAACAGCCTCCGGATGAGGCCCGATCGCATCATCGTAGGCGAATGCCGCGGTGGGGAGACCCTCGACATGCTCCAAGCCATGAACACGGGCCACGACGGCTCACTGACCACCGCGCATGCAAACAGCCCTCGAGACGTGCTCGCACGCCTCGAAACCATGGTGCTTATGAGCGGCATGGAACTGCCCATCAAGGCCATCCGTGAACAAATCGCCTCGGCCATGGACATCATCGTGCATCAGACCCGGTTTTCAGACGGGTCGAGAAAGATCACCCACATCTCCGAAGTCACCGGCATGGAAGGTGACGTCATAACGATGCAAGACATCTTCTTGTTCAAACAGGAAGGGTTCGACGAAAATAACCACGTCGTGGGCCGCTTCGTGCCCACCGGGTTTATTCCGCGCTTCTATGAAGAACTCAAGCGGCGCGGTATTCCCGTAGACATGAGCATCTTTAGAGAATAGGCTCAGAAAAGCGCTAAGAATCCTTCCCACCCGGCTGGGCCGACCCGACATCGACCGTCGGGCCCGCCCGGCTTTTCGGAGTCCACTTGTGTTTACCGTCTTGGTGCTCGATGCCTCTGGAACCGAGGTCGGCCGATACGAGGCCGTGGACGAAGCCACGGGCCTGATTTCCATCGGGGGAGGACCGCAGGACCATATCTTGGTTCCGGACCTTCCCGCTGCCCAGTTATATCTCTACGTCACCGAGGGCCAGATGGTGATCGAAGACCCAGAAGGCACTGGGCAGGTGACCCTGGATGGATATCTTCTCGATCAACCAAGCTATGCCGCCATCGACAGTGACATCCTGGTTGCCGGCTACTGGGTCCGACTGGTGGCCCAGGGCGGTGGGACCGTCGATGGCATGGAACCACCCCCTCCACCTCCTCCCCAGGAAGACGAACCACAGGAATACTTCGAAGAAGGAGGGGCGGTCCAGGTCGCCGCAGACCTCGCCTATGCACCGGGAGGACCGGCCCTGGCCAAGGGCCGCCTCTTCCTGGAGGGCATTGCCGGACCGGTGCACAAACAGAAAATCCCGCTGGAGACCGGCCAGGTCTACGACGTCGGCAGAGACCGCATCCTAGAAATCAATCTCGACGACCCCTCTGTCTCCAGACGCCATGCCCGGATCACGGTCAACGAAGGCGGTATCACCCTCCTCGATCTTCGCTCCTCGAACGGCACCTACGTCAACGGCGAGCGCATCAAACGGCAGGTGGTCCTTCCAGGCGACCATGTTCGTTTCGGCGAGGTCGCCTTCCGGGTCAAGCAAGAGGGAAGCGAGGCACAGAGCCCTCGGCGCAAGGCGGTCCTCTCCCCACGACAGACCGCCTTGGCCACCGGCCTCGCTGCCCTGCTTGCAGTGGGACTCGTCGTAGGCCTTGGAATCAAGAGGCGCATGGAGATCCGCGCCCAACGAAAGGTCACGACCCACAAGGTGACGGCCGCGGACAAAAAACGCATGAAAATCCAACGGCTCCTGGAACAGGCCCACTCTGCACTCGACCATGCGCAATGGACGAGAGCGCTGGAGCTGATACAGCAAGCCGGAGAAATGGGGCCGGGCCCCGAGGCCAGGGCCAGGGCAGCCGACCTGGCAGCCAAAGCCCACAAAGAAATGGACGCCCAGAAAAATATGGCCGAAGCGGACCGCATCTTCGAAACGGCCGGCTCGAACCTCGACCTCCTCAAGAAGGCGGCGCGGCTCTATAAAAGCGTGCCCACCGACTCGTACTACGGCGCAAAGGCGGTCCGAAGCCTCGACAAGCTGGCCATACAAATCGCCAGACAATATGAATCTTCGGCCCTCGGGCTGATCAATGCCCGGTCTCTGAAGCGCCGCATCCAAGGCCAGCGTCTGTTGTGCCAGTATTTCTCGGTCATCGGCACAGTCCATGGCGCAGTGCCGGGCGAAGGCACCAATCGGGAACGACTGCGCAAACTCGAAAAAATCCTGGCCAAACGACTCCGCAACTCGAAAAACAGCCCATTCCAGCCTTGCAAAGCCAGGCGCTTCCTCTATGCCGGCCTGGCCGCCGCCACAGGACCAAATCCAGCGGTGCTCCTGTCGGCCAAATACCCCAAGAAGATCGCAGACGCCCTGCTTTTCTATCAGCAGGGACACATGGACAGGGCTCTCGTCCAGCTCATGAAACTGCGTGACAAGCGGTCCATGAAGCCGCACAAACAGCTTCTATCCGACCTGCAGGAACGTCTCGGTCTCATCAAAGGCAAACTGGCCAGCGTAGATGCGGCCATCCAGCGAAACGACGCAGCGGCCGCGGACCAGGCCCTGCGGTCAGCCATTGAGATCGACAAGAAAGTGTTGCCTTCGAAACTCCAGGGATTCGAAATCCAGGAAGCAGCCCACCGTCTCGCCAATCTGTATTTCCGTCTGGGAGAAACTCAATTCCGGTCCAAGAGATACCGGGAGGCCTTCCAGAATTGGAAACGTGGCCTGGTCTTCGAATCGTCCCATCCCAAGCTCATCGATGGACTCGCACGCCTGGAAAAGGCGGCCGTGGGCACGCTGCGCACTGCCCAGAGTCTCCAAAGCAGCGATCCCCAGCGTGCAAAAATGTACTTCCAGCAGGTCCGGGACATGACGACCCTCGAATCCCCCCTCCACCTCCAGGCAGTGCAGGGCCTGTCCAAACTCAAGTAACGACTCTGAAAGCCGACGGATCGGCATCCTGCAAGATCCCCTTCGGAGGTTCCATCGAATTTCACGAAACCATCACAGCGATGGAGATCACGCCCCTGGATTCGATCGCTCTATTGGTCCGAGGGGGCGACGATGGTCTCTGAATTCAGGTCCCGCCCCACGAACAGAGCCACGGCGCGTCCATTTCTGGGAACCGAGACTCCCCTGGCCAAGACGGCGCCCTTGCTGCGGGCTCCCTGGATGGGCAAGGTCGCCACGACACGCCTGTCACCGGTCCGGGTCTCCAAGAGAACCAACAACCGCCCGGGCCCCAGACCCACCCCCTGATTCGAGATGGTCAGGCGGCCGGAACGTCGCCCGGAAATCTTCAACCGTCCCCGGAAAAAGTAACGCAGCAGACCGGCGGTATACGAAACCGCTGCAGGCAGGAGACGGCGGGCGCAATCGGAATAGACCCGCCGATCCATCCAGAACCTTAGACGTCCCCGGGGCCCCACGGCGTAGGCGGCCAAACGATACGTGCCATCCGCAGACCAGAGATATCTCGGCCCGGCCAATGCCGCCTTCATGTCGAAGGGGCGGTGCGGAGGTAGTCGCCTGTCGTGACGAGCCAGCCAACGGGTCCATTGGGTCACGGGCAGGCCGGTGGGCAGAGAACCGATGGACAGAAACCGTTTCGCTGTCCAGACAGCCAATCCCTTGCCATGAGGTCCGGCGAAAAAATCCACGAATCGGGTCTGTACCAGGGGACGCACCTTGAAACGACTCAGGCCGAATCGACCGAACCGGTCCGCCACCCAGGCCTCGTAGGCGCTGCCGCCCCTGGGATTTCCACGCAGAAGATGCGACATCACGAAGTCGTTGCGCACGTGGGATGGAGCCGCCATGTCCTCGAGAAGGTGTGCAAGAGCGCCCATGGCCAGAAGGGTCATGGCCACATAATGGGTCCGCTCCAGCCGATGTGATGCAGTGATGGATGCCTCGAAATGCTTCCAGAGCGCCGGCAGGCCAAATTCATTGTCCTTGGCCTGGGCCCAGACGAGGGCGGACCGACCGGTGAGATCGAAATTCGAGCCGGTGACGAATCCTGCCAGACTGCCGCCGCCGGCCACCATGTCGCGCCAGCGAACCCGCCGGGCAAGACTTCTGTATCGCTTGCGCTCCGACAGCCCCCCTCCTGTCTCCGGATCGAAGAAATGATTCCGAATCCGGTCGGGAGGCAACTGCTCGATCACAGAACCGAGAACCAACCACCCCAAAGCCCTGTTCGAATAATTGACCGTGGGCACACAACCACAGTTTGGGTCGGCCTGAAAAAACCTTGCCAGGAAAGCCCAGCGGGATGCGGCACCCAGGTAGGCCGGGCGCAGGAAAACCTCCTGAAACAGCCCTCTTCTCAGGCCCCAGACGCGGACGACTTCCTGGTTCAGTTGTGCCGTCAGTGCTGCTTGTTCGGTGAGCCCGGCGTGCGTCTGTCCCGCCTCGTATGCTTGGGCCTCGACCGTGCACAGCAGACACATCGCAGCAGCGAGCAGGTTCTTCATCATTGATTCAGCCTCGGAACATAACTGGGCTTGCTGTGGCGCCCAGGCAGGCCCGTGACATCCAGCCTGGGGCCCATTCGCACAGTGGCATCCTGCCCTTCGATTCGATCCAGCCGACCCTGCACGAGACGAACCGCCTTGAGCAGGCCTGTTTGGTCCTTGCACAAGTTCTTGCCGCAGGTCGCAGCCACCACCACTCCATGGGCCCTGTCCATAAAGACATGAGCCAGGATCCGCCCATTGCCCGCTGCAAACGAATGGTCTCCCACCTGGTCCCGGCTGCGGCTCCCAGGATAAGACCGCATCAGCTTTTCATAGAACGCCTTCAAGCCAGAGCCTGGTAGGCGCCAGATCCGCAACGCGAAGTCGAAGGTCTGGGGTTTACCCACTGCCTCGAAATGAATCGAATCCGCATCGGGGGTCCTCTTCATCGTGGCGAGTCGTCCCACCCGAAAGACCAACTTGTCGCCAAACAGCACATCCAGGTCGGATTCATCCAAGAGTTTGGATGCGTCGATGGCGGGCATGGAACGCTGCCGATGAGCAACCCTTCGGCCGGACAACTCCTCGGATGCAGCCTCCAGTTCCCCCTGTCCATCGGCACCCAGGGCCCGAACATCCCCAATGAATCTGACATGGGCCAAACGGCTCACTTCTTCTGAAAACTTGTCCAGTGCGACCTTGTTGTTCAACTGGGTAAAATCGAGCCGCGGCCGCCCTTCGGGAAACACCCGGTCCGATCGGTAGGCCACATAGCCCCTCCTGTAGACCAAGAGCCGAATCGCCGCGAGTTTGCCCCGTCCTCCGGGGCCGCGATCCCCTGGTGCCGGAACCAACCGTCCCTCCAGTCGCACAGGCTTCAAACCAACCTGGGACAGTTCACGAACCGATGGGACCCTGTAGCGCCCATCTCCATCGGTCTTTCCCACGTACCGAACGAACCCGGCGGGAGATGCCGAGCCCACTCCCCGCCGGTACAACCAGGTGACCACTACTCTGGCCCCGGCCACCGGCCTACCGGTCCCTCGATCGATGACGCGTCCCGTGAAAGGTCCATGGAGGTCTCCAGCCAAAACAGACCCGGGCACCCGGGGAAAATCCGCCTGAAGACTTCCAGTCCGGCAGGCTCCCGCCACAAACGCCGAAAAAAGAACCATGGCAAAAATGCCGAATCTCTTGATCGAAAAAGCCATTTCCATTGACGCCATATTTGCAGCCTATTATCTTAAACCATCCGCTTTGTAAACGTCTTTGCGTTTCGTAAGACGGTTTTGCTCCGTCGGCGGACAAACCGTAAGAAGTCGAGAGGAGCCTCATGCGCCTGTGCTCTCGCTGTGGTCGTTCGAATGAAGACGATGCCCAGTTCTGCCAGGACTGCGGGGCTGCGTTGGACAGTCCACACCAGGACAGCGGTCCTCTGTGCCCCACCTGTGGAAAGGTCAATCCGGAGGAAAGCCGGTTTTGCCAACACTGTGGTGTGAGACTTTCCGTTCCCGATCTCACAGCTCCCCGGACCGAACGCCTTCCTTGCCCGGTCTGCGGCAAGCAGACCCCGGCTGGATTCGCATTCTGCCAGTATTGCGGCTCCAGGCTGCCGGAAATCGGCGGGGAATCCCACACCGTGCAACCGACCCCGCCCGCAGGGCTCCCCAAGCCCACCACGGCCCGATGGGACATCGTCGCGCCGGGACCGGCCGACATCGATGACGTGCCCGACAGGACCCAGGCGATGGACAGGGCTCCGTCCTCGGCAACGGGAACCACGGAAAGCACCGGCCCTGCCGCCGGCACATGGACTCTCTCTCTCGTCGTCATGGATTTGCTCATGGTGGAGCGATCCCAGTATCCAGTCGAGGAGTTGCCCTTCGACATCGGCAAGAGCGAAGGTCACATCACTTTTCCAGAAGACCCGTACCTTTCTGCAAGGCACCTGCGAATCCAGGCATCCGGTTCCGGATTCGAGGTAGTCGACCTCGACAGCCTCAACGGAGTCTACGTCCGGGTGGAAAATGCCGCACTGGTCTCACCGGGCACACAGTTTATCGTGGGCAACCACCTCCTCGCGATCGAACCCGTCCATGCATGGGAAAGGGACCTGCGCCCCGCCCATGAGCGGGGCGTGCGACTCTGGGGCACCCAGATACCACGCGCGTGGGCCCGTCTGGTGGTCCTGTCTGAAGCCGGCACGACCCTGGATCGGTTCTATCTCACGAAACCCGAGATTGTCATCGGGTCAGGTGAAGCGGACGTCTCCTTTCCCGACGATCCCTTGATCGGCGCGCAGCACGCCGTCCTCAGCCAGACGGGTCCGCACATCACGCTGAGAGACTTGAAGTCCGACTACGGCACGTTTGTCCGCCTGGACAAGCCTTGGACGGTGCGGGACAAAACCCTGCTGCGGGCAGGTCTCCACCTCATAGAAATCGACACACAGGAGACGAAGCAAGGGGCGACAACCAAGTGATGCCGACGAACAACGCAACACAAGACCATTCCGTTTTCATCGAAGTGTTTGGCCGCACCGATGTGGGGAAACAGCGCGACCACAATGAAGACACCTTCCTGGTCGCCGACCTGACGACCGGCGACAGGACCCTGCAGCCGCAACAACGACGCAGAATCCTCAGCCCCGCCGGCATGGTTCTGGCGGTCTGTGATGGAATGGGCGGTGCATCGTCGGGCGAAGTGGCCGCGCAGATGGCCTCCGACACCCTCTATTCGGAACTGGTGACCCCACCACTGGCAACGGAAACCAACGCCCTGTTGACCACGATCGATCATGCGCTCCAATCAGCCAACAGACGTATCATGTCCGCTGCAAGAAAGGACCCCACCAGACGGGGCATGGGGACCACCTGTAGTGTGGCGCTGGTCCAACCCCACCATCTCGTGACCGCCCAGGTGGGAGACAGCCGAGTCTATCTCATCAGGGAAGGCGCCATCTTGCAGGTGACCAAAGACCAGTCCCTGCTGAATCAACTCTTGGATACAGGCCAGATCTCCCCCCAGGATGTACCCAACTTCCAGCACACGAACGTCATCCTCCAGGCGCTTGGAGTCGTGGAAACAGTAGTCGCAGAGTATCGGCGCGTAGAACTTCGGCAACGTGACCGCATCCTGGTCTGTTCGGACGGCCTGACCGGGCCAGTGGGCGATGACGCCATCCTGAACGTGGTCAGAAGCAACGAGGATCTCGTGGCCGCCTGCAAGCAACTCACAGACCTGGCCAACCAGGGAGGCGGCCCCGACAACATCACCGTCGTGCTGGCGGAAGTACGCGGACCAGGACTCCCTGCACCAGACCCCACCGTTCCCATGGAGGCGCTGTCTCTGCGCGGCCCTCAGGACAAGGGGAGCAGGCCACAATGAAATGGCTCGCAGCGGCCGCCGGCCTGGTGTTCCTGGCTGCTTGCAGATCCGGGCCCCATCAGATTTTAGCCAACCGACCCCGCGGGACCGAGAATCTCCTGGTCGTCGTCGAGGCCGCAGACCGCGGCCCGGCCCAGCGAGCCCTGGCCAGAAGGCTTGCAAAGCAGGGACACTGTGCAGCCGCCCTGTTCCACTGGTCCTGGGCGAATCGACTGGAAAAAAAGAACAAGACAAAAAACCGCAGCACTCCTTTTTTGTCTGCTTGCAGCAAAAGGTTGAAGCCACGGCGACCAGCCCCATTCCATGGAAGCCAGGCCCGTCTCTGGCGAGCCCTGCGCAGCGCCCGCGTCTTCCTCCCGGCGGTCTCCACGTATTACGGAAGCAACGACGCAGAAAAAGCCTGGGCCGCATCGCAATGCAACAGGCAGAGACGCTGCGCCATTGAAAGCTGGCCACCCCTGACAAGAGTTCATCTTTCAGCCTTTTCAATGAGTCGCACAGAAGTGACTGTGAGCGCATGGAACCGATGCGTCAAGGCCGGTGCTTGCTCCAGGGCTGCCAAGGGAGCAACCCTTCGTCCCGTAACCGGCATCGACATGCAACAGGCAGAAAACTTCTGCCGATGGGCCGGAGGGCGTCTGCCCACCGAACAGGAATGGGAACGTGCAGCCAGACCTGTCCACCAAGCACTGGTCCTTTGGCCTTGGGGAAATCACTGGCTCGGAGACTGCGCATGGATCGAGCAACCAGAAAAAGCCGGGCCCGCGCCGGTAGGAACCCACCCTTGTGACCTGAGCCCCGAAGGCCTGGTGGACATGGCAGGCAACGTCGCAGAATGGACGCGCCCAGCCACCCCGGAACGACGCAGGGGCCTCGGACTCGTCAAGGGAGGTGCCTGGTCCGATCCCAGGTGGCGCGCTTCCATCTTCGCGCGCCAGGTCGTCTCCAGGGACCGCAGAGATCCCCATCTCGGCTTTCGTTGTGTTTGGCCTGAACCGCAAAAGCCGGCCAGGAGGAACTGACCATGCCAACCGATCGCTGTCCCTACTGCCGGGAAATCATCGAGCCTGGCAGTCGTTTCTGCGGAAACTGTGGACGAGCGCTGCCCGCACCTTCGGCTGCTCCGGCGTCTGCACCTTCGGCTGCACCTTCGGCTGCACCGGCGGCTGCACCGGCGGCCGCACCTTCGGCTGCTCCGGCGGCCGCACCTTCGGCTGCACCGGCGGCGAAGACTCTTTTCATGGCATCGGGAGCCGCCGTCCTGAAACAGGTACATGCTCGCCTTGCACAGGACAGAGGGCAAGACCAGCCCGCCGGATCCGCACCGGCCCAGGCCCTGCAGGCAGGTCGGCAGGCATCTTCCGCAGCCCAGGTCCACTCCCAACCGGCCCAGGCATCCGCCGCAGCCCAGGTCCACTCCCAACCGGCCCAGGCATCTGCTACGGCCCAGGCCCCCCAGGCCCAAATCCAGGCAACAGACGCACAGAATGCGGAAACTCCGCAAAAAGACTCGCTCCTGGGCCCCATGGCCAGGCTGCGCGCAACGGGCTCTCTGCTCGGCGTGACGTTGAACAATCGCTACGAAGTGATCGATCGCATCGGTGAGGGTGGTTTTGGAACCATTTACCTGGGCAAGCAGATTCAAATGGACCGGGAAGTGGCCCTCAAGGTCCTCAATCCCTACATGTCAGACGATCCCAAACTCGTGGAACGTTTCCGACGCGAAGCCAAGGCCGCCTGCAATCTCAAAGATCCCCACACGATCATCACCTACGACTTCGACCAGACCCCGGATGGAGTTTTGTATCTTGCCATCGAGTATTTGCGAGGCAAAACCCTCTTCGAACTCCTGGAAGAAGCGGGGGGATTGAGCGTGGAACGAACGGTTCACATCCTGTCGCAATGCTGCAGTTCCCTGGCGGAAGCCCATCAGCAAGGCATCGTCCACCGAGACATCAAACCGGAAAACATTTTCCTCGAAGAGCGTCCCGGCCATTCCGACTATGTCAAGGTCCTCGACTTCGGCATCGCCAAGATCGTCTCGGGAGACGCCGCCCAGTCTCCGGCTCTCACTGCAGCGGGCCAGACCCTGGGCACGTTGGAATACATGTCTCCCGAGCAGCTCACGGGCAAACCTTTGGATGGACGCTCAGACATCTACGCATTGGGCATTTTGGCCTATGAAATGCTCACCGGCACGCTGCCTTTCGAGTCCGACAATCCGGCGGCCATCATCTCCGGCCACCTCCGAGAGCAGCCCCTGCCGCCCTCGAAGCGGGCCCCCGAAGCCGGAATCCCCGAGGCCCTCGACGGCATCGTCCTCAAGATGCTGTCGAAAAACCGGGAAGAACGCTACCGGGATGCCGCATCCCTGAAAAAAGATCTCGACGCACTGATCCGGTCTTCAGGCACGCTCCGGGCCCTTCGGGACCATGACCAGCCCAAGAGCAAGGGTTCGCACTATCCCCTGATTGCACTGGCCCTGGTTGCTGCCTTGGGAGTCACGGCATTGATCCTCCACATGGTTGGAGTCTTCTGACACCGATGAAAAATTTTCTCACGCCCCCCGGCACCAAGGCACCAATGGTCGCAACCATGACCTCCTCGATGCTATGAACAGTATCCTCTCATCGATATTGGACCTGCACTTCACCCCTCTGGTGCTCGTGCACCTGGCGGCCGTCCTGCTTACGGCCAGCCTGATCCGCTCTACGAGAAAACGCCTGCCAGCCGGTGAGGCGGTCAAGCTCTTTCGCCTGGGCACCTTTGGATTCCTCCTGTGGAGCTGGTTCGAGGCCGCCCAGATTATGAGCCACAGCCGGGTCGGCCAGGAAATCTGGCTGGCCTTCCAATCCCTGGGATTCGCTACCACGGGCACTGTCTGGCTGGCCTTTGCCGATCGACTCTCCACGGGCAGGCTTACCAGAAACCGCAGGGTGGTGCTGCTCTTGGTGTTCATCTACCTGTCCACGGTCCTGCTCGTGGCCACCAATCCCTGGCACCATCTCTTCTGGACATCCATAGACCCGCTTCACCTGGCTGCGGCGAGCGGACCGATTCTCTGGGTGGTTCTGACGGTCCATTCCGGGCTGCTGGTCCTGGGGCTTATGCAGCTCACCCGGCATGCGGCAAGATCCAGCCGACTCCGAAAGGCCTACGAGCCGGGTCTCATCCTCATCGCGGCGCTTTTTCCCATCGGATACATCGTCCTTGCCCAAATGGGCCTCATCCCGGACTATCTCACTGGACCTGCCGCCGCGTTCTTTGCCGCCGGCATGTATGTCGTTTTGCGAAACCACCAACCCACCCTCAAGACGCCGCTGAGTCTTCCGGTGGTCCTCGAAAGCATCGACTCGGCCCTCTGCGGTCTGACCACGACGGGCCTTGTGACGGAATCCAACGCCAAGCTGGCCCAACTCTTCGAAGCTCTCATTGGAGACCGCCCGCTGGAGACGGCCGGTGACATCGTCCGGCGATTGGACCTGGACCGCCGATGCACCATCGTAGAAATCCTCGACAACCTTCCTGCCAACAGGGTCACCGAATCGATCCAGGAAACATGTCGAGTGGGCGCCAAGCCAAGGGCATGGGCCCAGGTGGGCCTTCATCCGCTGCAAATCGCCGGCACGGCCTACGGATACATCCTGCAGATTCGCGACGTGAGCGAACAGACCCAGATGGCCGAAGACCTGCGTCGCCGCGAGGTGGAAATCAAGGCGGCCCACGCCCAGCTCGCAGAGGCCAACCAGCAACTCGCCGCCAGGGCCGAAGAACTCGAACGTGCCGTCCAGGAGAAGGCCCGACAACTCGAGGAACAACATCAACAGCTCATCCACGCCCAAAAAATGGAAAGCCTCGGGACTTTGGCGGGAGGCATTGCGCATGATTTCAACAACGTGCTCTTCAGTCTCATCGGGTATGCCGACCTGGTGATCGAAAGTGCCAGAGACCCCAAGGAAGTGCTCTACTGCGCAGGCAAGATAAAGGAAGGGGCCGAGCGCGCTGCAACCCTGACCAAGAAACTCCTGGGCTTTGCCAGACGCGACAAGCCCCGCCTCCAGGACATCGACCTGGCCGACATGGTCAAGGACGTCATAGGCATCCTGCGCAGGACCATCGAACCCAGGATCCAGTTCCGGTACGACATCGCCACCAAGGACAGCCACATCGTGGCAGACCCCCAGCAAATGCACCAGGTGCTCATGAATCTCTGCCTCAACGCCGTGGAAGCCATCAGCGGAGCAGGCCAGGTTTCCTTGAAAGTCTCGGCATCTCCAGCCGCCCATGGAGGCCCCGACGACACCCGGAACAAGGATGGTGCCAGCCAACCATCCCACCCAGGAACCGTACGGCTCACGGTCTCGGATACGGGAAGCGGCATGAACGAAGAGGTGCTCTCGCGGATCTTCGAGCCCTTCTTTACCACGAAGAGCCGGGGCAAGGGCACGGGGCTTGGCCTGTCGCTGGTCTACGGCATCGTCAAGGAACATGGGGGCGACATCTCGGTGGAATCCCAACCCGGCAAGGGCTCGACCTTCACCATCACGCTGCCGAGAGCCACAGTCGCTCAACGACAGCCCCAACAACCGCAAGGCGTCACCGCAATGCTCGGGCGCCACAGACAGTCGAAACGGACCTTCGACAAGATCGACCTTTCGGCGTCCAGGGTGGGCATCCTCGTGGTCGACGACAACCCCGAGGTGCTCTCCCTGTCGAAACGTTACTTCGACGAGCCTCTCTTCCACGTTTGGACCGCGGGGACCGCAGGGGAGGCCCTGGGCCTGCTCGCCGATCACGGCCGGTCCATCGAAGTCGTGATCATGGATTTGATCCTGCCCGACTCCGATCCGGCTCCCTTCCTCCACCAGATCCAACAGTTGCAACCGAACGTCGCGGTGGTGGTCATGTCCGGTTACCACGACGACGACCGAGTGACCGAGCTTCTCTCCTCGGGAGCAGCGAAATTCCTTAAAAAACCCTTCAGCAGACACGACCTGCGTGCAACGGTACGCCACCTCCTGGAGAAATAGATTCCAAAAACAGGTCCTCGGTGCAGGCCTTTGCCGACCAGCAAAAAATCCTGGTCAGTCCACCAGTGCCAGGGCTTCTATCTCCACCAGGGCTCCCTTGGGCAGCCCGGCCACGGCCACCGTGGCCCTGGCGGGCCTGTGGGACCCGAAATACTTGGCATAGACCTCGTTGACCTGGGAAAAATCACCCATGTCCGCAAGGAAGATGGTGGTCTTGACCACCCGCTCCAGGCTGCTTCCTCCGGCCTGCAGGACTTGTCGCAAATTCTCGAGCACCTGCTCGGCCTGCTCGGCTGCGGTCTGCCCTGTCATACCCCCGCCCGCCGGGTCCAAGGCGATCTGACCACTGGCAAACAACAGCCCCCCGGCTTTGACCGCCTGGCTGTATGGACCAATCGCTTTGGGAGCCTTGTCGGTCTGCACCAATTCCAACATGATCATCCTCCTTGTGGCATGTCGTGACAGACTCGTGGGCCGGTTGTGTCACCGGCGTTTGCGCGCAACGAGCTTGCGCTTGTAGTAATAATACTTGGCGAGCACCATGCGCAGGTATTTCTGCGTGGTCAGATAGGGCGGCACGCCCTTATATTTGATCACCGCCCCCGGACCGGCATGGTATCCGGCAATGGTGAGCACGAGATCGCCGTTGAACATGTTGGCGAGCACGCGCAAAAAGCGCACCCCGCCGAAAATGTTTTGCCTCGGATCGAACACGTTCGACACGCCCATGGACCGTGCCGTGCCCGGCATGAGCTGCATGAGCCCCTTGGCCCCCACCACCGACACCACCCTGGGATCGAAGTTGGACTCGACGTGGATCACTGCCTTGGCCAGCGGTACGGGGATCTTATAGAGACTGCAAGCCTCTTTGATGATGGCGTCGTAACGCCGGAATCGCCCAGGCGATCGATCCCTGGCAGGCACCTTGTCACACCGCTTGCAGGCCCCCACCGTCTTTGCCTTGCCAGGCCCCGTCCGGTAGAGCACCTTCCACTTTCGGTGCTTTTTTCGAATATTCGTAAAATGCACCACGCCCTGCTTGTCTTTGTAGGTATAAATGTCGGCCCAGCCTCGCCCAGGTGAAACCAGGACCGCCATCAACACTGCCAATGCTCCGATCCGCGACCCAATCACGCAAACCTCCCAGACCGCCGACGTCGTCTTCCTGCCGGCGTGGGCCCTATTATAACAAGACATGTCTGCCCAGGCCAATTCTCGCTGTATTGCGGCCACCAGCAGCGCCAGCCAGCACAGGTCAGGATCACTCCGGCTCGATTCTCCGGGCAATTTCCCTTGCCAGGGCGGCAGCCAGAGCCCCGTAGTTGTCGGAGCATATGGACTCTTCGAGAAAATCGCCTCCGGGCGAGCGAAACTGCCTCGTAAACCAGGCAAGGCGCACCGCGGGCTGTGCCCCTTGGTCTCGAGAGCCCAGGGTGCAGGAAAATCCGAGGGTCAGCCGCCCCGGCATGCTTCCCTCCACCACCGACAGGCTCCCGTCGAAAGGCCCCGTCACCCTGGCTGCCACCAGGCGACCCGGGCCATGGAGACGCGACAAGAATTCAACGGAGTCGCGCGGATCTTCCAGGAGTCGTCCTCCCTGGACAGGACCACAGTCCGATTTGTGTCCAGGCTCCTCCATGGATTCGTTGCACTGAACCCCGTATCTCGTGCAGCGATAGGAGGTCAACGGACCGAGCTGACTTTCCACTGCCGGGTCCGGGTCGAACAAATCCCCGGCGTCAGCCGCCGAGCAGTCGTCTTCGTCCGACAAGAACAGCACCACCAGGAGCGAGTCCGACCTCAAAAAGCCTCTGTTGGCCGGATTTCCGTCCAGGGCCAGACGCATGGCTTCCAGGGGTTGTTCGAAGCCACAGCCCCCAGAACCCAGAGACACCAGGCAGGAAAAGGCGTCGGCTGCCTGTCCCTGGAAATTGCGACACCTGGGGCAGCCCGTCGCATCGTCTCTGACGAGACTCGATCCCGGCTCGAATGCACAGTTGGTTTCATCGCAGTCGTTCTGCCCGCATCGCCCGTCTGCATATCGCAGGATGTCGCAGTCCCGAGGCGCCAGGTCCACCAGATAGCGCTCCCCCGAATCCAAACATCGAGCCGCCATGTCCAGCCCCCCGACCCGGCCGATGATTCCCTGGTCCCCACCATGGTCGTTGCATCCTGCAATACTGTCGTAGCCATCGGCACCAAGATCCGTGGTGACCACCCCGACGTGGATGTCCAATCGGTCCCCGAGACGACGGACCAGGTCCTCGTACATGGATGGCAGAGCCCTGGAAAGGCGTTCTTGATACGGAGCCATACTCTCGGAATCATCCACCACCAGCAAGATATCCACCGCACTGGTGGGAAGGCAATCCTCGGGGCAGTCGGCCACCGTCTCCACCGAGTCGCAGATCCCGTTGCCGCAATGGAGGGGCCAACAATCCAGATTGCAGCCACCATCTGCTTCACCAGGCTCACAGACATTGTTCCCGCACAGCCCCCAGGCACAATCCGAAGGACAACTCACCGGTGTCTCCGGCCCCTGGCAGACGAAGTCTCCACATTCCATCCCCGAGCAGTCCCCAGGGCAAGAAGCCTCATCTTCACCGAACTCGCAGAGGTGGTTTCCACATTCATTGAGCGCGCAGTCCTGGGCACAAGACAAGGGAGCCTCACCTTCGTCGCAGCGTCCGTCTCCGCATTCGGACTGTACCGACGCAATCACCGATTCTCTCAGACAGCCCCTGCTCGCGACGAGCCACAGCCCCCACAGGCCCGAAAAAACCCAAATCAAGCGAGTCGAAGGCCCCAATCGATGTGTCATGGCCTGCCTCCCTGCGGACCACTGCGATCCAGGCTCTCGAGTCTGCGCTTGAGCGCCGAAACCTGGATCGCCCGCGGATAACCAGTCAAAAAGGCCTTGATCGCCGCTCGCTCTCGATGCGTTCGTCCCAATCGACGCAAGGACAGGATTTTTCCGTAGGCGTCCTGGCTCAAAGCCCCCCCCCGGGCCAGGTAGGCTTCGAACCGGCGCAGCGCGTCGGCGGGCCGCCCCAGGTGGCGCAAGAGCACCCAGCCCAAGAGCACCTGGGCCGTGGCCGCCACGGCCTGGCCCCGGTATGCATCTGCGATCTGCTCGTAGCGGGCCGCGGCCTCACGCCAACGTCCCTGGGCTCGAAACTTCCTGGCCTCGGCCATGAGTTGGTCTGGCGAGAGCTTGGTACCACGGGCCGAGCCGTGACGACGACGGGAGGTTTTTTGGTTGTCCGGTTTCCTCGGCTCGTCGACTCTGGAAGATGCCGGCGGCCCAGGCCGGCTTGGCTCGACTTGCGGCCTGACTGTCTTGGAAACCCGGCCGCCTGCCGGCACATCCACCGTGACCCGTGCCGATGAGCCATCTGGCCAGGACAGGCGCAACACGTGCATGCCGGACTGGATCCGTGCCTCCAGTGGGCAGGAGCCGAAGGCCACCCCGTCCACGAATGCGGCAGCCCCCCCCGGCTTACTGTGCAAAGTCAAGACACCTGGCTGACGGCCCCCCATGGCGAGCCGCAGGCCGGAATCCATTTCTGTGAGTTCCTTCAGTTTTCCCGAAGCCAATGCATGCGATCCCTGCCCGCTCCCATAGCCCTGCCCGGCAGCCACCATGTGCAGCCCACCGCTTCGCTCGTCCACCGACACCAGCCCACGGAGCACCGAAACCTCCAGCCTCCTGCCCTCCGAAGAAACCGAAAAAGCCGTGCCCCGAACAGAGACTGCCCCGCCCTTTGTGTGGATCACGAAAGCGATCGGGGGATCGACATGCTGCAGGGTCACGAAGATTCGGCCTTTGACCAAACGCAAATCACATGCCTTTTCGGTGAGACGGCCCACTCGTACTTCGGTCTGCGCAAAGGCCACCAAACCAGCCTTGCAGGGCAGCCCCACCCCTGCCCGGCCATCCCGGACAGTGATCTTCGTGCCGGCCCCAACGACGTTGCCCGCAGATGACGAGGCCACCTGCCCGGCCCTGTAGAGCACCTCGCCCTGGGCCAAGGTTTCGGACCTCTTTGCCTGGTGGCTCCCAGGCCACAACGCAACCACCGCCAATGTTGCGGCCAATGCCGTGGCCATGGCTCCCAGGGCCAACCATCGTTTCCCGCGACGGTGGGATGTGACGTCTTCATCTGTTGCGGGCAGGGGCCCGGCATCCTCCAGGACTGCCAGGATATCGGTCACATGCCTGCGGAGTGAGACTTCGTCGAGGGGTTCGAGTGGGCCGTCTCCCGCCTCACGATAAGCGAGCAGATCCTCCATGCGCCCCACTGCCCGGCAATCCGCACAGACAGCCATGTGGTTGTCGCGAAACGCCCGTTCCTCTGCGGTGAGGACACCTCCCTCCGCCAAACGCTCGTCGAGGATCTCGAAGCGACGACAATCAATATGTTTTTGTCTCTTCATGGCCGATCCCTCTCGATCCAATCCATCAGGACGGGATCTGCAGTGGCCAGTCGTTGAAACTTCTTTTTCGCCCTGCGCAACCGATCGCGCACTGTGTTGGCTGGGACCCCGAGGCTCTCTGCGATCTCGGCCACGCGATAGCCAAGCACCCAATGGAGGGTGAGGACTTCACGGTGGGTCTCCGGAACCTGGCCCAGCAAAACGGCCAATCGCCTTCGGACCGCGCGTCTGGCATACTTCTCTTCGTGGTCCGCGGGCCGATCGCCGCCGGGATCGTCCTGGATCTGCACCACCTGATCCTTCCAGCGACGATTCTTGATGCGCCGCATCACGGTCCTTGTGGTGATGCGGTCGGCCCATCTTTCGATTTTGCTCCTCCCCTCGTAGGCCCCTAGAGAACGCAGGATCTCCACCATGGCCACCTGCACCATGTCCTCGGCATCCCTGTGTCCGCCAACCATGTAGAATACTGTGGTGCGGACCCGATCATAGAGGCGCAATGCCACCTCCTGCAAGGCCCTGCGATCGCCGCCGGATGCCAAGCGGGCCAGTTCGACATCTCGGTCCCGGAAGGCCGATTCGATTTCCAATGCCATCACACCTCTCTAGTGGCGGCCTGCAAAAAAAACGGACTGGTCACTGCAACCGCACCTCCAGACCAAGCCCCGAGACAGGCCGGACAGGCCACCAGTCGAAGGCAACGATCTTGCCCCCGCCGGGCAGACCCACGACGTATTCCGACGCGCCCCAGACCGTCACCTCAAATCCGCCGAAAAGAAACAACGCGAGGCTCTCGGTAAGCGAGACGGAAACACGAAACTTCGCAGCCGCGGCCACCAACCCATCCACATGGGCCAGTTTTCCCAGGACCACCCCCGAAGCAGCCTGCATCTCGAAGCGCCGCACCTCTCCAGTCAGTGATCCACCAATGTCGAAACGCCAGCGTCCTTTGGTCCAGCGGTACGAGACACCACTTTCCAGGGCATAGCGCCACAATGAAAACGAGACCTGCGGTAGATTTCGATGGGCGGGACTCGACATCCAGATGTCGATGGTCCAAAAAAGCGCCCGATAGACCCGGACCAGGAATCCAACACCGCCACCGGGATCGGCTGGAAGAGCGGATGCGAGACTGTCCAGGCGAAAGGCTATCTCGCCCGCCAGGCGAACTGGACCCAGGTGCCCTTCCCTGTCCCACGCCAACGACTCCTCATCTCCCCCTGGGCGATTCGAATTCGCGGCAGAGACGCCCGGTCGCTTCGAACCGCCCCTCATGCCTGGTTGGGGCCTGGCAGCCCTTGCCGTCCGGACCGTTGCCCGGCCTGCGGCCCCCTTGGGCAGCGCCACGCCCACGGATCCACCCGAGAGGAGCACGTCCACCGCCGTCCGCACGATGAGGGCCGCCTCCTCGGCGCCTTCCGTGCCGGCGCAATCCTTGACCGTGCGAAGGAGGATGCGGCCGTGCCTGGCATCCACCACGTCGAGCACGTCTGCCCCATCGCCCATCTGCTCGCACCAGGCCACCAGCACCAGGGACGGATCGGTCCGAGCGGCCAAGACCCTGGCAAAGCGGGCTCCCGTCGTATTTGGGAGCCGATCGACGCGTTCCACGCTCAACTGGGCACCCGTGGAGGCAAGTTGGCTGGCCAGAGCCTGTCTCAAGCCATCCAGTTGTCGACGCCTGGCCACCACCAGCAGGACCCTGGGTACGCCCCGGCCGGCTCCTGTCTGCCTGGACACCCTGGAAGCTCGATCAATTCCCTCGACACCAGTGCCACCACCCTCCGCAGCAGTGGCACCAGACCGGGTGGATTGGGCCTGGAGCTGACCGCCCCACAACACCGTGGTTTCGAGCAAGCCCACAATGATCGCAACGGACTTCATGGACCCATGATTGCCCAATCCGAAAAAAAGAGCAAAACCCCATTCTTTTTTCGACCATGGGGACAACGGGACAACAGGATCACTGTTTTACTCCCCTCCTGGACATGGTACGCTTGCCGCATGGATGGACGGAGTGGAAAGAGCGCAAAACCGCAGAGGATTTTTCGGCGTATCCACCGAACCTGCCATGGAGATCTCCTGGGGCTCGACCTCTTCGATCCCTGCTCTGCCGGCTGCCTGCATTGTCGTCACGGGCGCAACTCCATCGAGCCTCCGCGTCCCATCGCCGACGACTTGCCGCTTCTGGTGGCAAGGGAACTGGAGCGCAGACGGCGCCGCGGCAAGCTGCCCGCCTTCCTCGTGCTGGGCGCCCACAGCGAACCATTCCCCGCATCAATCGCGGGACAACGTATCACCCTGGCCGTCTTGAGAGAGATTTTGGACCGAAGAATCGGACTGTCCATCGAGACCAGGGGCACGATACCAGACGAGACCATCGAGATCCTCGCGAGGCACAGGTCTCTGGTCCGGGTCCGGGTGGCGGTGTTCGCCGGCGATCGCCATCTCCAATCCATCTGGGAGCCCGGCACGGCGGATCTCGAAACTCGCTTCTTCGTGCTCCGGCGCCTGCGTGAGGCTGCCGTCCCAACAGTCTGTCACTTGGGTCCCATCGTCCCCACGGTCAACGACAGCAGACCCAGGGTGGAAGAAGTGTTTGCCACGGCGGCCGACATCGGCATCCGGCGCGTCACCACCGAGATCCTCCGGGCCTGGCCGGGGTTGGCCGACATGTTCGCCGAGCAAATCCCAGGCAGAGGTCAACTCATCATGGCAGCCTACCGGGACAGGACCATTCCTTCCCCCAGGCAGCGCAGCCTTCCCGACCCGGAATACAGACGCCGCCTCTACGAGATGCTCCACGACCTGGCCTTCAAGTACCACCGACAGTTCGGACTCTGCCGTTGCGCAGACAAGGAATTCGGTAATCCTCCATGCAACCTGGGGTTCGGAACCAAGCGCCGGATCACCAGACAACTGGGCCTGTTTACCGGATCTGGGGTACCAAGCCAGGTGCGCCCGTCTCCGCGTTCCGGTCCAAGCCAGGAACCCATCCTGCGGCGGCGGCCGAAAAACCCCGGCCCAAAGCCTCCCGACGAGGAGTAAACGACCAGCCTGCCGACAGAACCGTTCACGCAACGAAGAAGAGATCGCGCCCCTCGCTCCATCCCGCCCGAGCGGCGAGACGACGCACCAGGGTCCTCCGACGAGACGAGGCATAGCAAGCCACGGCGGGCCGCCCGCTGGGAGCAGGGATCTTTCCGGCATGGATTCGACGCCGATCCAAAGCCAGCGTTTCGACCTGGAGACCCAGGTCTTTCAGCGCTTCGGCCCACCGCTCCAGGGATCGGCCAGTGCCCCAAACCAGGACATTTCTTCGACCGGCCAGGGGACCGCTGAGCAGATAGTGCAATTTTCCTGCAGCCATCGCCGATGGAGAACACCGTTCATCGGTCCAGGTGGCCGCCTCGCTGCGGATGGTCCAGTGGTACCAAACCTGGTCTATCTTGGCGAAAACCACGCCCTGTGCCATGAGCCTGAGCCAGAGATCCAAATCTTCTGACCAGGATGCATCGCGCCAGCCTCCCACGACATCCAGGACATCCCTGCGAAACATGGCCGTGGCATGCGACATGACAGACTCCACGTAGCGGTCCGCATACATGGCGTCATGGGTCAGCAGGCTGTTTTGCCACAAAAGATAGCGATCGAGTCCCCCGCCGGGAGGTGGCATCGGATCTGCGGTCACCAGGCACCCCACGACCCCCACGTCGGGATGTTCCTCCAGAAACTCGCGCTGCCGACGAAACCGCAGCGGGTCACACCAGTCGTCGCCATCCATTCTGGCAACAAAGCGCCCTCGGCAGACCTGCAGCCCCCGCTGGAGAGCCGCAACGATCCCGAGCCGACTGGAACGCACCAGGACCAACCTGGGATCCCCCGCGCCGGCTTCCAACACGGCAGCAGCCGTTCCATCGAGCGACCCGTCGTCTATCACCACCAGTTCCAGGTCGTCTCGACAGTCCAGCACCGAGCGCACCGCCCGACCCACCAATGCGGCGACGTCTCGAACCGGCATGAGCACCGACACCCTGGGTGCGTCACAGTCACCAGGGATTTTCCCGTCGGCTGGTCTTGTGAAAAAGCGTACCATCGGTTATGTGTGCCTTACCTAGGCAAGGGGCCGTACCGAACCATGCAAGGAACCGCAATGACATGGGCGGACCGGAGATATTTTTTTAGCATTTTTCGATGAAGACACAACGCGTCAAGCATCCACCTGTCCGCAGACAGGTCCTGTTTCCCAGGGCAAAACTGGACGCCGATGCCCTGATCGTGGTTTCGCGTCTCAAGAGGCACGGACACCAGGCCTATCTCGTGGGAGGCTGTGTCCGGGACTTGCTGCTCGGCCGAAGGCCCAAAGACTTCGACGTGGCCACCGATGCCACACCCGAAGAGGTCAAGGCCCTGTTTCGGCGCCGCTGCCGGATCATCGGGAGACGGTTTCGACTCGCGCACGTGCATTTTGGTCCCAAAATTATCGAAACCGCAACTTTCCGCGCCAATCCCCATAGTAATAATCCCTCGTGCGATACCGTTGGGACTCCGGGTTCGGAGTCGGAACGTCCCGACGAGCCGGCGGCATCCACGACGCAACCGTTGGATCTCGGCCCAAGCGACAGCCTCCTGATCAAACGCGACAATGTCTTCGGCAGCGCAGAAGAAGATGCCCTGCGCCGGGACTTTACCATCAACGGACTGTTTTACGATCCTCAGACGCAGGAAGTCATCGACTACGTGCAGGGGCTTGCCGACATCGAGGCCCGGCTCGTCCGGACCATTGGAGACCCCGAGATCCGCTTTCGCGAGGACCCGGTCCGAATCCTCAGGGCCATCAAGTTCGCAGCCCGCCTGGACATGACCATCGAAGAGCGCACCCACGATGCCATGATCACCTTTCGCGAGCAAATTCGCTACTGCGCCAAGGCGCGGGTGTTCGAAGAGATCCGGCGACTGCTCAGCGAAGGGGCTTCGCGGGCCTCCATCGACGGGGCCCAGTCCGTCGACGTACTCGAGGTACTCTCCGAACCCGTGGCCAAGGCGCTCGAAACCCCTGTGCTGGCAGGACGCATTCGCAAAAGACTCGCTGCAGCAGATCGGATGAAACGTTCTGGCATCGAACTGAGCAGGGCGCTGGTGTTTACGAACCTGGTCACAGAGATCCTGGGCCGGGACTGGATGAATGCCGCAGACCCGTCCAGGGCACTGGACCAGCGACTGACCCCTATCCTGGCGGACATGAACACGCCCAAGCGGGACATGGACAGGGCGCGAAAGATCCTGATGCTCCAGCGCAGGCTGCTGTCTCGAAAGTCCAGGCGCCCATCCATGGCCAGGTCCGAAGCGTTTCCCGAAGCCCTGCAGCTCTTCGAACTCGCCCACATGGCAGGCCTGATCCAGGAACGAGAAACCCTGGACTATTGGAAGAAACGTCTCCGTATCCCCAGAGACCGAAGGGGCGGCCGCAGACGCTGACACATGGTTGCCGGCCTGCCGGCCTCCTCACCAGACTACATGGCACAGGCCATAGGTTTGGTGCCAATCCCGCTGCAGGCATCCGATTCACGGAAGGCATCGATGTAGTCGCACTGCTCCTTGCGCAGGTCACTGCCCACCTGGGGCGGCCAGTCCCATTGGAGGTATTCGTCCGAAGACTCCTGGTAGGCAGGCCAGGTCACGGCATCGGTGCCGGGATCGCCGGACTGTGCCAGTGCATACCAGGCCGACATCATGGCATGGGACAGATCGCGATCCGCTTGCTGCAAAGGCTGGTAGATCAGCGCAGCAGCATCCAGGGTGCCGAACACGTAGGGAATCTCCGAAGAATGCACGGCGCCGTACTGCTCCCTGTCCACGAAGGAGCCGGGGGGGACCCTGGTGAAATAGCCGAGATAGGCTGGATTCCATTGCGCCATGGCCCGCAGGGATCGTCTCAGGGGGCAGCGGAACACCAGGTCCGTCATGAGCTGCTCGTATGCAATGACCGCCTCGGGCCCTGTGGTCACCTGGGGATACATGGCCAGCACCTCTTGCTGCCGATCCTGGCCGAAGAGCCAGGAAACCACCGCAGCGAAGCGGGTGGCTTCCACCGTCTCCTGAGCGTCTTGCATGGTGATTCCGCTGCCACCCAGCATGGGCATGGTCTCGCCGGCGCGCCAGAGTCCCTTTTCGTTCTGGTTCACCGAACCGATCACAGGAACATGGTTGTGTTCGCCCGCTGCAATGATGTCCATGGGCGCCTCGGGCAACAACGATCCGTCCACGATGGCATGGAAGAAGGGCCTACTGCCCGCCTCGAATGCACCCGAAGCCGGCTGGATGGAGGCAAACAGCTCCGCGACTGTCTTGGAACGCAGACAAGTCACCGGATCCTCGGCCTCGTCACATCCCGCCAACTGAGCTGCCGTCTCTCCCAGGGCCTGGGCGCTCTGTTTGCCAGTGACCGGAGCAAGCCTGTCGAGATATTGGGCTGAGCGCGCGGAAGTGCAGGCGGCACTCTCGATCACGGCCCGATGAAAGAGCCCGGCGGCCAGGGGAGATGCCACCAGATCACAGACCGAGCTGGCCCCTGCAGACTCCCCGAAGATGGTCACGTTGTCGGGGTCCCCGCCGAACTGCTCGATGTTGTCTCGCACCCATTCCAGGAGGCGCACCTGGTCCAGCCCTCCATAGTTTCCCGATGCACCCGCTGGCGACTCGGCGGTGAGCGCCGGGTGCGCCAGGTACCCCAGGATGCCCAGGCGATAGTTGAACGTGACCACCACCGCCCCCAGCTCGGCCAGGTGGGCGCCCTGATAGATGTCCAACCCGCCCGAGCCGTTGTTCCAGCCGCCCCCGTGGATCCAAACCATGACCGGCCGTTTCTCCCCTGGTGCGGCGGCAGTGGTCCAGACATTTGCATAGAGGCAGTCTTCACTGCCCA